>CAYWVY010000085.1:0-7324 GCA_964461885.1 uncultured Methanospirillum sp. | reverse complement strand
TGATCGGTCACGACCGCGGCCCGGTTGCCCCGCGTCGCGTAGCCCCGCGCCCGGTGGGGGAGCCGGTGCAGGACCCGCGAGCTGACGCCGTAGAGGTAGAGGGTCGTGTACCGGTCGACCTCCGGCTGCAGGAGCAGGTCCACCAGGAGCTTCGGCGGCGAGACCAGCGCCGTGTGCCGACCGGCCTCGACCGAGACGCCCGGCTCAAGCAGGATGCCCACGGTGCCTCCCGTTATCTGAATTCACGTTCAGGGGCAGGGTGGCAACGCCCGCGCCAGCGCTCGACCCTCGTCATCCCTCCGCATGAACTCCAGCGCCGCGTTCAGGATCGCCTCCTCCGGGTCGTCGCGGGAGGCAAAGGTCTCCGGATCGATCCATTCCAGCGCTCCCAGGATCAGATCCAGATACGGCCGCTTCCCGGGAGCGGCCGCATCCCGGGAGCGCCGGAAGCGCGCGACGACAGAGGGAAGATCCTTCCAGTCCATCATCGCCGGCCTCCCCTTGTTACCGTGCGCCCCGTCCGACCGCCACGCTGGTGCCGGGGAAGGGTGGAGGGGCCGCGTCCGTCTCTAACAGACATGCTAAAAATCTCCGATGTGGTGCCGCCGTCGTGGTGAGGCGGCGGACGATCAGATCCTGGACGGGGAAGTATATATCGGGGTGAGGTTGCGGTGTGAAAGTGAACGCGGAGGGAAACGTCGGATCAACGGCGGGCGAGGTGCCCGGTGAGACCGGCCAGGACCAGGGCGACGAAGGCGGAGACGAGAAAGCCGAACTCGGCGACGGTTTGCCACTCGATCGGCCAGACCGGCCAGTACAGCGCCCGGACTTCGAGCATGTACCCGTAGCCGACCAGCAGGGCGATCGACAGAATAGTCAGCATCCGGGTCACCGCGGACAATCGCATAAACGATGGTCTCCGGCAGGCCTGAAGTGCTTGTCGGCGAGACGCCAGCCCAAGGATATCTAAAGATCACGCGGCCGGCAGGGTGAAGACGAAGGTCGAGCCCTCGCCGGGCGTGGACTCGACCCGGATCGAACCGCCGTGCCGCTCCACAATCTTCCGGACGACGGCGAGGCCGATCCCGGTCCCCTCGTACTCCTCGCGGGTGTGGAGCCGCTGGAAGATGACGAAGATCCGATCGAAGTACTCCTCCTCGATCCCGATCCCGTTGTCCGCCACGGAAAAGCGCCAGAGGCCGTTTGCCCGCTCGGCCGAGATCCTGACCCGGCACGGGACGTCTGGCCGGCGGTACTTGAGGGCGTTGCCGACCAGGTTCGCAAAGACCGGCTCGAGCTGGGCCGCGTCGGCCAGGATCACCGGCATCTCGCCGACCTCGATCGTCGCGCCGGCCTCGCGGATCGGCGTCTCCATCAGGCGGAGCGCGTCGGCCACGACTTCCCCGGTGTTCGTCGGGACGAGCGGCCTGGCGTTCGTCTCGACCCGCGAGAGCTGGAGGAGGTCGCGGATCAGGGCCTGCATCCGGACGCCGCCCTCGACGATGAACCCGATGTACTCGTCCGCGTCCTCCCCGAGCTTCCCTCCGTAGCGCCGCTTGAGGAGCTGGCTGAAGCTGACAATGCTCCGCAGCGGCTCCTGCAAGTCGTGGCTCGCCACGTATGCAAACCGCTGCAGCTCCTCGTTGGACCGTCGGAGCGCCTCCTCGGCCCGCTTCCGCTCGGTAATCTCCCTGATGACGACCTGGACGGCCGGCCCGCCCTCCCAGCGCACCGGTCCGCTGACCGCCTCGGCATCGATGACGGCGCCGTCGATCAGGAGCCGGAACTCCCGCAGCGGCGTGGCCTCGCCCCGGTCCTGCACGGTCGCGATCCGCCCGACGGCCACATCCCGCTCGTCAGGGTGGACGAGGTCGAGGATCCCGGTCCCGACGAGCGCGCCGGGCTCCGCGCGAAGGAGGCGGGCGGCGGCCGGGTTGGCGTAGAGCAGGGTCCCGCGACGGTGCACGACGACCGCGTCCGGCGAGAGGTCGACGAGCGACCGGTACTTCTCCTCGCTCTCGGCCAGGGCCGTCGCGGCCTGCTTCCGTTCCGAGAGGTCGCGGATGACGCAGGTGGTGATCGCCTCGCCGCCGACATCCCGTGTCGGGGCCGTCATCTCGACCGGGATGAAGGTCCCGTCCCGGCGCCGGGCCTCGAGCTCCCGGGCGGCCCCGGCGGTCTCCGCATAGGATGAAGGGTCACTGGCGATGGGGACGAGGTTTGTGAATGACATCCCGACCGCCTCGTCGGCCGCGTACCCGAACATCCTCTCCGCGGCCGCATTCCAGAGGAGGATCCGGCCGGCGTGATCGACGACAACGATCGCGTCCGCGGCCGTCTCGAAGAGCTGCCGGTAGCTCGCCTCGGCCTCGCCGAAGAACCGGGCCAGCATCTCCTGGACCGGCACGTTTCCACTCGCTGCCTGGCGCTGGAGGACCATGAAGGCCACGAGGATGTAGCAGGCCCCGATGAACTGCCCAAACCGCGCGGCCCAGTTGAACGCGCCGTCAAAGACCATGATGAGGGCCACGGCGAGGAGCCCGAGGCTGAGCATGGCCAGGCCGATCGCGTACCAGAAGAAGAAGTCCTCCTCCTGCTTCCGGTAGAGGACAAAGAAGAGGACGGACGCGAGCAGGAGGGACTCGACGGCGCCGGCCAGGACCAGGTCGCGCACGGCCGTCGACCCCGTGCCGGGGGTGAAGAACGCGGGGGTCAGCCCCAGGAAGGCGGCGAGAAGGAGGACGGCAAAGAGCGCGGCGACTCCGGCATACGCCGTCGCGACCGTCGCCGGCCGGCGTTCGGCCGGCTGCACGACCGCCCCGATCAGGGCGGTCAGCGCGCCGGCCAGCTGGAGAACTGCCCCGGCGCAGGCGCAGAGATTGAAGATGGTGACGACGAGATTGGTCGAGTTCGGCAGGAACCCGACCAGTCCCGTGGCGATGCTGCCCAGGCCGAAGAAGAGCATCCCCGCGCCCATCATCAGGACGCTGACAGGACCGCTCCTCCGGAACGAGACGAACGAGATATACGCGACGTACAGGGGAATGAGGCCGATAAAGACCGTGTTCAGGACGAGGAGCGTGATGGGATCCGTGAAGGTGGCCGTGCCCCCGATGAGATAGAGGACCGCGATGACGGCGAGATAGGACGGGATGAGGAGCAGGCTGAGGATTTTCCAATGTCCAGGTCGCGCCGGCGAAAGTTCGGGCGGGGGCGTGTGCGTCATGGATATGGGCTTTTTAGAGTCAGGAGAAAGCGGCTAATAAGGCTATCTCTCTGAACCGGCTCCTCACGCGGCCGGCAGGGTGAAGACGAAGGTCGAACCCTCGCCCGGGCCGTACCGATCGGCGAGATCGGCGCAGGGCTCATCCTCGAGCACGCCTAGGCCGGGTCGCGCCGCATGGGCGAGCCCCGCAGCCGGCCATGTTGCCGGAGCAGGACGCGAGCCGCTCGCGAATCGTCGGCGGCAGGGCCTTCTCGTCGATCGGCACCCAGCCGAACGAGCCGTAGAACCCGACCAGCGGAATGGTCGCGTGGATCCAGATGGTGTCGGAGCCGAACTCGTCGAGCACGGCCTGGACGAGCCGGCCCGCGAGCCCCTCGCTGCGATGCGCCTCCGAGACGAAGACGCCGTCGACCTCGAGCCCTTCGGGATGATGCCGGACGCGCGTGGACCCGACCAGCTCGCCGTCGGCGAACGCGCCGAAGACGCGGTCTATGGTCCGATCCGTCTCCTTGCCCCGGTACTCCTCCCAGAGCTGGTCCACGAGCGGGAACTCCTCGGGCACGAGTTCGCGGATCACGATCGCCATGAGGGGGGGAGACGGCGGGACGGCAGATAATACCGCCGATCTGCCGTGACACTCTTTCGCCTGCGGCTACCCGATACCGCTTCATGTCACCCCGGAGGCGCGCCGATCTCCGGCCTGGCCGGCCGTCGTGGCACGCTCTGCCGTCCCGGCCCTGCTCACCCCATCGCCGGCGCCGGCGGGCACCGCTCGACCGTGACGCCGCCGAGGTCCACCATCCCGAGCGACGGCGGGTGTACCTCGACCAGGTCCTCGGGGTGGTCGGTCACGATATCGATCCGGTTGT
The DNA here is from genome assembly GCA_964461885.1 of uncultured Methanospirillum sp. Taxonomy (GTDB): domain Archaea; phylum Halobacteriota; class Methanomicrobia; order Methanomicrobiales; family Methanospirillaceae; genus UBA288. The sequence goes on along the minus strand of CAYWVY010000085.1, from coordinate 3,229 downwards.
TAACCATGCGGTATCCGCGGGCGTGATACCTCTCCAGGTCCTTGACGTGGCCGGGCGCGTCGACGAACTCGAGCCGCTCGGTGACTTGGAGGAGGACGGGCCGGCCGTCGCCGGCGAAGAAAGGATGGGGATGCCGGCCCTCAGAGAATGTTGAAGAGCCAGACGACGTCGGCGACGTCGATCCGGCCATTCGCCGAAATCGCTATCCCGCCACCGGCGCCGGCGGGCATTGCTCGACCGTGAACCCACCCGGGTCCACCGATCCGAGCGAGGGCGGGTGCACCTCGATGACATCCGTGTCCCGGTCCGTGACGACCGCGATCCGGTTGCCTTTCACCGCAGGACGCCCGCCGGACACGGTCGGCGCGCTCGTACCGTGCCGGACAAACCGCCGACCCGACGCGGGACCGGTCCTCCCCGCCCCGGGAATATCACGGGTGATAGGATAATGCACCGGGGGCTCCTCATACTGATCCGATGGCTCCAGTCCGCTACGGAATCATTCTCATCATCGTCCTGACGCTGGCGATCACGGTCCTCGCATATCCGGCGCTCCCCGACCGGATCCCCTCGCACTGGAACATCGAGGGGGAGGTGGACGGGTACCTGCCGGCGCTCTGGGGGGTCCTGATCGTCCCGCTGGTGATGGTCCTCTTCACGGCCCTGCTGTTTCTACTGCCGCGGATCGACCCGCTCAGGGCGAATTACCGGAAGTTCCAGCGGTACTACGACGGGTTCATCCTCGTCTTCGCAGCCTATTTCTTCATCTTCCAGCTGTGGATCCTCCTCTGGGCGCTGGGCTATCCGATCAGCCCCACCGTCCTCCTCCCCCCCATTATCGGGACGATCTTCATCTATCTCGGGTTCATGATCGAGCACGCCGAGCAGACCTGGTTCGTCGGCATCCGCACCCCCTGGACCCTGAGCAGCGAGCGGGTCTGGAAGAAGACCCACGCCCGCGGCGGAACCCTCTTCAAGATCGCGGGCATCATCGCGATCGCCGGGATGCTGTTCGGGAGGTATGCGCTGTGGTTTGTCCTGGTCCCGGTCCTCGTCGCCTCCGTCTACCTGGTGGTCTACTCGTACCTCGAGTACCGGAAGGTCGAGGGGACGGCGGGGTGAAGCCCCCGGCCTCGAGACCCGGGGCGCGCTGCACCGAGCTGCCAGGGATGCCCCGGGCGTCAACGCTGGATGCCCTTCGGGGCCGGGACGGCCGCACGGGCCTCCGGGGGATCGCCGTCGATCACCCCATCGCCGGCCGAGGCGGGCAGTATTCCACCGTGACGCCGGCCATCTCCACGCGGTTCACCGACGGCGGGTTGACCTCGACCAGGTCCTCGGAGCGGTCGGCCACGACCGCGATCCGGTTGTTCTTCATCGCGTAGCCCCGCGCCCGGTAGCGCTTGAGATCCGCCGTGTGCCCCGGCGCGTCCAGGAACCCGGGCCGCCCGGGGACCTGGAGGGGGACGGGCCGGCGAGTGATCGAAAAAGAAAAGGGAGCCGCGAGCCGCCGCTCAGAGGTTGTTGAAGAGCCAGACGACGTCGGCGAAGTCGATCCGGCCGTTGCCGTTGAAGTCGAACCGGACCACCGGCTCGTTCGCGGCGATCCAGTAGAGGTTGTTGAAGACCATCACGACGTCCGCGAAGTCGCGCCGCTGGTTGCCGTTCACGTCCTCGAAGTCGCCGTCGAAGTCGGGGTCCGTCGGCGGCAGCGCGGCCCCGGGAATCGTGATCGGCAGTTCCGGGCCGCTGACGGTATCGACTTCGTACCCCGTGCGCGTCGCCGTGATCCGGACGGTCCTGCTCGCGGCGGTGGAGTAGACGTCGGCGCCGCTCTCCTGCAGCCGCATCACCACGGCCTGGTCGGGGTGGCTGTACGGGTTGAACCGGCCGGCCTCGATCACCGACACGGCCGGGTCGACGGCCCCGACGAACGCCCCTCCCGTCGCCGTGCCGCTCCCGTGGTGCCCGGCCTTGAGGATCCGCGAAGCGACGGGCCGGCCCGAGGCGAGGATCCACCCCTCGGCCGTGGTCCCGGTGTCGCCGGGAGCGAACGCCGGCTCACCTGTCCCGCGATTCCTCTTCCTCGATCAGGGACGAGACCGCGGCCCGGAGCCCCGGAAGGTCCTGCTCGACCGTCTCCCAGACGATCGCCGTCGAGACATGGAAGTACCCGTGGACGAGGCGGTCGCGCATCCGGGCCGCGGACTGCCACGAGACCTCCGGCCGGGAGCCGGTCAGTCGGGAGGGGAGGCGCTTGACCGCCTCGCCGATCACGAGGAGGTTGTAGAGGACCGCGTCGTGCACCGCGCGGTCCGCGACGAAGCCCTCGTACGTCATCCCCATGGTCAGCTCGACGATCGCGTCCGCGGCGTCGTTGATATCGTGGAGGACGAGGAGGGCTTTCCGTTCAGACATAGACCGCCTCGGCAAGCACCTGCCGCTCGATCCGCGGGTGGAGGCCATCCGGCGTGGTCATGTCGACCAGAACCCCCCCCATGCGCTCGCGGACCAGGTCCTCGAGGCGGCAGACGACGCTGAACGGCACCGGCCGCTCGAACTCGACGAGCAGGTCGAGGTCGGAGTCTTCGGACTGTTCGTCCCGGGCGTACGACCCGAAGAGGCCGAACCGCCGGACGCCGAAGCGCGGGGCGGCCTCCGCCTTCAGGTCGCGCAGGATGGTGATCACCTCGTCGCGCGTCTTCATGGCTCTCCCTCTGCCTGATGTAGGCGGGAGAAGGTAATGAGCGTATCCGAACGCCGTCCGGGCGTGGGTGTCGCGGGTGCCCTGGGGTTACCCGTCGCCGAAAACGAGCCGGAGCACGACCGAGGCCTCGTTCTGGTCCGTGCCCGGGACCGCCGGCGGGTTCAGGACGGTCACGGTGACGTTGGCCGGGTCGAGCGCGAGGGTTTCGCCGGCGGTCGCCGCATCCGTGGGGATCCCGCGGGTGGAAAGGTAGGTGCGGAGGTTGATCGCCGTCTGGGTCGAGGCCGGGACACCGCTGGAGACGAACTGGCCGACGGTCACCGACGGCAGGACGCCGGTCATGCCGCCGATGTGGTCGGCGTGGTCGTGGGTGGCGACGACGTACTCGAGCCGCGTGATTCCTTCGGCGGTAAGGCCGGCCGTGACGGCCGGCGCGGCCCACGACTCGCCGGCGTCGACGAGCATCGCCCGGCCGTTCGGCGCCTGGACGAGGATGGAGTCGCCCTGGCCGACGTCGAGGAA
>CAYWVY010000084.1:0-7446 GCA_964461885.1 uncultured Methanospirillum sp. | reverse complement strand
GGTCGAAACGATACCACTCTTCGAAGCCCGGGTCCCCGGGGACCGGGCGCGGAGGCCCTCACTGCCAGACGCCGGCCCCCGCCCCCTTACCTCGCCCGTGCGCACTACCCCGCAGGCCGGAGAACGATCTGGACGGCCGGCGTCCCGTCCCAGACGATCTCGCTGAGCGTGGCGTCGGCGCAGAGGGACTGACCGTCGAGCCGGATCATACGGACTCCGCGGAGGTGCATCCGGGCACCCTTCATCGTCTGTCGGACCCGGCCGAAAATCCGCTCCCGCTCGGCCGGGTCGACCAGGCCGGAGAGGTCATGGCCGACGAGCTCGTGCCCGGGATTCGCTGCAAACATCTGTTCCCCTGCTGGATTCGCGTAGATGATCCGGTCCCCCGAGGAGACGATGATGGAGTCGAGAGACGTCTCCGCCAGAGCCGGTGGTGCTCCTCGCTGACCCGGAACCGCTCGACCGTCCGCCCGGCGTTCCAGATGAAGACGGCCGAGACGACCAGCATCCCCGTGAAGAAGAGCCGGTTCAGCAGGGCATACAGGAACGGAACGTCACGGTACGAGATCACGGACGAGGTTCCGATCAGGGCGATGAAGGCGGCCGTAGCGGCGAACGGAGTCCGGGCGATCAGGACCAGGCCTGATAGGGTGAGCGTGGCGAACCAGACGACCATAATGGGGCCGAAGGCGAAAGCGATCCGCTCGGTCCCGCGGCGATGGAATGCGAAGAGGGCGACGGCGATGCCGGTCGCCAGCAGGACGAGGACCTCCGTCCCCATCCTCTCGAGGCCGGGAATCAGCGGCAGGCCCTCGACGGCCGAGAGGATACTGATCGCGGGTGTGATCACGCCGTCCCCCATCAGGAGCGAGACGCCGATCACGGTCAGGATTCGGACCGCGTATTTCGAACGGTCGCTCTTCAGCAGCGGTTTCAGGAGCTCGCGGAGGACGATGGTGCCGCCCTCGCCCTTCTTCCCCAGGCTCATGGCGAGCCACGCGTACTGGGCCGTGACGATCAGGATCAGGGGGGTCCAGATGATCAGGGAGAGGACTTTGAGGATGGTGCCCTCGGTCCGTGGCACCAGGGCCAGGACCACGGTCAGGCTGTAGATCAGGCTGGTGCCGATGTCGCCGAAGACGAGGCCGGCCGCCTTGACCGTGTTCAGGGCGCCGATCCGATCTCCGCCGGGGCGGAAGACTGGGCTCGTCTGGATACCCCCTCATGAGCGTCCACCAGCGACATGATAAAACAGAACCCCCTTCCGCAGCCGCAGGGGTCTACGCGGCCGGCAGGGTGAAGAAGAAGGTCGAGCCCTCGCCCGGCGCGGACTCGATCCGGATCGAACCGCCGTGGCGGCCGACGATCCGTCTCACGACGGCAAGGCCGATCCCGGTGCCCTCGTATTCGTCGTGGGTGTGGAGGCGGCGGAACATCTCGAAGATCTGGTCGAAATACTCGGGCTCGATCCCGATCCCGTTGTCCGCGACCGCGAACTCCACCATGCTGTCGAGACGGTGGGCCGAGACGGCGATCGCCGGCGGCACGTCCTCACGGCGGTACTTGACCGCGTTGCCGATGAGGTTCACGAAGACCTGCTCGAGCTGGGCCGGATCGGCCATCACTGCCGGCAGCTCCCCGACCGTCACCACGGCCCCCGTCTCCCTGAGCGACGAGTCGAGGAGCGCGAGCGCGCCGGCGACCACCGAACAGGCGTCCGTCGGCACGGGCTCTTTCGCCTGCGTCTCCACCCGCGAGACCTGCAGGAGGTCGCGGATCAGGGTCTGCATCCGGTTCCCCCCCTCGACGATGAACGCGATGTAGTCGTCCGCGTCCTGGTCCAGTTTCCCCCTGTAGCGACGCGCAAGGAGCTGGCTGAAGCTGACGATGGACCGGAGCGGTTCCTGCAGGTCGTGGCTCGCCACGTACGCGAACCGCTGCAGCTCCTCGTTGGACGTCTGCAGGCGCGCGGCATATTGCTGCATCCGCCGTTCGGCCTCCTTCCGGTCGGTGACATCGCGGAGGACCACCTCGATCGCCACCCCGGCTCCGTCCTCGAACGGGAACGCGGCCGTCTCGACGTCGCGCACGCTCCCATCGAGCCGGACGATCTGCTCGTCCACGAGCGACACGGCCGCGCCCGCGCGGAGCTCGCGGAGCTGGCCGGCCACAAACTCCCGGTACGCCGGCGTGAAGAGGTCGTAGACTGGCCGGCCGACAAGGGCCTCCGGCGACGATGCGCCGAAGAGCTGGAGCGCCGCCGGGTTGACATAGTCGACCCGGTCGCCGCGGTTGACGAAGATCGCGTCGGGCGAGTACTCCACGAGGCTCCGGTAGCGCTGCTCGCTCCGGCGGAGCGCCTCCTCCCGCGCCGTCAGCTCGCGAAAGAGCAGGTCCGCGGGGTTCCGCAGGCCGATCACCACGATCGCCCGGTAAAAGCAGAAGATCGAGGCGAGCCGGAAGAGGTGGCCGAGCAGGTTTGCCGGGCCGTACACGCTCACATACGAGGTGAAGGCAAGCTCGCCCGCGATCAGCAGTGCCAGCGCCGCAACCAGGTAGCGGAAGACCAGGGGATCGAAGCGCTCGCGCTTCAGGACGAGGAGGGTCACTGCCCCGAGCATGACGAGCGAGATGACGTACTCGCTCGCGACCTTGAACGAGGTCAGGCCGCTGCCGTCGACGAAGGCCGGCGGAAAGACCCCGGCGGCGATCGCCCCGAACAGGAGGGCCGTGGCAACGGTGCAGGCGGCGACGAAGAGGGCGGTGTCCCGGCGGCGGTCCCGGGTGAGCGTCGCCCGGCCGATGAGGAGCGACGCTCCGAGGAGGGCGCCGGCCTGGAAGTACCGCGCCGCGAGCCAGAGCTGGGTCGCGAGGTCGGCCGTCTCGCCCGGAAAGACCCCCATGCCGCTGTAGGCGAGCGTGTGCAGGAGGTCGATGGCACCGATGTAGAGGAAGGAGACGCCGAGCAGGAGAAAGAAGGCGTCGGGGACGACGTCCCGGGTGTTCCAGACGATGAGAAAGATCGAGAACGCCACCGCGAGCCCGGCCACCTCGACGATGCTGTGGAAGAGGAGGTAGTTGAACCCGGCGACCAGGACAAGGCCGGCGAGGACGGCAGCTGCGGCGGCACAGAAGGCTGGGAATCGCAGGGTCCCTGCGGACGGCGCCGTCGCCGTCACGGGAACGAGAGCCGGGGCGACGGCCCCGTGCCGGGTAATCGGCGGCATGGCGGGGTCCGCGGCGCGGTGTCGGGCGGGGAGAAGGGATCAGTCGCGGATATCAATACGTATGGTCTCTCCGGCGATGAGTAATACGTTTCGTTGCGGACACGTCCCCTGCGCGGCGGGGATGGTAAAAAAGGACATCGAGCCATCGTCCGCCGTCGATACCGCGGGGAGCAGGCTGACGGACGTGGGACTACGGGCCGCACGACGGGCCGGATCGACATTGCCGACGTGGTCCGGCTCTTCAACCACCTCTGATCGGCCGGGATCTCCTTTTTCGTCGTCGCTCAGCCGCCACCCCCTCCGCCACCAGGGGAGCGAAGAGCACCGCGAGGCGGTCAATCAGCCCGTGGCAGAGGGGGACACCGGTGATCGAGACCTCCTCCCCTCCATGCGGATCCATTGCTTTCACGGCATCCTTACCGGGCACTCACGACATCTCCAGGCACCCGGGACCGGGGCAATACGGGCAAATCCCCGACCGACGAGAAGAATTTGGCCGCGGGGTGCGGGAGACCCAGCGAGGGCCGTCGACTGGGTGACCAGGAACCGTTCCGACCCGGCCTCTCTCCCCATCATGGAGGAGAAGCTCTATTTCGAGGGGGAGCGCAGGGTCCGCTCGGTCACGAACTACGTCGTGCTCCTGGCCCTGGCAACGGTGATCGCCACGTACGGCGTGATCTCCGGTTCGCCGGCGGCCGTTGATCGGGGCCATGATCATCGCACCACTGATGACCCTCATCATGGGCGTCACCCTCGCGATCATCCTCGGGAACGGCCGCCGCACGGGCCGGTCGATGCTGATCGTCCTCTTGAGCATCGCCTACGTGATCGGGCTCGCGGTCGCGCTCTCCGCCCTCTTCTCGCCGGTGGTGATCGGGTTTGGGGCAAACCCCGAGATCGCCGGCCGGATCTCCTCGAACCTGATCGCCCTCTACGCCGCGCTCGCCTCGGGGACCGCGCGGGCCTTCGCCGTCAGCCGCTCGAACCTCGGGGACATCTCCCCGGGGGTCGCCATCGCCATCTCGCTCGTGCAGCCGCCCTGCGTGGTCGGCATCGCCTTCGCCCACGCTCGCTGGTTTGAGGGGCTCGGCGCGCTGGTGCTCTTCCTGACCAGCTCCTTTGCCATCGTACTTGCCGGGGGCGACGTCTTCTGGCTCTCCGGCGTCCACGCCCGGCGCCAGGACCGACCGAGGAGCACCTGCGCCGGCGGGCAGTGTCGGCCGCCGTGCTCGCGACGATCCTGGTCTCCCTCCTCCTCGGGTTCAACGGCTACCGCACCCTCGAGCAGGACCGGGATTGGATGCTGGCCGAGGAAGCCGTCGAGTCGTGGCTGGAGGGGACGCACTTCAATGTCGGCAACGTCGCCCTGGTCTACCGGCCCGAAGACATCACCGTGCGCGGGCTGGCCCGTGCCCGGGATCGAGCTGCTCTCCGCCGACCTCCGGGCGGGGCTGGGATACGACGTCGGCGTCGAGCTGCGCGTACTGCCCGGGGAGATCCACTACTTCCCGGAGCAGGTCCTGGTGCTGCCGGGCTGGCCGGACGCGTGGGAGTCGGCCCCGTGGTGGGCGGCTGAACCCGCCTTCAGCCCGGGCGACCGGTAGTCCCAGTCGCACTCGTCCAGCGCGGCGAGCACGCCCGCGACGGCCTCCACGAGGGCCTCCTTCATCGCGGCCCCCTTCTCGAGCGTGGCCTTCGTGGGATCGCCGGACGCGCCGCAGTCCGTGATCTCGGAGAAGGTCCATTTTACGTCCACGAAGGGGGGGAGCCGGGGCACGACACCCCGGGCCTGGTCGGGCGCGCAGAGGTCGGGGAAGAGGGCGAGAGCCATCGAGAGCTCGCCCTCGCCCCCGTGGCCGAGGCCGTTCCAGACCTCGAAGAAGCCCGGCGGGAGGAGCTCGCCGAGGGTGTTCCACCAGGCGTCGAGCGAGACGATCCGCATCTCCGGGTGCGCCACCTTCGCCGAGCGGGCCGCGATCTCGATCGACGGGATGTTGCCGTCGTGGCCGTTGAGGATCAGGACCTTCCGGACGCCCTCGCGGTGCAGGGACTCGAGAATGTCGGCGACGATGGCGGTCTCGGTCTCGGGCCGGAGAGAGACCGTGAACGAAAAGTCGCGGTATGCCTCGCTCATCCCGTATGGGACAGGGGGGAGGACGGCAGTCCCGGGGACGCGCCGGGCGATCTCAAGGGCGAGCAGGTGCGCGGTGATCGCGTCCGTCCCGAAGGGCAGGTGCGGGCCGTGGCTCTCGAGCGAGCCGAGCGGCAGTATCACCTTCTCGAACGGTTTGTTATGGTAGTCCCCGGCCGTGCAGTGCTGGATCTCGAGGCGGTTCTTCTCCATGGCGGCGTTCCCCCGGAGTGAGATCTGGATCGCGTGATTTCATATAGGCTCTGGGAAAAGACAGTCGCGCCGAAGCGGGCCTCCGCCCGTTACGACGGCGTTACCTTCGTCAGGCAGGCCTCGAGCTTGTCCAGGGCAGGGACTCGTTTTAGCCGGCCCCGGCCATCTCCCGCTGCTCGCCCACGGGGAGGCCCTCGTGCCGGAGGGTAAGGCGCGTCTCCCCACCGGCCTCCTCAAACGTGACCGTCACCAGGAGCTCGAGGGGCCAGTCGCCGGCCATGCCGTAGTGAACCTTGCATAGGCATGCTCGGGTGTGGTAATACCCATGCCATTGGAAGTGAGGTAGCCCCCTCCAGCGATAAGCCCATGCACAGTCTAGTCCCGAGACACCCCGGCGCCCAGCGGGTACGCGCAGCATCGGAGTCAGTGCACAAACACTATGCATCGTGTTAGCAGCACCAGTCCCCCACAGCATAGAAGACAGAGCGTATCAATTACGGCAATGGAAGCCTGTTTTCCCTCGCCAGGACTCCCTGGTCATCAGCGGATAATCGCTCAGCCACCAACCACCTTATTCGCCTTGTTCATGAGACGGGCGGGGATCGGGTGATGAAGACGCCAGGTGATACTCATTGGTTTGCTTCCGGAATGGTGAACGTACGAAGCCGTGCCGAGGCAGGTAAAGGGCTGGGTCACGCCGTTGATCCTGGCATACTCTCGAACAAACAGGAGGACGCGCCCGCCTCGTGCCTCGTGGTCAATGTATCGCCGTCCCGTCGGCGATGACGCCGACGTGGTGCTCTGCGACTGCCAGTGAAAATGCCGGTCGTCGATTGCGTAATCCTTGTACAGCGTGGACGGTGAGAAGTGCTCCTCGCTCTTATTCAGCGTGATGAAGAACACGTCGAGATTGTGTTCGGAAAGATACACCACCCCTTCTCGCGAACCGCGGGAATTCCGGGCCTGCGGTGTCGATAGGCCGAGGCCGGCAAAGATCTGGGCGCGGGTATAGGTGCAGTGGAGTCTGAGTCCGTTCGGAAACCCGAGGTCGAGCGGTGCCTCAGAGAACCCGATGTGATCCTGCAGGTACGCAAGCAGCTGATCCGCCTCCTCGATCATCCACGACTCCTGGAAGATCCGATAGAACCGTGATGAGACCGCGTTCTTGTCTCCCTCGGGGACGGGGTCGTTATAGAGCGTGTAATAGAGCATGTTCGCCATCGGATCCGCTTGCAGAGTCATCGAATCGGAGACGGCGAAATCCGCACCTGAGGCCAGGAACGCCCGGGCATACTCGATAAGCGACCGCGAGTCGATATGGAGAACCCTTCTGCAGGCGGATACCAGGAACCGTTCATCCTCGTCCGACGGCGCGGGGCACAGCCCGGCATACGCGCAGAGTTTGCGAAAGCTCGAGTGGCGATAGATCTCCTGTGGTGTCCGCTGGAGGTGTTCGAGCGCGTCGAGAAGCGTGCATGCGCCTCCCATCTCGCCGGCCAGATCGTGAACGGCCGCAACAAGTTCGGAATGATGGGAGAAGGACCGCTGGATCTGACTCAGGATCGTCTCCCGTGCCACCTTCTCGAGCGAGAGATAGCAGCCCCGGGGCAGACGAAGGGAATTTTGCTCGATCTGCCGGCCGAGGGATATCGAGAGGTCCGCGGCAAGCGCCCGATATTTCGGTTCAAACCTGTACCGCTCGTGCTGCCGTCCTACGAAGTCCAGGACTGTCAGGCAGTCCTTGCCGGGCCAGATCCGGAGGCCCCGGCCGAGCTGCTGGAGAAAGACGGTCAAACTTCGCGTGGGCCGGAGAAAGAGGACCGTGTTGATCTCGGGGATATCGATCCCCTCATTGAAGAGGTCGACCGTGAAGAC
>CAYWVY010000083.1:0-7451 GCA_964461885.1 uncultured Methanospirillum sp. | reverse complement strand
TGGATCACCCCCGTTTCGTTTTAGGATCTCTTTTCGATGAGCAAGAGATGGATCCAGACTCACCAGACTCACCCACGGACAGGTCCATTCACGGGAGACGGTCGGGAGAGCGCGGCGCGGGCGACCGTGGAGGCGAACCGACCTTGCTGAACGGTCACGTCGTCGCCCGGCGCAAAGGACGCGGCGAAGGCGGCGGCGCCGCACCGCTGTATGATCTCGAGGAGAGCGGCGAGCTTGACCGACGCATCGGCCAGGCGGGTGGGCGAGGCGATTAACAGAATATCGTGGATGTAGCGGACGACTACATCAAGCCACAACAGCCGTCGCCCGCACGGCGTCGAGAACCCGGACGAGTTCATCCATCTGCGCCACCGGGAACAGACCTTCCGGCCCCTGCGGCGTGAGGTCCGTGAACGGCGACTCATACAGTTGAGCAATCTCCACGACCCCGTGCTCGGTCAGGTGATCCAGGACCAGGTTGACGAAATCGAGCTGGTTCCCGCTGAACAGTTTTTCTTCGATGAACCCCGCCAGCGCGTCCTTGGCCGCGCCGCGGTCCATCCCCACGAGTGACCGTACGAAGAGACCCAGCCCGTGCGCCTCGTCCGCCGCCCGGTGGATGTCGTCCGGCCCGCCCGTGCCACTCCCGGCGAGCAACTGTTCCAGTTCCGCGAGATCCGAGGCCGTGAGCGGCTGATTCATCCGAAGCTTGGCGATCACGGCGTGGTCGAGGTGCTGCCAGAGGAACGCTCGCGCTTTTGCGACAAACTTGGCCTGATCAGTACCCACCGCACAGCCGGGCAGGGTGACGTCGATCTCATCGCCCATCGTATCCTCGAAGTCGGTGTAGATCGGTTTGCGCTGGCGCCTGTCGATGAACTGCACCAGCCCGCGCAGGCGGCGCCGCATCGCTTCGAGCATCGGCACCGTGACGTCCTGCCACCATTCATCGGTCTGCACTTCCTGGATCAGGGGCATCTGCTCGCGGACCATCGGGATGGCATCTTTCTCTTCGAGCAATCCTGCGATCTTCCTGACGCGGTCGCACAGACCGGCGAATCTCGTATCGGCCCGAAGCAGGGAGAGCTGCAGGTTCAGGGCGAGCAGGTCGAAACGCTTCGCTTCCTCGTTCTCGGGATCGAGCTGCGTCGGAAGGCCCGCCACCTCCCGGGAGATATCCGTGATCGCCTCCTTCGCGAGCGCTACCCACGCCTCGGGCTCCGCGTACTTCTCGACCAGGCGCCGGTGCGGGCGGACGACGAAGTTGTCCGGGTTCATGGCCGCCACCTCGCGCTGCAGCAGCTCGGCGACGGCCCGCCTCACCTGCTCGTTCGTCTCCGGGTCGCCGTAGGGCGGCGTGGCCTCCCCGACAACGGCGGCAAGCGTGCCCGGCGAGTGGCCGTCGAGCGCTGCGATCAGGTCCAGGCGGGCGTCGAAGAGCCTCTTTCCCAGCGACGCTATGGCCGAGCCCTCGGGCGCCGGGATGTCCTGGCTGAAGAACTCGAGGTTCTGGCAGTAGTCGAAGAGATAGAAGCACTCCTTGTCCCTGTCCGGGCCAAGCAGATCCGGGCAGAGGCGCGTGCCGCGCCCGAGCATCTGCCAGAACTTGGTCTTGGACCGCACGATCTTGAAGAAGACGAGGTTCACGACCTCGGGCACGTCGATCCCCGTGTCGAGCATGTCCACCGAGATCGCGATGTGGGGTGCCTTCTCCTTGATGGAGAAGTCGTCGATCAGGCTCTGCGCGTACTCGACCTTGAAGGTGATGGCGCGTGCGAACTCGCCTCTATAGTTCGGGTAGTTGGCGTCGAACCGCTCGGCGATGAACTCGGCGTGCGCCTGGTTCTTGGCGAAGACGATGGTCTTGCCCAGCCGGTCGCCGCCGGCGACGGTGATGCCGCGCGTCATCAGGTGCTCCAGCACCTTGTCCACGGTGTCCTTGTTGAAGAGCCACTTGTTGACGGCCGGGGCCTCGACGCGGTCGGGCACGGTGCCTTCCTCGTCCCAGTCCTGGGCGTCCCACTCGTCTTTCTCCTCCTCTGAGAGGTCGTCGTATATGATACCCTCGCGCTGGAACTTGAGCGGCACCGAGACGGCCCGTGGTGGCACGAGATAGCCGTCACCCACGGCCTCCTCCAGGGAGTAGGCGTCGGTCGGCACGCCGTTCTCGAGGTCGAAGAGGCTGTAGGTGTTGCGGTCCACCTCGTCCTTCGGCGTTGCCGTCAGCCCGACGAGGAGCGAGTCGAAGTAATCGAAGATCGCACGGTACTTCTGGAAGACGGAGCGGTGCGCCTCGTCGATGATCACGATGTCGAAGTGTCCGGGGCCGAAGCGCCGCTGGCCGTCCGCGGCTTCGTCGATCAGGCCCATCATGGTCGGATAGGTCGACACGTAGACGCGTCCCTCGGTCTCCTTCTCGGTGACGAGGTTCACGGGCGAGGAATCGGGCAGGTGGTGCTTGAAGGCGTTCACCGCCTGCCTCACCAGCGCGATCCGGTCGGCGAGGAAGAGCACGCGCTTGGCCCGGTTGCAGCGCATCAGGAGGTCGCAGAGGGCGATCACGGTGCGGGTCTTGCCGGCGCCGGTGGCCATGACGAGCAACGCCTTGCGGTCGTGGTCGCGTTCGAAGGCCTCGGCGATTCGGCGGACGGCGCGCGTCTGGTAGTAGCGCCCGGCGATCTCGGTGTTGATCGATGCCTCGGCGAGCGACCGCTGCGTCTCGCGGCGCTGGACCAGGAGCTCGAGCTCGGCCTTCTTGTAGAAGCCCTGCACCCGGCGCGGCGGGTAGGACAGGTCGTCCCAGATCCAGTGCTCGTAGCCGTTCGAGTAGAAGATGACCGGCCGCTGGCCGAACTGCTGCTCCAGGCAGTCGGCGTAGAGCTTCGCCTGCTGCTGCCCCGCCCTGGCGTCGCGGCGCGAACGCTTGGCCTCGACGAGCCCGAGGGGCTTGCCGTCGTCGCCCCACAGCACGTAATCGACGGCGCCCGTGCCCTTCTCGTTGAGCATGCCGGTGACCCCGTACTCGCGGTCACGGGGCTGGTCGAGGGGCCAGCCGGCCTCCTTGAGCAGGAGGTCGATGAAGTAGTCGCGCGTCTCGGCCTCGGAGTAGTCGTGGGTGTCGGGCTGGGCGGCTGCGGCCTTCTTGGCCTTCGCGACCTCCGCGCGGAGACGCTTCAGTTCGTCGTCGAGCGTGGTTTTGTCCGCGAGGAGCGCCGTGAGGCTCTCGTCGCGCTCCTTCAGGCGCACTTCCAGCGCCCGCAGCTGCTCCGCCGTCTGCTTCGCCGCCCGCTGGGGCTCGGGCAGCACCGCCGGGTTGAAGGCGGCTGTGGACAGCGTGGTTGCCGAGGGTGTTGATGACCCGCGCCTTGGCAAAGACGGCCTCACCCACCGCCTGCTTGAAGCTCGGTTCGTGGATCAGCGCCGAGAGGTTGTCCTGGTACGGGAGATGCAGGGCAGCGTCGTGCTTGTATGCCCAGGCCACCGCGAGCTCCAGCGCCCGGCGGGCGTAGAAGCAGGCCGTCCGGGGGTCGGCGCGCACCGCCGATTCGGCCTTCGCCGCCGCCTCGAAGACGCCGGGCCATTCGGAGCGGAGGAAGGCGAACTGGGTCACATCACGCCCCCTGATATATTTGGTCGGCGTTGAGCCGGTCGCTCAGGTACGGTGTAAAGCCCGTGAGCAGGATCGACATCGCCACCATATCGCGCATATCGATTGCCCTCATTGCGCATTCCCGGGTTCCTCCATGCCGGATACCGGGGTAGTCGCAAGCAAATCCGTATAGGGAATTCAGGGCAGTTCGCACTTCCTCGGCCGGCCAGCTCTCGATCTGCTTCACAATCGCTGAGAGTGCCGGCTTGCACCTGTCCTTTGGGTCAGAAGGGCCTAGTGTTTCCCTTCCCAATGCTTCCAATAGGTTGACCTGCTTCTGTATGCACGTCTTGATTCGTACCTCAGTACAGCCAATCCGCAGGTCACGGACAGACTCTTCGAAGTCCTTCATGAGCTGATCCAGGTGACCGTCTTGGGCAGTCAGAGCTCGCAGATCGCAAACGAGACTTGTAAAGACGCCGGGAAGAGTCGGACAGAGGGTGCACGGACGGCGCAGGTCGTAACGGAGGCTGAATTTTTTTATGAAGGCGTCAAGGAGGTTGAAGTAGCGGTTGCTCAACTCGTCACCGCCGAAGTCCTCGAGCGTACCATGTGCGGATTCGAGGAATCTAATCATCGCCCATTCCCCAGCGAGGTCTTCTGATCTCAGGTTCTCGAAAGCTTTGGCGCTCTTTTTTGAATCATTAAAAACCGGTTCGAGCGCTCGTTGTCTCACAGCCGAAATCCGCGACGGATCCTGCGCAAATGATTGCAGCTGCGCCTCCAAGAGCGGAGCTCCAGGTAGCCCGATCAGGCTAGTCAGCGCAGCTTCGATAGCAGCCCTCCTTTCTTCAGCGTAAGTTATCACTGACGCCCCCGATTCGAGGAATGCAGCAGATATACTCGTGAATTCCAGATCCGGGCTCCCCTGTTGCGCGCTAAGCTCGAATGCCTCTCTCAATGTGACCGCGTCTTCAAGGAGCAACACAACCGCTCCCTCTTCCGTGGGTTTCTTGAGGGCTTTGGCAAGCTCTCGATATAGCTCGCAGAAGATGTCTCCGGGAACGCTTTCCTCACCTTCGTCGAGCGGTTCATCGATTAGCGGCAGCCAAATTTCTCGCCATGTCTCCGACCATACGCTGACGAACTCCCCGCGCATGGCTATAGCTCCCCCCGGAAGGCTCGTTGTTGAAGAGAACAAAAAAATACGTCGCACTCGCTCTTCGAGCGCTCCGCTTGACTTCTAAGTCGATTTAGCGCTGCCAACTTGCTCGCAAACTCCTTCTGTAACGCCAAGGGAACGAGCGGTATGGGCATCTCCTTGATGATACCCATATTCAGCCCCTCCATGATCGCCCCCTTTGCCTTCTGGGCGAGGTACCGACGCGCAATAGAGTGTCGGAGGAAGTATGCGTGTAGATATATCGGCAAGCATTTGGAGTGGTCAAGCGTGATGCAGCAAAGATGCTTTGTATTTATCGCGGTTGGAATGTCATCTGGGACGATCGCGCAGCGCCCACACGTGCCCATGATAGTGATAAGTACATCACCCGGCTTCACTGTGTAGCGGACGAGCTGACGGTACTTCGCCTCGCTGATGTACCGCCGCTGTGTCCAGCGAAACTCGTTCTCGACGGCATTATCTATACCGAGAACCGCGATTCCCTCGTCCGTGAATTCGCTGTGCAAGAGTTGACTGCCGAACGGGCCGGTACGGATGGCGCCGTCGACCTCAGCAGCGACTCCGGCGACTGTTGACATCGGCCAGCGATGCGCCTGCGGGTCGCCGAACATGTCGAGGAAGATGGACTGGGTGAGGGCGTCGAGCTGGGCGAGGGCGGCGCGGCGTTTGGTCCGCAGCGCGTCCGCCCTGTCCAGGATCTCCGCAATCCGCCGCTGCTCGGAGAGGGGCGGAAGCGGAATCTCCAGATTCGCAACAGCCTCACGCGTGACACCTTTGATTGTCGCGCCGCGCGCTAGACGTCCGAGGTACGGCTGCTTTGTCTGAAAGAAACGCACAAGATACGATGTGTCCAGCCGTTGTGGATCTGGGGTTATCGCGGTGATATCCTGACTGAAACAGAGGTCCATCGCTGCTAATGCGACCTTGCCAACGCTTGTGCGTGTAACGAGCAGGACTGTTCCAGCGGGGACGCGATTTGTGGCGGACTTTTGAATCGCCTCCTCTGTGATGAAGCTGCGTGCTGTGTCTGCAACGGGCCCTGTAATGTCCGCTCCCGTGATCCATGGGACATCGCCTTCGTAGTAGCGAGCGATGGCCGTGCTGGGCGTTCCACCATTCAGAAAAGAGCAAACGGAGTCGAGTTTGCTAATCATCCCAGCATCCCTTCCAGCTCCCGCATCTCCCGCTGGATCTCCTCTTCCAATCTCCAGAGCTCGGCGAGGATCTCCTTCGGCGGGCGGTGCTCGACCTCCTCGTACACCACTTCCTTGTAGCGGTTGAGCGAGAGGTCGTAGTTCTGCGCGGCGATGTCGGCTTTCGGCACGCAGAAGCTCTGCGCGGTGCGCGGGCGCTCGAGTTCCGCGCCGGCCCGCTCCGCCCAGCGCGCGAGCACGTCGGGCAGGTTATTCTTCGCGTGCTCGTCGTCGGTGAGCGCGGTGCGGGGCGCCGGGCCGAGCTTCTCTGCCGGCAGGAGCGGCGTGCGCTTATCGTCGAGACTCCACCCGTCGGCCCCCACGTCGTAGAACCAGACGGCGTCCGTGCCGCCGGAGTTCGTCTTCGTGAAGAGGAGGATCGCCGTCGAGACGCCGGCGTACGGCTTGAAGACGCCGCCCGGCAGCGACACCACGGCGTCGAGCTTCTGGTCCTCCACCAGGATGCGGCGCAGCTCTTTGTGCGCCTTGCTCGACCCGAAGAGCACCCCGTCGGGCACGATCACCGCCGCGCGCCCGCCGGGCTTCAGGAGCCGCAGGAAGAGTGCAAGGAAGAGGAGCTCGGTCTTCTTCGTTTTGACGATCTGCTGGAGGTCCTTCGCCGTGTTCTCGTAGTCGAGGCTCCCCGCGAACGGCGGGTTGGCCAGAACCAGCGTGTACGCCTCCTCGTCGCCCGCGTGCTCCTCCGCGAGCGAGTCGCGGTACCGGATGTCCGGGCTCTCCACGCCGTGCAGCAGCATGTTCATGCTGCCGATGCGGAGCATCGTGTTGTCGAAGTCGAAGCCGTGAAAGAGATGATTGTGGAAGTGCTCGCGCTGCGCCGGGTCGTGGAGCAGGTTCGGGTAGTGGTCGCGCAGGTACTCGCCGGCCGTCACCAGGAACCCCGCCGTGCCGCAGGCCGGGTCGCAGATCACGTCGTTCGGGCGCGGCGCCGTCATCTCGACCATCAATTGGATGATGTGGCGCGGGGTGCGGAACTGCCCGTTCTGCCCGGCGCTCGCGATCTTGGCGAGCATGTACTCGTAGATGTCGCCCTTGGTGTCGCGGTCCTCCATCGGCACCTTGTCGAGCAGGTCCACCACCTTCGCGAGCAGCGCCGGCGTCGGGATGGTGAAGCGCGCGTCCTTCATGTGCTGCGCGTACGTCGAGTCCCCGTTCCCGAGCTGCCGCGCGAGGTCCTCGCGGAGGTACGGGAAGACGTGCCTGTCGACCACCGTGAACATCTCGGCCGGGGCGAAGTTCTTGAAGCGCGACCAGCGGAAGTCCTCGTAGGGCCGGCCCTCGGGGTCGTTGCCCTCCGGGAAGACCCGCCGCGACTGCGGTCTCCCGAGGCGGTTGGCCTTCCGCTCCTCAAGGGTGTGCATGTCGTCGAGGCGGCGGATGAAGAGCAGGTAGGTGATCTGCTCGATCACCTCCATCGGGTTCGATATGCCGCCGGACCAGAAGGAGTCCCAGATGCGGTCGACCT
>CAYWVY010000082.1:2483-7500 GCA_964461885.1 uncultured Methanospirillum sp. | reverse complement strand
CTTCAACGTCATCGTATCGCCGGGGTCCCGTGGCGAATTGTCCGGACGGGGGCAGCGCCGATGCTGCGTCAGCGACCTCGACCCCCGTGATGACCGACGTCCGTCCGGGTGAGGGCGGGTCGTCCGGGACGAGGCTCGCGAGGCGGCAGGCGCTCGCCTCGCGGATCCGGTCGAGCGCCTCCCCGATCGAGGCTCCCTCACCGTGGCAGCCGTGGAGGCCCGGGCCGCTGCCGGCCCCCTGCCTCCCAGTCCCGGCGCGACGCCGGCCGTGCCCGCCGCGATGACGCCCATCGTCCCGGGCATGGAATGAATACAGGGTGCGCCGCCTGGCGGGTCGCGGACCGGGTGCTGGCCCGGCCAGGGATACCATGATTATTTATCCCGGGACGGGGAAGTCAGGAAAAGATCGAACCAGGGGCGTGCATGAGAGCCGATTCCCTTCTCCCGATGATTGCCGCCCTGGCGGTGTCCATCGGGATTGCCGTATTCGGCTATTCGCTTCTCATTCATCTCCTGGTCGACGGCAACCTGGAGCACCTGGAACCGGAGCCGACCCGGGTCCACGCGATGCACATGTTCTACGAGCAGCCCCACGACGGGGCGATTCTCCTGCTCGGCGCCAGTTACGTGGTGGAGGGCATCGATTCCTACATCGTTGAAGACTCATTGCGGAAGAAAAATATCACCATCCCGGTGTACGACCTGGGGATCAATAACGACAACCCCCTCAACAGGCTGACCGAACTGGACAGCATCATCGCATCACGGCCGGAACAGGTCGCCATCGGGTTGAGTTACCGGGTCCTCGCGAACCGGACGGAGGTCGACGAGGAGCGGCTGGAGGAATACTACCGGGAGATGCCGGTCGCCGAGAGAGAGGAGATCCGGGTAGCGTTCCAGCCTGCCTTCAACGACGCCGAGGAGCGATCAGTGCCGCAGACGGTGTTCGAACGGTTCTTTGACAAACGAAAATTCCTGCTCCCCGCGGGGGGGATAATTTTTGACAGCCTATTCGATTCGAGCGACAGGAGGGCAGAAGTAGCCCGACAGACGGTGTATGCAACAGACTTCAAGGACCCCTGGATACAGGTCATCAACTGGACGGAGAAGAGGAAAGTCGAGAGCGTTCGCGACCTGGAATACGAGGGGATCGAGCCCGAAGAGACGAACCTGCAGCTCAGGGCACTGCGATATACGATCACCAGGCTTCAACAGCAGAATATCGGGGTGAGCATCATCAACATGCCGCAACACCCGCTGTTTCTGAGGGTGGTCAATGAGTCCGACCGGCAGATCTGGACGCAGTTCCTCGACTCAACGGGTGTGCCGTGGTACGATTACGAGAGTGAGTACCCCTCGGAGTATTTTACGGACACGGCCGGGCACCTGAATGCTGCGGGCAGGTCGTATTTTTCCCACAAGGTGGCTGCAATAGTGGGTGACAGCAGGTCACGGGGGCAGGGATGGAGTTCAACAGCATAGAATTTTTTCTCTTTTTGTTCGCCGTCCTCGTGGTGATCAACAGCCTGAGACGAGCCCGCTACCAGCAGGCGGTCCTTCTCGTCGGCAGCTACCTGTTCTACTGGACCACCAGCAACGTGTTTGTCGTCCTGCTCCTGTTCATCACGGTCGTCTCGTTCCAATCGGGTGGGGCCATCCACCAGGCGCCCGCCCAGGCGCGGAAAAAGGCCCTCCTGGCTGCGGCAGTGATCGCCCTGCTCATCCCCCTGGCGTACTTCAAATACTACAGTTTCGGCGCCGATATCGTCAACCACGTCCCCCTGCCCCTGAATTACTCCCTGAACCTGCCCGTGATGGGACTCATCCTACCGATCGGGATCTCGTTCTTCACGTTCTCGGCGATCAGCTACGTCGTGGACATCTACCGGGGGACGATCGAGCCCGAACCCCATTTCTACAGGTTCGCCCTCTATGTCTCCTACTTCCCCCACCTGCTGGCCGGACCGATCGTGCGGGCGGGCCAGTTCCTGCCACAACTGATAAACCATGTCTCGTTGAGCCCCGCGAACCTCAAGACGGGGGTGACCATCATGCTGTGGGGGTTTGTGAAGAAGTTCGTGATCGCCGACAACTGCGCCCCGGTCGTAACTGCCATTTTTGCCGACCCCCATGGCCTGAGTTCCCCGTATATCGTTATCGGGACTCTGCTCTTCGGGATCCAGATCTACTGCGATTTTTCCGGGTACGTCGATATCGCGCTGGGGACCGCAGAACTGGTCGGACTGCACCTGCCGCAGAACTTCTTCCGGCCGTACCTCTCGAAGAACCCCAGCGAGTTCTGGAAGCGCTGGAACATCACGCTCTCCAGTTTCATCATGGACTATATCTACATCTCGCTGGGCGGAAACCGGAAAGGACGGGTCCGGACATACCTGAACCTGGAGGTGGCCATGCTCCTGAGCGGACTGTGGCACGGCGCCGCATGGAACTTCGTCCTGTGGGGGGGATACCATGGCCTCCTGCTGTCGGTCCATAAATTCATGGCCGGGCGGATGGGGATGCTCCCGGGACCGCTGCCGTCGCTGAATGAGAATGTCCGGGTTATCGGGAAGATCCTCGTCACTCAGTATTTCATCTTCCTCGGCTGGATCATGTTCCGGGTGGGGGACCTGGCCGACATGATCTATTGCATACAGAAATACGTCCTGTTCGACTTCGACTTTTCAACGCCGAGTCCGACGCATATCTGGGGCGTATCGACGATCGTCGGAGTGGTAGACGGCATGGGACTGTCTGCAGGGGTCCTCCTGCTCATTTCCATCATCATCGCCATCCTGCTCCTGGCGTATAGCGACCGCGTGATGGACAGCGTCACCCGTGTCCTGGCAACCGACTGGACGCAGTATATCGCCTCAGTCCGGCCCGGGCACTGGAATGCGTACGTGGCCATCGCGGTCTTCTGTCTGCTCTGCTTCACCCCGAGCGCGAGCCCGGTCTTCATCTATTACCAGTTCTGATCTATTACCAGTTCTGATCTCCCCACCGGTCCAATGCCGTGACACACTTCCGTACCGACCGTGCCCGCCCGGGTTCGCAGCTGCCATCAACCGGTCGTCCCCCGGTGGGGCGGCACCGGACCGCTGACTGGCTGGAATACCCAGGGGGTTGCACCTGACGATCGCTGCCGGCCCCCCGCCTCCCAGTCCCGGCGGTGTCCGCGAGTACTGGTCTCCGGCCACGACCGACCCGTCATGAACGGCAGCTCCGGGAGAGATGACGCACCTCCGATAGCTTTCCAGTATCTACTGCAAAACCGTGCTAGTATGGGAACGGGGACGATCTATCCAGGATCTCCCGGAGTCTGCACATATAATAGGCATATATTTATCAGCCCGCCTGAGATAGGAGGCTACAGAGTCGCACCCGGGAGGTTACCGACGTCCGCAAAGCCTCCGCCGGCATCCCGCTCCGAGCGCCCGGGAGGAGCCTGAAAGACCATGAGACCGATACGACCACTTGTTATCACCGCGTGCATCGTCCTTGGACTGATTGCCATTACGACGGCGGCGGCGGCAATGACCGTCACGGGGATCTCCCCGAAGAGTGCTGCCCCCGACGCGACGCTGACCTCCGTCTACGTCTCCGGGACCGAGTTCACGACCGTGGCCCAGGTCTCCGTCCGGAGCGGCCACACGTGGATCGACGCGACGGACGAGACCTGGATCAATTCGACCACGGTCCGGTGCACCCTGGACGTCCCGTGGGATGCGGTTCCCGGTCCCTACGACGTCTACGTCACGGACCCCGGGGCCGGCTCCGCCCACCGGGATGACGCTTTCACCGTCACGGGGACCTCTCCGGGCAAATCCGCCCGCCCGATCGTCACCATTGCCCCGGCAGATGGGGGAGCGACGCCGGTGCTTCCGGAGAGTGACGGGGGCGCGAAGAACGTGATCCTGCTGATCGGCGACGGCATGGGCAGCAATCATATCGAGGCCGCCCGCTGGGAGAAGTCGGGCCATAACCCGACAACATACTCTTCCACGCCGCTCGCGATGGACGGGCTCGACTACACAGGCTACGTAGCGACGGCGTCGGCCAACAACGCCGTCACGGACTCGGCGGCGGCCGCGACCGCGCTCATGACCGGGGTCAGGACCAACAACGGCGTGATCGGCCAGACCCCGGGCGGCGCCCGGCTCACGACCATCGCGGAACTGGCCGCCGCGGACGGGCGGGCGACGGGCGCGGTCTCGACCACGCGCATCACCCACGCGACGCCGGCCGGGGTCTACGCGCACGTCAGCGACCGCACCGAGGAACTCCTGATCGCGAGCCAGTTCATCGACTCGGACCTCGAGGTCGCGCTCAGCGGCGGATACCGCTACTTCATCGACACGGCCGCCACGGACCCGTGGGGGGCGCAGGGCTACCGGACGGACGGGCGGAACCTCGTCGCCGAGGCCCAGGCGCAGGGGTACGGGGTGGTGACCACCTCGTCCCTCCTCAACGCCGTCCCGGCGACGCCCGGGACGAAGGTGCTCGGGCTCTTCGCCTCGAGCTCGATGGCGTACGAGGGCGAGCGCCCGAGCTCGCAGCCGAGCCTGGCCGCGATGACACAGAAGGCGCTCTCCGTCCTCGAGACGGACGACGACGGCTTCTTCCTGATGGTGGAGGGGGGGAACATCGACACGGCCGCCCACGCCAATAACTACGCGGCCATGACCGGCGAGGTCCTCGCCTTCGACGCTGCGGTGCAGACGGCGCTCACCTTCGCCGACCAGCACCCGGACACCCTCCTGATCGTCACCGCGGACCACGAGACCGGCGGGTTGACTGTTCAGAACACTGGCGGCGGGGCCCTCTCGTTCTCCTTCACCACGACGGACCATACGGGGGTCAACGTCCCGATCCGGGCGAGCGGCCCGGGTGCTGACCGCTTCGGTACGACAACGGTCCTCAATACGCAGGTCTTCGAGGTCATGCGCGACGCGATTGACCTCCCCCCTGCGACGCCGACGCCGACGCCCACCGCAACACCGACGCCGACAGCAAC
>CAYWVY010000082.1:0-2383 GCA_964461885.1 uncultured Methanospirillum sp. | reverse complement strand
TTGTCATTCCGTCGTCCGCCTCTCTCGGACCCTACACGGTCTGGGTCCGGAACCCCGGCGGCAGCTGGGCCTACAAAGAAGCCGCCTTCCAGGTGGTCTGAGCGGACGACAGATCTAAAAAACTGCGGCGGGAACTCCTCCCGCGATCCATTCCCATTTTTGAGCCGCTAACCCGGCTTCTCCGCCGCGAACTCGCTTCTGGTTGCTGTTCCAAAGCTACGTCGCGCCACGGCAAGGGACTTGGAAGGCGAGGTCCGGATGCCCGCCTGGAAGGATTCTCATCGCCATCGCTGATGCTGTCCGACCCTTCGATGCGCTCCGGAAGCCCTCCCCTTCTCATCTCGAGCGCCGGAGGACGGTCGATCGTCGGAGAGGTGATGATGCCCATTCAGGGCGCAGCAGAATGATTCTCCTCTCTTTTCTTCCGCCGTACAGTGGAGTTCTCAAACCTATGGATACGCGCAGCACGGCTCGTCGGCCCCGTCGCCTGTCAGGGCAACCATCGCCCATGCGATATCGCGAGGTCCGTCGGACCTGCGTCGTGGTCCCGATCGCCCTGGCCCTGCAGTGCGCCCCCCAGGTGTATCGGCAGTGCTGAATACTCCCCGGGCCGGACCATCGCGGGTGCGGGCCTGGTCGCCGACACCGTGGACGCGGTCGGGAGGGCGACGCGCCGGACTCAACCGCTGCCGGCCCGCATGGTTCTTATAGCCGCATAATTACTTCCTATTGGAGCATGATATGTCCCCCATCCACCTCTTCCTCACCCTCTTTTTCGCGACCGCACTCCTCGCCCCCGCCGCGTGCGGGGTCACGCTCGTGGTCGCGGCCGCCGACGCGAGCGGAGCCGATCGGGCCGCGGCCGACATCCGATGCGACGGCGTGGACGACCAGCGCGACAAACCCGACACTATCTCGAGAAACCCGATGAGGACGGCGTCCGGGCTTGCCGGCCCCGACACAAAGGGAAACGATTGAGCAGCAGGGCGCCAACGCATACCAGCGATGCGCCCCGAGCCGGTCGACACGTCTTTGCCATCGAGGCTGAGGGAGTTCCACGAGCGCCTGCCGCTCGCGGGCGACCCGCGGAACGCCGTGCTCTCGCTCCCGGACGACCAGGCGCTGTACCTCGCGGCGATCCTCCGCGACTAGCCCGTGCCGGCGCCGGCCATGACGCCGGAGGAGTGGCAGGGGTTCCTCGACCCCCTGGTCCCGCACGGCGTCTTCCCGCTCCTCGAGTACCGGCTGCGGGCCTGGCCGGAGACCTGCCGGCCGCCGGCGGAGATCGTGGACTATCTCAACCGGATTTTTCTCTACGCGGCCGCGCGGTCGATGCGGGCCCGGCCGGCAGATCCAGGCGGTCGTCGACGCGCTCGAGGCCGAGGGGATCGAGTCGGTGCTGCTGAAGGGGCCGGCCCTGGCGCGGACGGTCTATCCCTCCATGTCGGGTTCGTCGACCGACAGCGGTGCGACGATGACCGCCGCGACGAACCGTGAGTGCCCCCCAGACCGATTCAGACAAACCGGTAAAATTCGTCGATCTCCACCTGTGCGAGTCGGAGGAATCCTCTGGGCGTACCGGTCTTCAACTCGTCGTGGTTTGGCACGACGGTTCCCACCCTGCCGCTGTCCGTCATCTTTGAAAGTCGTACGTGACTTCCGGCCCGACCGGAGACGGAGAAACCGAACCGATTGCAGAGGATGCGTATGGTCTGATCGCCCGAGACCGGCTTATGATGAGGCAACCGACGACACCTCGAAGGTGGTCAGGATCGCCCGTCTCTCTTCGGTCTGAGGGAACTCTTCCAGGTAGAGTATCGTCGCCTCTTTAAGGTTGCTCACGGCCTCCTCGACGGTCCCTCCCTGGCTGACCGTGCCGACCTCCGGGCATTCGGCCACATACAGGTCATCCTCTTTGTGCAACACGGCGGTAAACGTCGACATGCGATCTCCTGTTTCCCGTTAGATCGAGGATTGGTATAACTCTGTCCTCCTGCAACGGGATCCAATCCAGATAGTCTGTTGCTGTACGCTTTTTATATAATCCTGATGAATGGCGGTGAAGCACTGAAGATCCAGGGATGAGGAATAAACGATCTATCGGAGCGATCCTCAAGAATGATCACTATTTTTCACGCGCAGCAAGCGGTGGAGAAGGCCATCAAGGCAGTGCTCGTACTGAACGAAGTCCCATTCGGTCGGACCCACGACCTCGTGGAACCCGGTTACCGGGCGGAGGAAGCCGTTTCGGACCTCCCGTTCGCGATCGATCGGCTCATCCGCCTGAATCCCTACGCAGTCGCGTTCCGGTACGGGGAGCCGGCCGTCGATCTGCTCGAACCGGAGGAGGCGGAAGAGGTCGTGGCGTCCGTGATGGATTGGG
>CAYWVY010000081.1:0-7854 GCA_964461885.1 uncultured Methanospirillum sp. | reverse complement strand
CATCCTCTCGCGCGTCAACTTCGGGCGCAAATCGGGCCTGCCGAAGCTCCAGGCCCTCGCGGCCGAGTCGATCAACACCGCGATCACGAACGCGGCGAACCACGCGAAGATCGACCGCGAGGACATCTACGAGGCGATGGTCGCCGGGAACACGGTCATGACCCACATGCTCCTCGGGATCGACCCCGCGTACATCATCTCGGAGCCGTACGTCCCGGTGGTCCGGCGGTCGATCAACACGGCGGCCTCGAACCTCGGCCTCTCGATCGCACCCACCGCGGGCGTCTTCGCGTTCCCGGCCGTCTCGGACTTTATCGGCGGCGACATCGTCGCGGACGTGCTCGCCTGCGGCATGGGCACGAGCGACGAGATCTCGCTGATGATCGACATCGGCACGAACTTCGAGGTCGTGCTCGGCAACAACGAATGGATGTTCTCGTGCGCCGGGGCCGCGGGCCCGGCCCTCGAGGGGGGCGAGGTCCTCTTCGGCATGCGCGCGAACCCCGGCGCGATCGAGCGCGTGACCATCGACCCCGCGACCCTCGCGCCGAGCTGGAAGACGATCAACGACATCAAGCCCAAGGGGATCTGCGGCTCGGGCCTCATCGATCTCCTCGCCGATCTCCTGACGACCTGCGTGATCGACCGGAACGGGCTGATCGACACGACCATCGACCACCCGCGCGTCCGGCGCGGCGAGTACGCGCCCGAGTACGTGGTCGCGTTCGCGGACGAGACGGGGATCGGCAAGGACCTCGTCGTGACCGAGAACGACATCAAGTCCCTGATCATGTCCAAGGCCTCGATCCTCGCGGCATGTGCGGTCCTGATGAACTTCGCCGGAATCACGCACACGGACCTCGGCACGATCTACTTCTCGGGCGGGTTCGGCAACTACGTCAACAAGCAGAACGCGATCACCATCGGCCTGATCCCCGAGGTCCCGCTCGACCGGATCAAGAACATCGGCAACGGCGCCGTCAACGGCGCGAACATCGCGCTGATCAACCGCGACGAGCGGCGGACGCTCGACGTTATCGCGGACAACATCGCGTACATCGAGCTGAACGCCGAGCCCTCGTTCATGGAGGAGTACACCTCCTCCTCGTTCCTGCCCCACACGGACCTGGACCTCTTCCCACGGGTCTCGGCCATGCTCGATAGCTGCCGGCTCCGGGCGCACAGCAACGGGATCCCCCATACGGAGACCTGACCCATGGCACGCTTTCTCTCTCCCACGAACGGCCGCGCGACCGGTGTCGGTGGCCTGCCCCACACGGACCCGGCGCGCGCGGTCGACGACGTGCTCACCGCGTTCCCCGATGTCCCGTACGCCCCGGGTCTGCCGAACCGCGGCCCCTTCGAACAGATCGTCTGGAACGACGCCCGGGCTCTCCCTGGCCTTGAGGTGGTCGAGGGCCGGCTCGTGGTCGACCTCGGGGCGGATCACTCGGAAGCGATGGAACGGGTCTACCTGGACTTCGTCGAGGGGGACGCGGCGTCATACGGCCCGGCCCCCGACACCTACTCCGGCCTCCTCGAGCTCGTCTCCCGCGACCTCTCGTCCGCGGTCCTGGTCAAGGGCCAGGTGACGGGCCCGGTCACGCTGGGGATGCAGGTGGTCGACCGCGACAAGCGGCCGGTCCTCTATGATGAGGCCTACGCGGACGTGCTCGGGAAGGTGCTCGCGCTCCGGGCGCGCGCCATCGAGGAGCGACTGGTCGAGACAGGCGTGCCCGAGGCACTCGTGGTCCTGAACGAGCCGTACTGGGCAAGCCTCGGCTCGACCGTGGTCCCGGTCTCGGACGAGACGGTCCGGCTGGCCTTCGAGGACATCGCGTCCCTGGTCGAGGGCGGGCTCGGGATCCACTGCTGCTCGAACACGGACTGGACCTTCGTCATGGACCTCGACCCGGCCGTGATCTCGATGGACGCGTACCAGACGGCGACGGAGTTCCTGCTCTACGCCGAGAAGGCGGCCGCGTACCTCGAGCGCGGGGGGGTCGTCGCCTGGGGCGTCGTGCCGGCCGACGCCCGCCTCTTCGCGGAGGAGAGCGAGGCGTCGCTCGTGGCGCGCCTGGCCGCGATCCGCGAAGCGATGGCCGAGTACGTCGAGCCGGCGCTCCTCGTCCGGCAGTCGCTGATCACGCCGAGCTGCGGGATCAGGTTCGCGAATGACGAGGAGGCCGGCCGGATCCAGACGATGACGACCGCGGTCGCCCGGGCATGGCGGGAGGGGGCATGACGGCCCCCGCCCCGCCGTTCCGGATCGCGCTCTCGGGCAAGGGGGGCACGGGCAAGACCACGACGGCCGCGCTCCTGGTCGATGCCTTCAGGCGGATGGGCGAGATCCCGCTTCTCGCGGTCGACGCGGATCCGAACGCGAACCTGCACGAGGCACTCGGGATGGAGGTGACCGAGACTCTCGGCGCGATGCGTGAGGAGGCGTTCACGAAGGCGATCCCGGCCGGGATGTCGCGCCTCGACTACGTCCGGCTCCGCTTCCGCCAGGTGCTGGTCGAGGGGACGGGCGTGGACCTGATCGCGATGGGCCGGCCCGAGGGGACGGGCTGCTACTGCTTCTCGAACAACCTCCTCTCCGAGTGCCTGGTTGGCCTCCAGGCGGAGTACCGGTTCATTGTGATCGACGCCGAGGCGGGGATGGAGCACATCTCCCGCGGCACGATCGGGATGCCCGACCTCCTGCTGATCGTCTCGGACCCGGGAGCGCGGGGCATGCGGACCGCGACCCGGATCCGCGACATCGCGCTCTCGCTCGGCCTGCCGAGGGAGCGGATATATCTCGTCGTCAACCGGGTCCGGGCCGGCGCGGCCGACATCGGCGGCGAGCCCGTGCCCCTGATCGCCGAGGTCCCGGCCGACCCGGCGATCGAGGAGGCCGACCTCGAGGGCCGGCCGATCGTGACCATCCCCGGCGACAGCCCGGCGCGGCTCGCGATCGAGGCGCTCGCGGCCCGGATCCTCGCGATCGCCCGGGCCCGCTGAGGGGTCCGGGTCATTACTTTTATGTGCCACCGGGGCAGATGTATTGAGGTCGCACGCGCCGTTGTGGCTTAGCGGTATAGCGGTTGATTCGTAATCAACAGGTCGGGGGTTCGATTCCCTCCAACGGCTCTCGGGATAATAGTTCAAGTCCATCAAGGCTCCATGTTCAGGCATGGAGGCCGATCCACCCTTTTACCCCGGACAGTTCCGGACCACCGCCCCGCGAGCGTACCGCCGTTCGCTCGCCGAGGGCCGGCTCACCGACAACGACCGGAGCCTGATAGAGGAATTTCTCTCCGAGCGGCAGGCGACCCGGCAGATCGGGAACCAGCGCGTCTTGAAGATGCGGTATCACCTCATCACCTGGCGCCGGTTCATCGCGCGGCCGTATTCAGAGATGACCATCGGCGACGTCTACGCCGGGCTCAACGCCCTGCAGACGGGTGTGAGCTCCCGCGGCAAGCCCTTCAAGCAGAACTCGAAGCACGACTACATCGTCGTCCTCAAGTCCTTCGTGCTCTGGCTCATCGCCAACGGATACTCGACGATCCCGACGGGGAAGATCCGCGATATCCGGGTGCCCGCCGTCGACCACAACACCACCACGCCCGCCGCTCTGCTTACCCCCGAGGAGGTCAAGCAACTTCTGTGCGGCTGTCGGTCAGTCCGTGACAGAGCCATCTTCGCCGTGCTCTACGAGAGCGGCGCCCGGATCGGGGAGGTCGCCCGGTTGCGATGCGGGCCGAACGCGAGGCGGCGAAGATCAGGCAGGACGGGATCGCCGACGCGCTCTCGCAGGTCATCGGCGACAGCCCGTCGGCTCGGTACCGGCGGATGCTGCCCGAGAACGATCGGGAGGGTGACCTGGTGGACGACTGGGACGCCCTGGTCCGCCGCATCTCGCGGCTCTGCGGCGCGGAGATCGATTCGGCCGAGGTCGCGGCCGGGCTGAGGGCGCTGCTCGCGGCGGGAGCTGGATCGGCCCGCGGGGAAAAAGGGGGTCAGAGGTGGTTGAACAGCCAGACGACGTCGGCGAAGTCGATCCGACCGTTGCTGTTGCAGTCGTCCACCAGTGTCAGCTTGTAGCCAGTGACACCAGTAGATCCCCGGTCACGCAGGAAGTTTTCAAGGTCGCGCTCGAGACCGCGCGGCGACGAGTCCTGTTTAGCCAGGTTTCCAGACGAGGAACGGTTGCGGTGGACCGCCAAGGCGTGACTATCCGCAGTATGGGTGTGCCTTCATGAACCAATCCCCTCGGGTCGCCGGTAGCCTAAGAAGACACAACTTTCACCGTCACCGAGCCTCTCCATGGATCTGATGTCAGCTGAGCTTCGTTTCCGACCCCCACCTCAGTGATCGTCACTTGCCCTGTGGCATATCGTGTGGTCTCAACCTCGAGTGACGTTCGCCAAAGATCTTCACCAATCTTTGCAAAGTTCATGCCACCGTTCAAACGGTACCCCCCTGTCGGAGAGCTTCCCTGATAGTAACAAAAACCAGGGTAACCGGGTTGTGTATGGGCCTGCACGGTAACAGTGAAATGTGCCGATTGCCCGGCAGTGACCTCAGATTGCTCGGGGTTCACTGAGAGAATTCGGGGTCGATCGGCTGCTACATCGGATCCGCCGGTCACATGTATCTTCACAGGTGTTGTCCAGAGATCCGACGATTGCTCTACTGCGTTATTGACCTGCAATTCAGTGAGGACCACGTCTCCTGATGGCCAAGACGAATACGTTTCGATGTCCATCTTTGCCTGCCAGCTATCATCGCCGATCTTTTGAAAATCCAGTCCTCCATTGAGGTATGACCGTCCTACAGGTGACTTGTAAGAATAGTGTTCAGATCCGTAATGGCCTACGGGAACCGCGGATCTGACGAGAACCGTGAAATAGGCAGCATCCCCGGCGGAGATTTCTGTCCTATCAGGCGTAATCAATACAATAACCGGCCGTACCGCTGGCTTATAGTTTTTATTGGTGACCTGGACGATAGCCGGCGTCGACCAGGTATCGGATTTCAGGGAGATTTCGTCGGAAACATCCACTTCAGTGAGTTTCACTTCCCCTGACGGCCAGTAATCGGACGTCCGTTCTTCGACGACGAATTTCCACCGATTCTGCCCCAGCGGCCGTGCCTCAACGTACCCTGTCGAATAACGCCCGCCAACAGGTGTGGAGATCGCCCAGTGGCCGATTCCGAGGGGAATTTCCGATGCCGTGATGACGTCGAACCGCACCGTCTCCCCGGTATCGACCGCCAGTTTTTCAGCGCTGACCGATAGGATCATAGGAGGGTTCGAATCAGCAGATGCAGGAGCAGGTGCATTGGACGTGCTTAAGCCGGGATCAGGTACGATAGTGTCGGAACCGGGGGTATTCGGTGCCGGACTGGATTTTTCCGTGACCGGACTCGGCATACTACTGACAGGATTGAGGTGACTTGTTGTTTGCGGGGTCCCAATAGCGCGTGTCAATGGCTGGCCCGTCGTGGAGACGACAGGGCTATTGCCGACCGTCCCAACAACCGCTGTGCGTGGTGCTGGTGTCGCCGAAGGTCGCGTAACATCGTTCGTGGTTCGGTATTCTGGTCCGGCAGAACCGCGTGCAGAAGGATTGGGAGTGACCGGGCCTGAGTTGTCGCCGTACGGGCTGAGGGTACCGGCAGCACTTCCCGAGTAGGTGATTTTGGGCTGCGCGATCGACGCGATCGGCGTTTGGGACGGGACAGGTTCACCCGTGGGAACGGAGGCGATGCCCGTGCTCGGCGATGCGGTCGTTCCCCCTGGACCAGATTGCACCAGGACCGCGGCTGACAGTACTGCAAGGAGCACGAAGCCTCCGATCAAGGCATATTTCACCATGATGCCCCGGTCTTTCCCCGCATGCGCGGAGGTCCGGGCTACGGCGGGCCTTGAAGGATCCCGCGGCGTATACGGTGTCGGTGATTCGGGTTTGACAATTGGAGCATACTCGACAGTCGCCGCCTGTATGTCGACTGCCGTTCGTTTACTGTGACAATAGGGGCAGACCCGATTGTACGTCTCGAACTCCTTGCCACAGGTCTGGCATTTCATCGGCTCGCTACCATCTATCGATAGAAATGTAATGGAAAAAAGGTTTCTAATTGGTTTTCATCTCTCCAATTGCCGGGGTAATGGCGATACCGTACGAGGCGCGCACCCTCGCCGCTATCGCGACCGCCATGTTCCGGGCGCTCTTCTTCCCGGTCCGGATCGCGGTCGAGATCGTCGCGTTCCCCTGGCTCCGCGAGCACTGATACTGTTTCTTCTATTTATCCGGTCCAGATCCCTCCGTCCCTGCCCGAGCTCCACATCAGGAATGGATATGCACCAGATTGCCGCCGGCGTCGTCGCCGGCGGGATCGCCGTCACCGCGGGTGGCGGCGTCACTATCGTCGCGGAGGGCTGGCCGCAGGCCGTCCTCGTCGCGCTGGCCGTCGGGGCCGCGTTCGGCCTTGGGAGCTGGAGCGCCGACCGCCGGATCGCGGCCGTCGTCGCGGTCGTCCGCTCGTTCTGTGAGGAGATCGCGTCGTACTATGCGGCCCGGCAGGACGGCGAGATATCAGACGCCGAGGCCCGCGAGATCGCCGGCCGCGTCGGCCGGTTTGTCGCGGACCTTGAGGCCCTGGCCGTCGAGATCTGCCGGCGGGACGGTCCATGATCGTCATCGCGGCCCGGGACTCGTCCCCGGCCGACAGGGCCCGGGCGGATCTCGTCTGCGACGGTCGCACAGACGTTGCCGTGCTCGCGAAGGCCCTCTCGGTCCCGGACCGGGAGGTGGTCCTGGCGACCGGGACGTTCGATATGAACGCCGGGTTCACCTCTGCCGGCAATCGGTACCTCTGCCCGGCCGAGAACGTGACGGTACGGGGCGCCGGCCCCGGTCTCACCCGGCTCGTTGCCGGACGCGAGCCGTGCCGGATCGCGGTGGACTCGCCCGGTGTCACGCTCGCGAACTTCGGCGGGTTCGGCTACGTCGGCCTGCAGGACACGGCCGACCGCTTCACCTGCGAGGACCTGTACATCACGCACGCCATCAACGGTGCGTACGTGCCGTTCGGGCAGAGAGGCGGCTGTACGGCCGCGTTCATGGTCTGGGGACGCAGGGACCACACCGTCCGCGACCTCGTCTTCCGCCGGTGCTCGGCCGAGCGGACATACCATCACGCCTTCAGCCTGAACCTCGCCGGCGCCCAGGAGGGCGGCGGGTTCGCGGATATACTCTACGAGCAGTGCCACGCCATCGCGGCCGGCTCCGGCATGGAGCGGTGGTCGTGCGGCTTCGACATCCCCGACGCCGGCGACATCGAGCGGCTGTCGGTCCGGGACTGCCAGGCGGTCGACTGCTGGCAGGACGGATTCCACCTGGACGGCAGCTGGGACGGTCACCGGCAGCGGGCCGTGGATGTGCTGTTCGATCGGTGCCGGGCGAGTGCGTGCGGATGGCGCTCGGGGACGGGGCCGGCCGAGCTCTACCAGTCCGGCTTCTACGTCCAGTCCGCCCGGCTCGTCGACTGCATCGCCGAGCGGTGCCGGAAGGCCGGCTTCCTCTGCAAAAACGAGGAGGCCGGCGGGCTCGTGCTCGAGCGCTGCCGGGACACGGGCTCGGCCTACTCGCTCGTGATCGAGTACGGCGGCGAACGGATGAAGGTCAAGGGGTTCGTTTCGACTGGAGCCACCCGCCGGGCGCTGCAGATGGTCGGGAACAACGCGGAGGTAGGGATCACGATCCTGGGCTTCGCCGGCACCGGCCGGCCCGTGCTGCTCGGGATCACCGAGCGGCTCGAGTTCGTCGACGCGCCCGGCCACGTCAAGGACCTGGAGAG
>CAYWVY010000080.1:2773-7926 GCA_964461885.1 uncultured Methanospirillum sp. | reverse complement strand
GAAAACAGCTCCCTCTCTCAATCGATTTAATCCTCGAACTGCATCGGATGATCACAACCGGTACACTTGACGATCCCGATGACGAAGGCCGATTTCGCCTGGACGATGATATTCATGTCGTGGATCAGCATGGTACGATCCTCCATACCCCCCCTTCACATGCCGAGATATATCGTTTGATGAATGAAGTGTGTAAGTTCGTCAATACTGAGATCGAACCATTTCTGCATCCTGTGGTGAAAGGTATAATTCTCCATTTCTTAATTGGTTATATCCATCCATTCAATGACGGCAATGGACGATGTGCAAGAACTCTTTTTTACTGGTTCCTTCTCCGTGAAGACTATTGGCTTTTCGAATTTATGCCAATCTCTCGAGCAATTCGCGATTCACGCGGACAGTACAAACGAGCTTATCTCTATACCGAGAGCGATGACTTCGACCTTACATATTTCATCAGGTACAATCTTGACGTAATCGTTGACACGCTTGCTGAAGTTCGTAAATACGTTGCAAAATCGCAGTTGGAGCAGTATCGTACGATAACGTTGATTGAAGGATCCGATGGATTGAATCTCCGTCAGGTGGGGATCTTGAAGCATTTGATGCAATCCCCTGATCGGGTCATTGGAATCAAGGAGGTCATGGGCACCTATGCTGTGGCATATGGCACTGCTAGAGCCGATCTCTATGGGTTGGAAAACCTTGGATACCTTAGAAAGAGGAAAATGGGAAAAACGCTTCAGTTCAATTTAGATCGAAAGCGGATGGCAGAGCGTAGCAGCTCCTTAGTCGTATAAGATGAATAGGGGAGTGGTTTCCTTTTTCCTCTCTGCCTCGATAATCATAATGGCAGGACCATTTGTGCCAAGGGGGAGAACATAGAATCCTGGGTGATTGGATAGAGTAAACCCAATATTCCCCTCAGGTGTTCAAGGTCGATAAGACAAAACTAACCTGAAGGCGAGAGTGATGATATCTCCATTTCGACGTTTTTGTAACCTTACGCGGGAAGAATAACACGCTGCTAAAAGACCTTCATCAGAGTATATACGTGCCGAACACGAAACGTGATCCGATGAAAGGCGTCATCCTGGCCGGCGGAACGGGCTCGCGCCTGCTGCCGCTGACAAAGGTCACGAACAAGCACCTGCTCCCGGTCTACGACAAGCCCATGATCTTCTACCCCCTCGAGAAGCTGATCGAGGCCGGGTGCCAGGAGATCATGGTCGTCTCGGGACGGGGGCACGCGGGCCATTTCCTCGAGCTGCTCGGCTCGGGGTCGAGTTACGGGGTCCGCCTGACCTACGAGATCCAGGACGCGGCCGGCGGGATCGCCGAGGCGCTCGGCCTGGCCCGCCGCTGGGCCGGGGACGACGCCGTCGCGGTGATCCTCGGCGACAACATCTTCGAGAACTCGTTCAAAGACGACATCCAGGACTTCTCCTCGGGCGGGAAGATCTTCCTCAAGGAGGTCCCGGACGCGAACCGCTTCGGCGTCGCGGAGGTCGCGGGCGACCGCGTGGTCGGGATCGAGGAGAAGCCCGCGAACCCGAAGTCGAACCTGGCCGTGACGGGCTGCTACCTCTACGACAACCGCGTCTTCGAGATCATCCGGACCCTGAAGCCCTCGGGCCGGGGCGAACTCGAGATCACGGACGTGAACAACGCCTACATCCGGATGAGCGAGATGCAGTTCTCGGTCCTGCCGGGATTCTGGTCGGACGCGGGGACCTTCGACTCCCTGATCCGGGCCGGGAACATGGTCCAGGAACACCGGAAGAACCAGCGCGGAGGGCTCTGAGATGGCGCGAATCGGCGTCGTCGGGACGGGCTACATCGCGAAGGGGATCGTGATGGCCCTCGGCCACACGGACGACCTGGAGGTGAGCCGGGTCTTCACGCACTCGGACCCCTCGCGGCGGACGGACTACCCCAGGCCGGCGCTGCTGACGAACCAGGTCGACGACCTGGTCGCCGAGAGCGACCTGGTCGTGGTCGCGTCAGGCGACCCGATCCGCGTGGTCGGGCCCGTGGAGGCCGCGATCGCGGCCTCGCTTCCCGTGGTCACCATGGACGCCGAGCTCCAGGTGACAGTCGGCTCGCACTTCGCCCGCCGGGGCTACCTCTCCGAGGCCGAGGGCGACCAGCCGGGCTGCCTCGCGGCCCTCCGCGAGGAGGCGCTCTCCATGGGCTTCACTCCCCTCGTCTACGGCAACCTCAAGGGCTTCCTGAACCACCACCCGACCCTCGAGGAGATGCGGTACTGGTCCGGCGTCCAGGGGATCAACCTGGACAAGACGGTCGCGTTCACGGACGGCACGAAGGTCCAGATCGAGCAGGCGCTCGTCGCGAACGGCCTCGGCGCTGTGATCGCGCAGGACGGCCTGCTCGGCCCACAGGCCGGAAGCGTCCCCGAGGGCGGGGCCGAGCTCGCGAAGGCGGCCGAGGCGCTCGGCGCGCCGCTCTCCGACTACCTCCTCGGCGTGCCGGGCGCGCCAGCCGGCGTCTTTGTGACGGGGCGGCACGAGGAGGAGGCGCAGCCGTACCTCCAGTACTACAAGATGGGGGACGGGCCCTACTACACGCTCCTCAAGAACTACCACCTCTGTCACCTCGAGGTCGCCAAGACAGTCCGCCGGGCACTCGAGGGCCGGCCGCCCCTGCTGAACAACGGCACGGCCCCGAGAGTCCAGGTGGTGGGCGTGGCCAAGAAGCTGCTCAAGCAGGGCAAGGTGCTCCGCCATCCGATCGGCTCGTTCGAGGTGCGCGGGGTCGCAATCAACATCGCCGACCACCCCGACCACGTCCCCATCGGCCTGCTCGACGGGGCCCGGCTGATCCGGCACGTGGAAGCGGAGCAGATGATCACGCTCGACGACGTCGAGCTCCCCGAGAGCCGGGCGCTCGAGCTCTGGCGCGGGCTCCGCTGAACTTTTTAGTCGGCGCCGCGACTGCAGGCTGCCGATTTCCGGTCCTTTCAAGGTCTGAGAGGGGGCTCGCGTCGCGCCCACCCCCGCGAGAAGATGCCTCTGCGGGATATGTACCCCCTTCCGGCTGTTGGACAATCCGTTGCGGCCTGGTAGGCCGAGGCACCATTTGAGGCGGCAGACATGCATGCTTCCACCGCTGGGCAGAGCGGGAACAGACGAG
Source organism: uncultured Methanospirillum sp. (assembly GCA_964461885.1). Classification (GTDB taxonomy): domain Archaea; phylum Halobacteriota; class Methanomicrobia; order Methanomicrobiales; family Methanospirillaceae; genus UBA288. Next base: position 4,773 of record CAYWVY010000080.1, on the reverse strand, counting down.
GCTGCTGGTCCGATCGGTTGACAACGCGCAGGCACCGCAGGCATCGCCGCGCAGGGGGAGGGTGCCTCGCCGGCGATCGGCGAAGTGGGAGCGAGCAGACACAATCGATGAGGAGCGCCGCGGCTGCGTCGTCGCGAAGTGGCGCCATGTCGGGCCGTTCCTTTTATCGAAACCGGGTGCTGATGAACGCGGTGGATGAGAAAGAGAGGGGCGAAGGGAGCTCAGAGCGCGTTGAAGAGCCAGACGACGTCGGCGAAATCGATCCTCTGATTTTTATTGTAGTCGAATGCCGGCACCGGCTCGTTCGCCGCGATCCAGCTCATCTGGTTGAAGTAGAGGACCACGTCCGCGAAGTCATTCCGCCCGTTACCGTTCACGTCGTCGTAGAGCCCGTCGCCGTCCCTGTCAGTCGGGACACCGGCCCCGCCGTTCGGTACGGTCTGCACCGGTAGCGGGGTCGGCGTCACGATGACACCCAGCGGCGTGACTGTGAAGTAGTCGATGTTCTGCGAGCTGCCGTGGAAGACGATCTTGACCTCGTGATCGGCGGTGCTCAGCGGGATCACCGTCGAGACATCGGCGAAGACCGACGAGCTGCCCGTCTGCGGGGTGGTGACGGTCGCCTGCAGAATGGAACCGATATAGATGTCGATCGTGCGGCCCGGTTCCCACGTGCCCGCCCGGAAGGTGAACGTGTAGTCCCGGTCCGCGTCGACATCGACTGTGTACCGCAGGTACTCGCCCTCGGCCACCCAGCCGACGTTGTAGTTGGACCCGCCGGCCTCTATGTCAACACCCGTCTGCCGGTAGACGTTGCCGCTGTTGCCCGCAGTGGTGTCGTACCAGCCATCCACATCACCGTCGAAGTCCTCGGCCTCAATCCGGCCCGGTACCGGCGACCACGCCGACACGAAGTGCTGAATCATACTCTCTTTGCCGTCGTCGTTCTTGACGGTCTGGGTGACCGGGTACTGCCCGCCGTAGAAGACGTGCGAGGGGTTCTGCGCGGCAGACACGCCGGTGCCGTCGCCGAAGTCCCACTCCCAGGAGGTCGCGAAATGCGAGCTGTCCGTGAAACTGACCGTCAGCGGCACCGGGCCGGAGGGCGGGGTCATGTAGAATTCCGCCACGGGCGTCGAAGCCAGTTTCACCACCCAGGCATCTGAGACGCCGTGGTTCTCAGGGGTCACATCGCCGCTGACGCTCGATCTTGAACTTCCGAAGAGGATATACCCGCCGTCGGTCGTCGGCTGTACCGAAGAACCCCCGTCAGCTGCGCTGCCGCCGAGGAGCCGCTGCCACTGGATCGCGCCGGCACCGCTCATCTTCACGACCCAGAGATCGTCGCCGCCGTGGCTCGCTCCGGTGACGTCCCCATCGCTATAGCTTGAGGTCCCGATGAGGATGAACCCGCCATCGACCGTTGGATGGACAGATCCGCTAAAATCCGGTCCGCTGCCGCCGAGGAGACGCTGGCCCAATACATACCCATCCTTAGTATCCAGTTTCACGAGCCAGAGATCATGCTCCCCATGGTTCCTGTCCAGGACGTCCCCGCTCTTGCTCGATCTGGTGTCACCAAGAAGGACTAAATTGCCGTCGGGGGTCTGCTGGATGGAGGTTACTCTCTCATCCCATTCACCACCGAGCAGGTTCTGCCACCGGATTTTTCCCCTGTGATCCAGATTAACGACCCAGATATCGTAGGTTCCAGTATACCCCTTCCCGTTGTTCTTGTCGGCCACGTCCCCGCTCTCGCTCGACGTCGAGCGTCCGGCGAGGATGTACCCGCCGTCAGCCATCTGCAGAACTGCAGTCCCAAAATCGTATCCGCTCATATAAACGATCTCATTCTCGCTGCCGCCGAGGAGCCGCTGCCACTGGATCTCGCCATTGGAGGCCAGCTTCACGACCCAGAAATCGTCTCCACCGTGGTTCGTGCCGGTGACGTCCCCGCTCGCGCTCGAATCCGATCCCCCAAGAAGGACATACCCGCCGTC
>CAYWVY010000080.1:1510-2673 GCA_964461885.1 uncultured Methanospirillum sp. | reverse complement strand
TTCATCGTTGCTGCCGCCGAGGAGACGCTGCCACTTGATCGCGCCGGCATCGTCCAGCTTCACCACCCAGAAGTCGGCGCTACCATGGTTCGCTCCGGTGACATCCCCGCTTGCGCTCGACAGGGAGGTCCCGAGGAAGATGTACCCGCCGTCGGCCGTCTGCTGACCAGAATAACAAGAATCAGGTCCTTTGCCGCCGAGCAGCCTCTGCCATTCGATCGTCGGAGCCTCGGCGGCTATCGCGGCAACGGGGCCAAATGTAAAAAAGAGCACCGCTGCGAGGAATGTCAGTAACTGAAAACGGACTTGCATGAGAGATCCACACCTCCGGTACGGAGCCAAGGGCTTAGCCCGGCAATAAACATGCCGATTATTATGGGAATGGCCTTATCCATTCTTATCGCACAAGAAAAGGAGAGGGATCCCGGCGACTCTCAGAGCTCCTTCAAGAGCCGGTCGACGTTAGCGACGCCGATCCGGCCGTTGCCGTCAACGTCATCGTCCTCCCCGTCACCGTCCCCCAGCAGTCCCGTGGGATTCTCTGCATCATGATATGACAGGAGGGGGGAGTTCCCGCAGTTCGGGAGAGGGGGGTTCAGGAATAGACGGGCACCTTTCGCGTCACCAGGAGGTCGGGGTCGTTCCTGACCTCGAGCGAGGGGGTTATTCAGCACCGACCTGTTCAGCACGACTGCGGCAATCGATCCGCCCGTCACGGTGATTTAGCCGACCTGCTTCTCCGGAAACGGACCACTCACCCGTCTCCGCCTCGTAGAGGGAGACCGTGTACGTCCCTGCCCGGTCACAGGCATTCGTCTCGTTCTGATTGCCGATAGTTTTGCCGTCGATTCCCCCGTCGCCGAAGTTGTAGTGCCGCCTGTCGACCTCGCACGAGGGCAGCGAAGTGAACGTAATTGCCAGGGGTGCGTGCCCGGAGACAGGACTCCCGGCGAAGTCGATCGTACACCCGGTCCCTATCGCGGTTGCGGTCGTGGTTGCGATGGAGGTGGACCCGGGCGAGATCGGGAGCACCGTGGTCTACGCGGGGGGGCGCGGTTGCGCGGGTCGGCCCGATTGCGCTTTCCGAGACGGCGCACCCGTTAGCTGCGGACGCACTGACGGCCCGGTTGGTCGTCAGGACTGTCGTGTTCGACCCGCCTGTC
>CAYWVY010000080.1:0-1410 GCA_964461885.1 uncultured Methanospirillum sp. | reverse complement strand
ACCGGCCCGGGACTTCCGGGATGAAGGGGACCAGGGGGTGCTGAAGGGCCGGACAACATCGGCGATGACGATACGGCCGTCCTGTCCGGCAGAACCCCGGTCACTGCACCGGCGGCATGGACCGGGGCAGGAAGCGCCACTCGAACATCCGGCTCGCCAGGGCGCAGGGAGCGGGGCCGCATCTTTTTCGTGGATGCCGGCTACCATCCCCTGGACCCCGCGACGGTACAGCGGGGACCCGCGCACAAAGCGCTTGCGCCTCGCCGATCCCTTCCTTCCACGCTGCCCGCGTTCCCGCCCGGTTTACATCCGCTCGCGGACGGTGATATACCCGTCCCGTGATGTACCCCACGTGGAGGACATCGACGCGCCTTGAGTGACCCTGACCGTGTAGGTTCCCGGTTCGTTATAGGTATGAGTCACGCTCTTGGTGGCAGGGGGCGACACTCTGATCAGGTCGTGCTGACCATCGCCGAAATCGATCGTGTAGGTGTTCTCGCACTCGGCGGTCACGGTGAACGTGACCGTCAGGGGCACGCGCCCGGACCGGGGAACCCCGGTGAATTCGACCTCGCCCGCGCATGGAGCCGTTGTCGGCATGGCGACGGCCGGCGTAACCACGTCCAGGGGCCCGATGAAGACCGTTGTAAAGGGCACCGGGGTCGAAATCGGCGTGACCACGTCCAGAGGCCCGATGAAGGCCGTTGTAAAGGGCACCGGGGTCATGGTCGGGGTCGGCGTATGTGTCTTGACGCTCCGTATACCGTCCGTCGGTGTCGCCAGGTGAAAGGTACTGTGCCCCGAGGGACCAGGGAGACCGGAGCTTGCTGTCGAGGTTTCCGCGACGGCCGATGTCGCGACGGCCGATGCCACGACGGTCGTCGGGCTTGCGGTCCCGCCGCTGCCGGCAGGGGTCGAGTACGTGGAGGGCGTCGTGGCCATATCGGCCTCCGTGGCGCCGGTTCCGGCAACCGTCGTGGGCATACCTGCGGCGGCGGTCCCCGCGGCGATCCCCATCGCCGGGGGAGCCGTCGTTTCGACTGAGGTCGTTTCCGCTGACGACCCGCCCTCTCCCTCGCCCGCGGCAACCTGGGCGCCGGAGAGGTTGACAGCGGTCGCGTTCGCAGCTGTCGCAGTCGGGACGGTCGTCGCCCCCCCCGTCCCTGAGGAGGTGACGCCGCAGCAGCCGGCGAGGATGATGGCGAGCAGTATCGCACCGATCAGGGCGACTGGCAGGGAGGGCATGTCATGTCTCGACATGCATAACAATCCCTAGCATAGATGATAAAAATTTGCCGGGCGATAACATCTCGATTCAGAACACACCGGCTCGATCCGTCCATCGAGATCCTATCGCCGGTGCCGCAACAGCATGCTCATCGACTTGAGCACGATCGCCGCGCCGATCAG
>CAYWVY010000079.1:0-8352 GCA_964461885.1 uncultured Methanospirillum sp. | reverse complement strand
CCGGGCGTGGCACAGAGAACGATGGATCTGCAACGGGTTAAGCGCTCGCGTGCCGATCGGGTCGCTATGGCCCCCGCTCAACGGCCCCTGCGTAATCACAGTCGGCGTGACGAGCCACGCGAGCTCTCCGCTGCTGTCCGGTGCGAACCGCCGCACCCGCGAGGCGACGATCGCGGAGAACGCGCACCTGCTCGCGGCCGAGCTTGGGCTGCCGCTTGACCGGCCGACGCCGATGGTGACGGCCTTCACCGCGGCCCTGCCGCGGTGGTGGTGAGAGGGGCCCGTAACATATTTGTTGCTTTCCTCCGAGTCTCCTAATTGATGGCAATTCCGGATTATCAATCGCTTATGCTCCCTCTCTTAGAAATATTGGGTGATGATCCAGATCATTCAGTCCGGGATATTCGGGAGCGGTTAGCGGCCAATTTTGGAATAACTCTAGAAGATCGCTCCCTCCGATCTGCCGTAGTCCTGTTCTACAAACGAGTGAGCTGGGCAACCTCTTCGTTAAAAAATGCAGGATTGCTCGAGAGATCATCAATGGATGTCGTCAGAATCACTTCGAGAGGATTGGAGGTGTTGAATCAACATCCAACCCGGGTTGATAACGAATATTTAGCCTGATTCCCTGGTTTCATGCTATTCAACAAAGGAAAGGAATCTCCTGATTGTGGGAAGGACGAGTCCAGTTTAGAATTAACACCGATCGAGATCCTGGAAAATAATTACCAGATAATCAGGAACCTGCTGGCTCGGGACTTATCAGATCAGGTATGCGCTGCTTCTCCTTCCTTTTTCGAAAAGCTGGTTGTCGATCTTCTGTTGGCAATGGGTTATGGGGGATCCCGAGAAGACGCAGGGGAGGCTATCGGGCAAAGTAACGATGGGGGTATTGACGGATATATCAAAGAGGACAGACTAGGCCTCGATGTAATTTACATCTAGGCCAAGAGATGGTGCAACCCCGTTGGCCGCAAAGAGATCCAGGGATTTGTGGGGAGTCTCGTGGGGAAGAGAGCGCGAAAAGGTATCTTCATTACAACATCCCAATTCACAAGAAATGCGACGGAGTATGCAGAATCAATAGAAACCAAGGTGATCCTGATCGATGGCCTCCAGCTGGCTCAGTATATGATCGATTTTGGTGTCGGAGTGTCGGACCACAGCAATTATTCAGTAAAAAGAATCGATTCGGATTATTTTACTGAAGAGTAGCGGCCATTCGAGCGGTACCTCCGTCAATCTTTCTAGGGTACGCGGGTTTGATGGAGGGTAATCTCCTCGAACGATATCACTATGAAAGATTTTCCTCGTTGAAACCCCCCGGCGATCCGTCGATTACAGGCCTAAACCCCGAGAGACCAAGGCCCCCACTCTCAACCCGGCGAGATTAATCGCCATGAGCGCGTGCTACGAACACGTTGCCCTAAGACCCCCCTCTTGTCGGCCGATGTTTTACCGGGTGAAGGTTATCCCCAGAGGGCGCTGAAATGCTGGTAGAAACGAACCATGGTCCGCGTTCTGGTGATCGACACCGAGACAACCGGGCTGCCGCGACGTGCCGGCACGAGAGCGGTCCGCTGGCCGAGGCTCGTCGAAGCGGCGTGGATGCTGCTCGATGAGATTGGGGGTGTCCTCGTCGAGGAGTCGCATCTCGTCATCCCCGAAGGATTTTCTGTTCCTCGGGAGGCGACGGCGGTTCACGCTATCCCAGACGCCCTGGCACGGGAGGAGGGGGAGGCGCTCGCCGGCGTACTCACCGCTCTCATGCGCAGTATCGACGCGGCCGGCCTCGTCGTGGCCCACAACGTTGCCTTCGACCTCGGCGTGATCAGGAGCGAACTCGAGCGGGCCGGGATGAAAGACCGGAGCCGTACGCTCCCGACCTGCTGCACGATGAAGAGCGGCGCTCGCCTGGTCGGGACGCGGGGTCCGCGCGGGTATCGATGGCCCACGCTCGAGGAGTTGCACCTCCGGCTCTTCGCCGAGCCGTATGCCGACCGCCACCGGGCGCTCGGAGACGCGCGGGCCTGCGCCCGCTGCTACCTGGCCATGAGAAGAATGGGGCTGGTCCCATAGGACGCCCAAGTCCCCACATCGATGGGGAACACGCTGATCCCTTATTGATCAACGAATACGAAAATGGTAGATCCCCGCATTACGAGGAACCCGATCGATGGGGAAGAGTTGTTTTCCTCCCCGCCGCTCGTAAACATACTGCAGCAGATGGTAATTAATCTGATTATCAAACACCCCCCCATCCTTAGATCCCTCTCCATTCACTTTTTCGAATACGCGGCGAATTGAGAGCCACGCGATCAGCGATCTCCTTCCGCACATCCCATCATCAATACTATACGTTTATTGATATCTAGCTGTACAGATGGTAATGTTCGGAACGTAGACCTGAGAAGGATGGCAATGTCAGGAGAGGTTTCCGAAATTGCCTGAAAGGACGCCCGAGTCAACAATGACGATTGAGATTGATCAGATCTATCAATACTGGGGCAAGACATCAAAAAACGACCCAGGCCAGTACCACCTCCTCGTCTTTCACTGTTTGGATGCTGCCGCAGTCGGGTACGTCCTCCTTGAGCGAGACTCCAAGCTGATGGAGAGATTTACCCGTATCCTCTCCGCCGAGCCCGAAGAGATCCTTCAGCTGTTTCCGTTTCTTATCGCCATGCACGATGTCGGCAAATGCTCGGACCGGTTTCAGGGCCAACGCCCTGACCTGATGGAGCACTTACAGGGGGTCGACGGAGGCAGAGAATACAGGCCCTGGCACGATGTACTTGGGTATTCTCTTCTTGAAGACCAGGTCTGGCCCGTGCTTTTCCAGAACGACTGGTTTGGTCTATCCGAGAGCCCGTATTCCGACGAGTACTGGCTGGATGCGCTGACGCCCTGGCTGCAGGCGATCGGTGGACACCATGGTAACCCGGTTGAGGCGTTCAGGCCTATTCGCAGGGGATTCACGGCCCGCGATTCGGCAGGGGCTCTATCGCTTGTCGAGGCATTTGCCAGGCTCTTTCGCCTGCCCCTTCGTCCGTCATCCAAGCTCTGGACCAATCCGGCAAAGGTCTTTGGAAGGAGCTCGTGGTTGCTCGCAGGGCTGATCGTTCTCTCGGATTGGGTGGGATCCAATAACGAGTTCTTCGGCTATCGGAATGAACCAGTACCCATTCAAGAGTACTGGGAGATCGCGCTTAAGAACGCCCGTCGAGCTGTTGACCACTCGGGGCTCACACCGAGCAGGGTCCGGACGACGCTTGCCTTTGCCGATCTCTTCCCTGGATTCTCACCGCGGCCGCTACAGGTTGCTGTCAGCGAGTGCGCAATCACACCGGAGCCACAACTTTTCATTATCGAGGACGCGACGGGGAGCGGCAAGACGGAGGCGGCCCTCATCCTCGCTCATCGGCTGATGGCGCTGGGCTGTGCAGATGGTTTCTTTTTTGGATTACCCACGATGGCCACTTCCGACGCCATGTTCGACCGTGTCAAGAATCGATATCCGTTATTATATGAAGACGGGGAACGACCATCGATTACTCTCGCCCATAGCCAGCGGCGTTTCTCCAACGAGTTCTCCAAGCTGATTGCGCAGGGATCCTCGCCTGAGCAGGAATATGCCCGTGGGGAGATGACCGCATCGGCTACGTGCACGGCCTGGCTTGCCAGTAGCCGGAAGAGAGCACTCCTTGCCGAGGTCGGCGTCGGCACGATCGATCAGGCACTCATGGCTGTCCTGGCATTCAGACACCAGACTCTTCGTCTGCTCGGCCTCTCGCGTCGGGTCTTGATCGTGGACGAGGTCCACGCATTCGATCCGTATATGCGCACAGTCCTCACGACCCTGCTCAAATTCCAGGCGGCGTTGGGCGGTTCGGCCATACTGCTCTCGGCAACGTTGCCCATCACTTTCCGGAACGATCTGGTGGCAAGTTACTGTGCCGGCATCAGCATCTCCCCACTCTACGATGGGACGAAAACATATCCGCTTCTGACTCGGTGCAGTATGGGTGGGGTCGACTCATCTCCTGTTCCAGTGACGACAGAATCCGATGCGCATAGACCACCCCCTGTCGATGTCGAAATGGTTCACAGTATGGATGAGGTCATCGAACAACTCCGCCGGACTGTCACTGCAAACAGGTGTGCCTGTTACATTAGAAACACTGTTGGTGATGCACTCACAGCTTACGACCTGATTTCCACGTCAATCCCCGAGGCACGGGTACTGCTCTTCCATGCCCGATTTACGCACGGGGACCGACGAAAAATCCAGAAGGAGGTTCTGAATCTGTTTAATGAGGAGAGCACACAGGCGGACCGTGCGAAGCTCATCCTTGTCGCGACACAGGTGGTCGAACAGTCTCTGGACCTCGATTTCGATCTCATGATAACGGATCTGGCACCGATGGAACTTCTTCTCCAGCGCGCAGGTCGCCTTCACCGTCACGGACGCCCCTGGGATCGGGGGAGTGCACAGCTCATCGTCCTCGCTCCGGAGCCCGTGGACTCTGTCTCGGAGGACTGGTTTTCGGACTTCTTTCCGAAGGCCGCATTCGTTTACCGAAGACACGGTCCGTTATGGCTAGCGGCCCGGACCCTGCTCCGGATGTCACGTTTCAACCGTCACACCGACGACGTGAGGACACTGGTGGAGTATATCTATGACCCGGAGTCAGAGAAAGAGATTCCCGCAACACTCAGAGCCCATGATAAAAAAGCCGAATACGAGGAAAAGCGGGATACGGCGCTCGCCTATCTCAAAGCGCTTGATCTGGACCTAGGATACCAGCGTGGCTACCTGCTGAAATGGGATGAGGACAGCGTTACATTCACCCGTCTCACCGAGCCGTCCGTGACCCTGATCCTTGCGCGTTGGGCCGGAGGCCGCCTGACTCCATGGTGTGACAGTGGGAAGGACGCTTGGCAGCAGAGCCAGATATCGATCCCAATAAGAATTGTCATGGAACCTAAGATCCCTGACGGGCACCTGCAGGAAGCGATCGACGGTGCGACTGCGTCCTTCCCAGACGGCGGGCGATGGCAGACAGTCTTTCCATTGCAACAAAATGGTGACGCATGGAGGGGGTACGGACGCAACCAGAAGGGTGAACCGGTGACTGTCTATTACGACAGGGATAGAGGGTTCTATGTTGAATAGGAAAACTTATCTTATCACAGGGCAACATGCAGATCAATCGTCGGCGATTAGGATAGGAGGGTGGTGAGCGTATCAATCTACTCGAGACCGCGTGGATACCAGTTCGAAGGGTGAGCGGCGAGACAAACATCGCACCATGGCAGATCTCGGATCCGTCAGACAAAGATCCGATAATTGCCATCAATGCACCGCGTCCCGATTTCCAAGGCGCCATTGTGCAATTTCTAATCGGCCTGCTCCAGACGGCTCTTGCACCAAAGGATGAAGAGGAATGGCGCCGACGATTCAAAACCCCTCCTGGGTCTGATGAGTTGAGGGCCGCGTTCGAACCGCTACGGCCATTCTTTGAGATCGACGGTGGCGGTCCTCGGTTTCTCCAGGATCTCACCTTGACCGAGGGTGTTACCCAGTCCATTAACTGCCTGCTTATCGATACATCGGGCGATCAGTCCCTGGGGGATAACAAAGATCATTTCGTTAAACGCGAAACCGTGCAGCAATGTTGCCCACGGTGTACCGCAACAGCTCTTCTGACCATGCAGCTGAACGCTCCAGAGGGAGGGCGCGGCCACATGACATCCATCCGTGGCGGCGGACCACTGACAACGCTCATTCTGGGAGAGACATTTTGGCACACTCTCTGGCTGAACGTACTCCCCCGCGCACAGATCGAGCATCTTGGGAATAGCGACTTAGATGACGATTCTTCGATGTTTCCCTGGTTGGCCCTTACGCGCCAGAGTTCGGAGGGGCGTACGACACCCCGGGATGCGCACCCACTTCAGGTTTATTGGGGGATGCCCCGGAGGATCCGGTTTGAATGTAACCAAGATCGTGAGAAGGGTACCTGCGACCTCTGCGGAGCGACACAACAGCCTCTGGTTACAGAGTTCATTAACCGACATGGAGGTGTCGCGTATTCAGGCGGTTGGGTACACCCGCTCACACCATACAGGATCGATAAAAAAACCGGTGAGCCGATTGCGGTTCATCCCCAGCCGGGAGGCGTGACTTACCGGCATTGGCTTGGGTTGATCCAAACCGCGACGGAGACTGATAAGTCCCAGATCAGACCGGCCCTTGTTGTGGACTATTTCCGAACCATCCGTCAGCGCCATCTGCCTCAGTATCCTGCCCGTATCTGGGCTGCCGGCTATGACATGGCCCACATGAAGGCGCGGGGGTACTATGAGAGTGTCATGCCGCTTCGTTATGTAAACCAGGATATTCGAGAGGAATACGAAGCTGTCATCGCAGAGATGATCTCGACGGCGAAGCTGATCGCGCAACAGACTCAACGCTCCGTCATCGACGCATGGTATGGAACTGAAAGGAAGAGTAATAAAGGTCGGCCCAAGTGGGTCGGGGAGGTCGGTTCGCGAATCTGGCAGGACACCGAGCCTTTGTTCTTCGACCATCAAGAGACATTGCTATCGGTGTTATCGAACGATGAAGAGCCGATCAAAGTAAAAGAATCCTGGTTGGAGGTTCTCAGGTCTGAAGCTCTCGCACTATTCGACGAGTATTCACAGCTTGCCCAGATAGGGATCAGCAACCCGCGAAGGATTGCGATTGCCCACCGTGAACTGACAGAATTTCTCAGGCCGGAAACTGAGCTGATTGCACGGACACTCGGTCTTCCCCTCCCTCCCAAAAAGAAGGGAAAGAGGACTGCAAAGGTACGTAATTGAAACAGCAGTCGTGATGTCATGAACGCAGAACTGACACAAAAGTTTCCCCTATGGCAAAGAGAGCCATTGGGTGCGTTGTTAGAATGGTGGCAGGACTCTGATAATGCCCGCGGGGACCGTGCGGTGTTACGGCGCTGCCACTCGCTTGCTGATGTCGTGCTGACACCGGCCTTCAATCGGCTTCGCGTCGACCTCGGCGGGTGCGGCCATCTCGGCGGAGCGGATATCGTCCCACTGGCCGTTGTGGCCGGTGTGCTCTCCCACGTCACCCCCCCACGGAAAAAGGACGAGATAGAACAGGTCCTTCACCCCAAAACCAACAGGTACATCGCGTACGAGATGGGAGATCCGCGGGACAAATCGAAGCCTCCGGTGTCAGAGCTCCGATTCCGCCGGTTGCTCGTGATCTCCGAGAGCGAGCCCGAGGAACTGTACCGTGTAATGGTCCGTCTCGTGCATCTGCTTGGCGGAACCTGGGAGTCGGTTGACGTGCCGAGCCTAGCGCTCGGCGTCTACTGCTGGGATGACGAGACAAAACAGGACTGGGCCTTTGCCTACTATGACGTGGCCCCGAGTAAGGAAACTTCCACGTGATCACCATGACGACATTTGTGCAGCTCCATATGCTGGTATCGTACCCCCCGTCGAACCTGAACCGCGACGACCTCGGCCGCCCGAAGACTGCTGTGATGGGAGGTGCCAAGCGGATACGGATATCGTCGCAAAGCCTCAAGCGGGCCTGGCGCACGTCACACGTCTTTGGTGCGGCACTCTCTGGTCATATCGGGACGCGAACCAAGGAAATGGGAAAGAAGGTATACGAATCGTTCATAACAGGGATCCCGCTTCCGGCAGTCCTCAGTGATGATGAAACCGCGGCACCGGCTTTCCCTCCAGTCGATGAAAAGGCGGCACGCCAATGGAGCCGGGCAATCGCCGAGGTATTTGGCAAGCTCAAGGAGAATAAGAAGGACGAAAAAGACAAACCGGATCCCCTTGAGATCGAGCAGCTCGCTCACTTCTCGCCCGAGGAGATCGCCGCGATCGAGGCGCTCGTGACGCGGTCGGCGACCGAGAAGATTGCGCCGACCGAGGAGGAGCTAAAGGGCCTCTTCCGCAGGCACACGGCCGCTGATATCGGGATGTTCGGCAGGATGCTCGCTGCGAACCCGAAGTACAACACCGAGGCTGCGGTCCAGGTCGCCCACGCGATCACAGTTCACAAGGCCGTGGTGGAGGACGACTATTTCACCGCGGTCGACGACCTGAACCGGGGCGAGGAGGATGTCGGCGCCGGCCATGTTGGTGAGACGGAGTTCGCCGCGGGACTCTTCTATCTCTACGTCTGCATCGACCGCGACCTGCTCCTCGAGAACCTCCAGGGCGACGAGGCGCTCGCAAAGGCCGCGCTCGCGTCGCTCGTCGAGGCCGCAGCCACGATCTCCCCGACGGGCAAGCAGAACTCGTTCGGCTCCCGGGCCTACG
>CAYWVY010000078.1:0-8463 GCA_964461885.1 uncultured Methanospirillum sp. | reverse complement strand
CGCCACGAGATACCACCCGTCGGCCGGCCCGTGAACCGCGATCGTCGCACCCGTCGCGCCCGCACCTCCGCAGTTCAGCGGGCTCTCTCCACCAGGTTCCGGGCGAACTCTTTCGCACGCTCAAGGTCGTCGACATTGGGCCGGCCTTTGTTCAACCCCCCGAAGTACTTCAGAAAGAGGTTCGTGTTCCATCCCGCGCAGCCGAACTCGCCGGAGACTGTGTACCCTTTCGCCAGCAGCTTCTCCCGCATCAGCGAGTGGTTGTTCTGAACGAATTTCCCTCCCGCAGCCACGGCGGGGGCCCCGTAGGTCGAGAAGAGGAAGGCTCGTTTGTTATCGACCCGCGGAAGCCGGTCGGCGAGCTCGAGGAGGGACGGGTGGAACGTCGCGTCGTAGATCCCCGAGCCGAAACCGACCAGGTCGTACTCCGCGACCTCGTCGGGCCCGACCTGCTGCGGGGTTCGTACCGGTGCGCCGAGCACCCCCGCGATGACGCGGGCGATCTTCTCCGTATTCTTGTGATGATACGAGCAGACGACCACGAGCGATCGCACCGCCTCTCCTTTTCCCATCTCATCCTGTTCCATTCCGTTCACCTTCCTGTTCGTCCTGCACCACGCTGATCACGACGCTCCCTCTCTTGTGCCCCGCCTCGACGTACCGGTGGGCCTCGGCGATCCGTTCGAGCGGGTAGCACCGGTCGATGACCGGCCGGATCTCCCCCGCCTCGAGCAGTTCCCTGAGGAAGACCAGGTCCCGGGTATCTTCCGGCGCCGAACCGTTCGTGGAGAGAAAGCCTCCGTCCCTCTTGAGCAGGTTCCTGCACTGCGACCGCGACGTTTTGCCGACCGCGTCGAAGACGATGTCGAAGGCCGGCCGGTCCCGGTGAAGTCCTCTGTCGTATAATCGACGACCGTGTCGGCGCCCAGAGATCTCACCATCGCCAGGTTCGCGGTGCTGCAGACCCCGGTGACGTCCGCCTCAAAATGCCGGGCGAGCTGGGCCGCATAGGTGCCGACACTCCCGGAAGCGCCGTAGACGAGGACCGACTGCCCGCTCCGGATGCCCCCTTTCTTCAGAAACCACAGGGCCGTCAGTCCGCCGACGGGAACGGCGGCGGCCTCTTCGTACGATAGGTTGGCGGGTTTTCGTGCGACGATCCCGCCGTTCAGGGACCCTTCTTCCGCCATGCACGTGTACCCGGCATACGCGTCGAAATCGAGACCGGCGAATGCGTAGACCTGGTCCCCCTCCCGGTACTGCTGCACCCTGCTGCCGACCGCTTCGATTTCGCCGGCCAGCTCGAAGCCCAGCACGGTCACTCGCTTCGGCCTGAGGAGGCCGTTGTACAGGCGTGCGGCGACCGGGTCTGCCTTTCGCATGCGCACGTCCCCCGCGGTCGCGGTCGTCGCGTGGATCCTGATCAGCAGTTCGTTGTCTCGGTGAACGGGCCGGGGGACCTCTCTGAGCTGGAGAACCTCCGGCGGGCCGTATCGTTCGTAGACAATCGCCTTCACAGGTTCTCCTCCGGGACCGATCTCCGCGTTCCCCGATCGTTGCCGGGTCCAGGATAGGATACAGGTCGCGTTCGAATAAAAACCAGACTCTGTCGAGGTGAAGAAAAAACTCGGGACGGGCCTTCCGCGATCCCTCGCTGCCCTGGACGGGCGAGGTGACGACCATGCGTCTCGCCCGGTCGGCCCGGCCGGCCCGACCTCCCCGGCATCACCAGCATCACCGAAGGGCTCGAGTTCGTGGACGTGCCGGGTCGTTGCCGAGGGGCAGGGGCGGTATCGCGCCCGGGGCTACCGGATGCGCGGCAACCAGATCTCGATCGCGACCGACCACTTCGGGACCTGGTGGTGGTCCACCCGCCGTCGCGAGGGTCTGCGGACCCGAGCGGGCTGACGCTCGAGCGCTGCCCGCCGGAGGCGAAGCGGGCCGCCGGGGAAAAGACATAAGAGCCGGCGGGGCCCAGAGACGATCAGGATGATCGTCCAGTACATCGCCGCTGCGCTCGCTGCCGCGCGGTACGAGGAGATCGAGGACGAGGAGCCGTGGTACGGCGAGATTCCGGGGCTTCGCGGCGTCTGGGCCACGGGCCGGACCGAGGAGGAGTGCCGCGCACACCTCGCCGAGGCCCTCGACGGCTGGCTCCTCGTCCGGCTCCGCCGCGGCCTCGCGATCCCGCCCGTCGGCGGTGTCAGGCTCGAGCCCGCCGGGGTTATGCACGCCGGTGCCGGCGGATAGGCGCCTCTGCCCCGTTTCGCAGGCCGATCTCGTCCGTCGCCTGCGCGCCCTCGGGTTCGACGGCCCGTACCGCGGCGGCCGCCACCCGTACATGGTCCGCGGCGATCTCGTCCTCACGATCCCGAACCCCCGCCGCGTCGAGATCGGGCCGGACCTCCTTGTGCGTATCCTCCGTCAGGCCGGCCTCCCCCGTGACGAATGGGTGGGCGTCTAGCCGGTGGCTCGTTCTCCTCTCCTCCGCCGCCACCCTTTTGCCGGCCGGCGCCGATAGACTCCGTGACCGACGATGGAGACCACGATCTACTACTTTTCGGGCACAGGGAACTCGCTCGCCGTCGCCCGCGACCTCTGCGAACGGCTGGGCGACTGCCGGGCCGTGCCGATCGCCTCCCTCGCCGAAGAGCCCGGGCCGCTCCGCCCCGCCGCGGAGCGCGTCGGCATCGTCTACCCCGTCTACTTCTCCGGCGTTCCGTCCCTCGTCGCGGAGATCGCCGGCCGGCTCGACCTCGACGGGGCCCGGTACGTCTTCGCGGCCTGCACCCTGGGCGGCTCCGGCGCCGCGCCCTCGCTCCGCCAGCTCGACCGGATCCTGCAGGACGGGCCGGGCAAGAGGGGCCTCGACGCCGGGTTCGCGGTCCGGATGCCCGGGAACTACATCCTCCTCTACGACAGTCAGGGGGACCGGGCGCTCGAGCGGACGCTGGCGGACGCCGGCCGGCGGGTGGCGGCGATCGCCGAGGCGGTGGGCCGCGGCGAGCATACGATGCCCCGGTTCTCGCCCGTCGGCGCCGTCATCCACCGGCTCTTCTATCCCCGCTTCCTCGCCGGGGCGCACCGGGCCGATGAGAAGTTCACGGTCGATGACCGCTGCACCGCGTGCGGGACCTGCGCGGCCGTCTGTCCCGTCGGCAACGTCCGGCTCGAGGCCGGCCGGCCCGCCTGGCTCCACCGCTGCGAGCAGTGCATGGCCTGCATCCAGCACTGCCCGGTCCAGGCGATCCAGGCCGGCCCGAAGACCGCGTCGCGGCGGCGGTACCGCCACCCGGGAGTCACGACCGGCGACCTCGCGGGCCGCGACGGCGAGTGAACGGGGCTACCGGTCCTTGTTCCGCGCCCGGTCCCCCGCGCCCCCGGCCGCGCCGGTCCCCGGGCTCCCCGGCCCGCCGCTCTCCCCCGCGCCCGGCGCCGGCCGGTCTCCCTCCTCGCCGTGGTAGTTCTCGTCGGTGGCCGGCACGCCCGCGCACCCGTCCGCGAAAAGGACCGCGAGGAGGCCTGCGACCACGGCCACGTCCAGTACCCTCTTCATGCTCTGTGCTCCTGTGAAACGGACGAGCGGGCCGTATGTATCCCTCGCCCCCCGCCCGGCAACCCTTTAATACGTTCGCCCCCCTCTCTCCGCCCATGCGAATGGTTCTTGTTCTGCTCGCCACGATCGCGCTCCTCCTCGTTGCGCTCGGCGCCGGGTGCGCCGACACCCCGCCGGCCGCCGGGACGCCCACGTCCCCCGCGCCCTCGGTCACCGGCGGCGGAGCCGGCCAGCCCGTCACCATTGCCCTCGCGGCCCAGAACATGCAGTTCGACATGGACATCCTCGTGGCCCCCGCCGGAGCGACGGTCACCATCGCCTTCGAGAATAAGGACGCCGGCGTCCAGCACAACTTCGCCGTGTACACGGACGCCTCGGCCGGCACGAGCATCTTCAAAGGGCCGGTCGTCAACGGCCCGGGGAGCGCGACCTACACCTTCACCGCGCCGAGCACGCCCGGGACCTACTTCTTCCGGTGCGATCTCCACCCCACGCAGATGACCGGCTCGTTCGTCGTCAAGTAAGCCGCCTCACGCCGTCCCCGGCGCGTCCCCGGCGTACTCGTCCTCGACGATCCGGCCGTCGCGCAGGAAGAGCACCCGGTCGAAGTACTGCCGGTGCCAGTCCTCGTGCGAGACCATCACCACCGTCTGGGCGAGCTCGCGGTTCAGCGCCCGGATCAGGTCCAGGATCAGGACCGAGTTCTTCGAGTCCAGGTTCGCGCAGGGCTCGTCCGCGAGCAGCAGGGCCGGCCGGTTCACCAGCGCCCGGGCGATCGCCACCCGCTGCTGCTCCCCGCCCGAGAGCTCCCCCGGCAGGAACCCCACCCGGTCCTTCAGGCCCACCTGGTCCAGGATCGACCCACAGGCGAGGGTGCACTCCTTCGCCGTCATCCCGCGCACCTTTGACGGCAGGTACACGTTCTCCTGCGCCGTCAGCTCGGGCACCAGGGCGTAGTCCTGGAAGACGTACCCGAGCCGCCGCAGCCGGAAGCGCTCCCGCTCCCCCTCCGAGAGCCGCGTCACGTCCACCCCGTCGATCACGAGCGCGCCGTCCGTCGGCCTATCGAGCAGCCCGAGCAGGTGCAGCAGGGTCGACTTCCCGCTCCCGCTCGCGCCCATCACGCCCACGAACTCGCCCTTCGCGATCTCGACGTCCACCCCGTCGAGGGCGCGGACCTCCACGCTCCCCATTCCGTAGACTTTCGTCAAGTTCTCGCCGCGGATCATGTTACCCCCGAATCGCGTCGAGGATCTCCTCGCGCGTCGTCAGCCACGAGGGCAGGTAGCCCGCGATCAGGGAGGCGGCGTACAGGCTCGCCACCGACTGCACCACCAGGCCCGGCTCGAGGGACGGCGCCACCGGCCCGCCGGGAAAGACGATGGGGTTCCCGGCCAGGAACTGGAGCACGGCCAGCAGCAGGGCGCCGCCGGCGAGCGTGCCGCAGGTGCAGATGAAGAGCGCCTGGAAGAGGTACGACTTGATGATGATCGACCGGCCGATCCCGATCGCCCTGAGGATCCCGATCTGCTTTCTGCGGTACACGATCCCGATGAAGATCACGATGAAGATCACCACCACGGCGATCACCAGGCTCACCCCCGTACTGATGGCGTTGATGATCCCGAACGAGCCCACGATCGACTCGAGGAAGTCCGCGGACTTGTCCTCCCAGGTCCAGATCTTCTCCTGCACGCCGTACTGCATCAGGACCAGGCGCATGGCGTCGTCGTTGCCGGTCGTCTCCGTCCGGACCAGGATCACGTTCGCCGGGTCGGCCTCGCCGAGCATGGACGCGGCGTCCCGGCGCGTGATGAAGACGGCGTTATCGACGCTCGACGTGCCGGCCTTGAGGATCCCCTTCACCCGGAACTGGCGCGTCACCCCGTTCGGGAGGGTGAGGTCGACGGTCCGGCCCACATCCACGCCGCCGAGGGTCGGGGTGCTGTCCCCGCCCGGCGTGCCGGTCCCGGCGAGGGTCTCGCCGACCAGGATCTGGCCCGTGTCGGCCGGACTCAGATAGTCGCCGCTGATGACCTTCGTGTGGATCTTCAGCACCTCCTGCTCGCGGTCCGGGTCGATGGCCGTGACGAGCGGGGAGGTCGTCCCCCCCTCGCTGACCACCGTGCCCCCGGTCACGTACCGCGGGGTGGAGGCCACCACGCCGGGGATGCCGTTGATCTTCTGGACGAGCTGGCCGGGGTCGGCGATCCGGAGCTCGCCCTCCTTCGGCTCGACGATCAGGTTGCCGAAGCTGTAGTCGATGGTCTGCTGGTTGAAGAGGACCACGACCCCGGCGATGATGGAGGGGAGGAAGATCAGGTTGACGAAGACCATCGCGAGGATCATGATGGTCAACAGGAGGGTGCCCTTGTTCCCCCGGGCGATCAGCCGGGCCGCGAGGAACAGGGCGACCTGCTCATCCTCGAGCATCGGCGCTACCCGCCCGCTTCCGCCGGAGGTACCAGGCGACGCCGACGGCGGCGAGCGCGAGGACGATCACGGCCAGCAGGAGCGGGAGGGGCGAGCTCCCCTCCTGGACGGTCAGGCGCAGGGTCTCCTCGTGGGTGTGGACGCCGTAATCGTCCTCGTACTGGACGGAGAGGTTGTAGGCGTAGGTCCCGGGGTCGCCGGCCTTGAGGACGTAGACGGCGGGGGCGTCGTTGTTCGGCTCGATCCGCCCGACGAAGGCGTCGGCGCTGCCGGAGAAGGGGAGGTCGATCGAGGCCTTGACCGAGTTGGCCGTGTCCGTCCCCGTGTTCTCGAGCCGGATGACGAGGGAGACGGGGTCGCCGGCCGCGATCCGGGCCGGGTCGGTCGAGAGGGAGGCGATGCCGAGGTCGGCCCGCCCGCGGAGCCGGGCGCCGATCGTCTCGGTCTGCGAGATGATCGAGCCGTCGGCGCTGGCGTAGGTGACGGTCAGGAGGAGGGGGGTGAGGCCGAGCGGGGCGCGCCGGTCGGTGGAGAAGACCATGTCGAGGGTTGCGTTCCGGCCGCGGAGGAGGGTGCCGAGGTGGTAGGTCCCGGGGGTCTTCGGCGCGATGGCGGCGATGGAGGAGTTGACCGCGATCGTGACCTGGTCGGCCCGGGCGAGCCCGTCGTTCCGGATGTCGACGCGCACGGGGATGTCGTCACCCGGGTTGACGCTATCGGGGACGATCTTCTCGACGGTCAGCCCGGGCTTCTTGAGGAGGGCAAGCTGGGTGTTGACGTTGAGGGGGACGGACTTGCGGACGCTTCGCCCGTCGGTGACTTCGACCCAGATCTCGGGGAAGTAGACGCCGTCATTGGCGGGGGCGCGAACGAGGAAGGTGACGGGGACGGACTCGCCGGGGCCGAGGGCGCCGACGCGGGCGTTGTCGCCGGAGAGGACCTCGACGGCCCCGCCGCTGAGCCGGACACGCTCGATGTTGACGGTGATGTCCGTGCTCCGGGTGCTGGCGATGGTGCCGCCGTCGGGGTCGGCCAGGTTCTCGGTCCTGGTGAGGCTCGCGATGGAGGCGGTGTTGCGGATGGTGGCCGTGATCGTCCCGAGGTCGCCGGGCTGGAGGACGGCGGGGCTGACGGCGTAGTCGGCGACGACGATGGACGGGTCCTCCGCGGCAACCGGGACGGGGCCGGCGAGCAGGGCGAGGAGGCAGAGGGCGGCGAGGAGCCACGACAGGGGCGCTGCGGTACGGCGCATTTCAAATATCTCTACGCTCTCCGACGTACTTAATGTTTGAGCCCGGGCGAACGGTCTGCGCGAACGGGGGCGTCGAATAAACGGATTTCGTGCTGGTCGTGCTCTGCTTCAACCAGATGGCCTGGATCGCCGACCACGAGCCGGTGGGCCTCTTCGACTACAACGCGAACGGCCGGATCGACTTCGCCGACGTGGTCTGGCTCTTCAACAATCTCTGATCCCCCCCGACCTCCCCCCTTTCTCGTTCGCCGCACCCCTCGTTCGAATCGGCCGGCCCGCCGGGTCTCGCTGCCACCGCCCCAGTCGTTTCCCGCGAATTACCATTTATATGAGCCTTGAAGGACGATATCTGTCGGGTACATTGTACCCAGAGGTTAACAGAATGGCAAATTTTGTCCAGAGCGGCGTCGTGAAGGCGGCCGTCCGGGAACTGGCCGCGCCGATCGCCGGCGCGGCTGCGTTCGCGGAGATCGTGGACGACGTCCTGACCACGAACCCGTTCGGCTGCACGGCCGACCAGATCGGCACCGGGAACCACGCTGCGGTCGAGAAGAGCCGCGAGTCGTACACGGGGAGGATCGTGTACGAGAACGACGAGGCCGAGATCGTCGGCCAGGTCAGCGTCCGCTGCCCGAGCATCGCCGTGTACATCGCGAACTTCGCAACCATGCTCGACAATGCGGCGCTCGCCACGGCCATGGGCGGCACGGCCGTCCACGCGTCCGACAGCGACACCTTCACCGCGACGGTCCACTGCCACGACGCGAACGGCGAGATCTACACTCTGGCCCTCTCGCGCACGCGCCTGACGCTCTCGTCCTACGAGGACGACGCCATCTGCACGGCCGTCGAGAACCGGGCCGACGCCGTCCCGGCGCTGGCGTAGATGGACCCCCTCTGGGGGGTCGGTATCGGCTCTGTCGCGGGCTTCCTCGTCATCGAGGCCCTGCGGCGGCTGGGGGGCCGGCCTTGCCGGGGCGTGGGGGCGCCCCGGCGCGGCGCGGGCTTCCGGTGAGACCACCCGGCGAACAGCCGGGACCGTGCCCGGCGGGCGGCATCGCCGTCGCCCGCCGCTTCTTCACTCTCTCTCCCGCACGCAGCGGAGCCCCGGCCGGCCGGGCCCGTCGCCATGCCTTTATGCTCGCGACCGTCGACCCTTCTTCAGCCATGCTGTCCGACGCCGACCTCGCCGAGGCCCGGCGGCTCCTCGGCCGGGAGCCGA
>CAYWVY010000077.1:0-8525 GCA_964461885.1 uncultured Methanospirillum sp. | reverse complement strand
AGATCATCAAGATCGGACCCGTGGCAGACGTGCTCGAACACCTCACAGAAGAGGAACGCCGGGTCATGGATACCGGCAGTCCAGCCTGAGGCCGCGATGCTGACGATCCAGTACAACGGCACCCGCCGCGAACTTCCTGACGGGTCAACCCTTGCTGACCTCTGCCAGGAACTCGATCCCCGCTTTGCCGTTGCCGTTATCCGCCCCTCGACGGCCGAGGCCGCCGCAACCGCGAACATCCGGCTTCTGGCGACCGCGGGCGAGGTGACGGTCGAGGTCGCCCCCGGGAGCCGACTTCCCGATCCGACATCGCTTGCAGGCCTGGACGTCGGGTGGGCTGACCGCAACTCGGTCGCATTCGGTCCTTTTCCGAGCACGATCGCACCGGCCCGACGGACCCATCAGTACCGCCGCGGTGATGTGATCCTCGGGTGCGGCGGGTACGACCCGGCCCGGTCGTACCTGATCTGCTCCCGGGCCCGGCACACGGCCGACTACGGGGCCGGTGCGGACGGCGGCGTGGTCGGCACCATCGTCGCGGGCCGCGCGGTCGTGGACCGCCTGGGGGGAGAAGACCGGCTCGAGACGGTCCAGCCCGTCCTCTCCTGGGCGGATACGAGCCGGTCGTTCACGACGACCGACCGCTCTCTCGCGCTCGAAGACGGCATGGAGGTCGTGACCGGTATCGGGGTGACGGCCGAGGGCTACGGGGGGAACCAGATCGAGACCGCAACCGCTGCCTCAGTCGAGCACATGCTTCTTGCGTTCGAGGCGAAGGAGTTCCTCGTAACCCGGACCGCCTCGACCCATATTACCGAGGAGCGGCTCGTAGGGGAGTCTGTCCCGGTAGAGGAAGCCAGGGGACGGCGAGAAGGGTGCGTAACGGCTCGGACGGCCGGCTCCCGGCGCGGCTGCCTCTATATCTATCGCGAGGACGTGCCGGCCTCGCAGTTTCACACGATTGTCGGGCGGGTCGGCCACGGTCTCGAGCTGGTCAAGCTCGCCCGCGAGGGCGACCGGATCGCGGTCGCCTGCGAACCGGCACGGTTCGACCTGCTCGGCCTTCCGCTCGAGGCCGCGACTCGCCTTGCTGCCGACCGGGGCATCGCGTTCGAGACCGACAAGACCGAGGGAGACCGGGTCGTGATCGGTCAGAACCCCGGGACCACCCTCGAGGTGCTCGCGGCCGGCGCAGTCTCCGTCACGACGGTCCCGCTCTCGGACGTGATCGATATTCGGCTCGACGAAGCTGCGGCACCGGCTTCGGTCTCGGTCTTCCGCCGGATCACGGGGCTCAGGACACACGCGATCGGGACGATGCCGTTCTTCTTCTCGTTCGAGGACGTCTATCTCTTCAAGCCAAAGCTTCCGATCGACGTCCGGCTCTATCCCGAGAACCCCCCCGTGGGCGAGAGTCCGGCGAACGCGCTCGCGATCACCAACGACGCCCGCAAGGGGCGCGGGATGGTGGGGGTGCGTCTCTCAACGAGTCCCGAGTTCGGCCCGACCTCCGAGCCGTTCGAGGGAACGAACCTGATCGGAGAAGTGATTGATATTGGGAAACTGAGACGCATGAAGGAAGGAAAGACTGTGTATATTCGGGAGGCGCGGCCGTGACCGAGGCGGCCTCCGCGGGCGCAGCGCCCGCCCGGCCCGGCGTACGCCCCGGCACCGCGACGAAGTACGTCTTTGTCGATTCACCGGACCTGACTGCCGCCGACCTCGCCCTGCGGGCCTACGAGATCGCGCCTGCAACCCAGATCAAGGAGACCTGCTTCGGCCTCATGATCAACGGCCCGGAGGCCGATGTCGAGCGGCTGGTTGGAGCGCTCCGTGCGCTCGATCCCGACCGGATCTTCGTGAAAGACCGCGGCTTTCCGCCGGGCGACGAGCGGCGATGCCGCGCAAACCTCGGCGGGGCCCGGCCCGGCTTTTACGGCCACGAGAACGAGATGCGGCTCGTCCGGTACATCTCGTCCGGTCTCCGCGCTCTTCGCGACCCGAAGAAGGCGGACCTGCTCCGCGCAAAGCCGAAGAAGCACGATGAACCGCTTTCGCCCGACCGCCTGCGTGAGATCATCGAGGAATCCTGACATGGCCAAGGTATTTATCTATCCGGGAACGAGCCTGATCCTCTCGGACCTCGTCGCCCGCTTCGGTCACCAGCCGCTCGGATCGGCCCTGGCCGTCCGCGAGCGAGTACAGACGCCCGGGCTCGATTCGCCCCCGCTCCAGATCACGTCCGAGGACCCCAAGAAGGGGCTCCGCTACGCGGCTGTCGAGGTTCCGAGTGGCGTCCGAGGACGGATGTCGCTGTTCGGCCCTCAGGTCGAAGAGGCCGAAGCGGGGATCATCATCCGCGATGCCGACCTCTCGTTTGGCTGCATGGGCTGCGCTCGCACGAACGAACTGGTAACATTCCTGCTTCACCGGCGCAAGATCCCGCTCCTTGAGCTCGACTATCCGCACTCCGACGAGGAGGGCATCCGGTTCGTGGGCGCAATCAAAGAGTTCCTCACGGCCCTCCCCGGAGGCGCATCCACATGACAGCACCCGTTCGCATCGCCCTGCTCGGCTGCGGGGCCGAGTACTCGGGCGTGATGCCCGAGATCTACGAGGCCGCCCGGCACGTCGAGGCAGAGGTTTTCTATCCCGACGTGACCCTCGCGGATGTCCGGTCAGCCGGAAAGAGGTTCGGCCTCGATGTCCACTCCGCCGACCTCAAACTGATGATCGCGCGGGCCGAGGCGCTCGTGACGGGCAGGGCCGAGGCCGATGCAGTCTTCATCGCGACCTGCTTCCGCTGTGCCGAGGCCGCCATCGTTCGTAACGAACTCCGCCGGTACATTCACGAGACATCGTGCCTTCCCGTCGTCTCGTACTCGTTCACCGAGCGGACGACCTCGGGGACACTGCTGACGAGGATGGAGGCGCTCGTCACGATCGCCCGCCGCCGCGCCCTGCTTGCGCGCGAACGGCAGGAGGGGCTCACCATGGGCCTCGACTCGGGCTCGGCAACCACGAAGGCCGTCATCATGAAGGACAACGAGGTGATCGGGACCGGCTGGCGCCCGACAACCCAGGTCCAGCAGTCGGCCGACGAGGTGATCGCGCTCGCGCTCGAGGAGTCGGGGGTCCGCCGGTCCGAGATCGAGGCGGTCGGGGTGACCGGCTACGGCCGCTTCCTGCTTGGCAACGCGATCGGCGCAGACCTGATCCAGGAGGAACTGACCGTTAACTCGAAGGGCGCGGTCTACCTCGCCGATCGACAGCACGGGTTCGCCACCGTGATCGATATCGGCGGCATGGACAACAAGGCGATCACGGTCCAGGACGGGATTCCGGGCGTCTTCACCATGGGTGGGATCTGCGCGGGTGCCTCGGGACGGTTCCTCGAGATGACCGCAAAACGCCTCGGGATCGACATCACCGAGCTCGGACCGCTCGCGATGAAAGGGATGGGAAAGAACGTCCCCATGAACTCCTACTGCATCGTCTTCGGCACCCAGTCGCTCGTGAACGCGCTCGCAGCCGGCAACACCCCCGAGGACGTGGCGGCCGCAGCCTGCCATTCGGTTGCCGAGCAGGTCTACGAGCAGCAGCTCCAGGAAGTCGACATCCGCGAGCCGGTGATCATGGTGGGCGGCACGTCCCTGATCAGCGGGCTTGTCCACGCAATGGGCGAGATCCTCCAGACCGAGATCGTCGTGCCGCCCTACTCGCAGTACATCGGAGCGGTCGGCTCGGCCCTGCTTGCCTCGGGCTTCGTCAGGAAGGAGTGAGAGCAGTGCCCCTCGATCATTTCGTTGTCGAGTCTCCCGAGGCCTGGGCGGTTCAGGCCTACGTCGACATCGCGAACGACGTGCTGCTCGACCACAATCTCGCGAGGGCGGTCGCGAAGCTCCATATCGCGATCGATCCCGAGTACCCGCTCTTCATTGCGGTGGGGATGCTTGGACGGATCCCGCCGCTCGTTCGGCTCCGGGACTTCGCCGACGTGACCTTCGAGCCGGGCAAGGTGAAACTCGGGATCAACGAGGAGACGCATCTGGCGTCCCTGCTCGACCGGCTCTGGAGGCAGTACGGCAAGAATCGCGTCGAACAGCCCGACCGCTGGACCGTCGAGATCTCGGACGAGCCCGACCTGCCCGTCGACCGCGAGATCGCCGACATGGTCGTCTCCGATCCCACGGAGGGGCTCGTGCGCGACCTGATCTATGCCCTGCTCTCGATCGCCCCCGAGGGCTTCCGCGTCCGCGAGCACAGGTACGAGCACGGCCGGTTCTGGTTAGCCTCGAGCGAGAACACCCTCCCTGAAGATCTCCCGGCCCGTATCCGGGCTCTCTTTGCGAAGATGGGGGAGACGCCACCATGATCCTTGTCCCCATCACCTACAAAGGCGGGGTCTACCGCCACGACGAGATCGTGGACCTGATCGCAGATCTCGGCGGATACGTGATCCAGAAGCACATGCTCGCGACCGAGGTCGTGCTCCTCTGCCTGGTGCCGCGGGACGATATCCCCCTGATAAGCCGGATCGGAAAACCCATCGGCGGCGAGGTCACGCTCTCGCCCCTCGTCGGGACCGAGGTCGCGATCGTCACCCCGTCTCTCTCGATCCACCACCTCCCTCATCCGGCCTGCGATATCGCCGAGTACGTGCGCCGGCTCGGTGCGAAGTCCAACATGATCGGGCTCGCTCGGGGCTACGGCAAGCGGGTCGCCCAGACATCGGCGGAGGAGCGCGAGATCATCAACGAGCACGACTGTGCAGTCTTCCTGCTCGGCAACTTCGAGCACTGCATCGTCGAAAAGATGAGGGCGCTCCGCCGGGGCATCGACGTTCCGATCATCCTGACGGGCAAGCCCGACACCGAGGTTCTCCGGACGGCGACTGATCCGCCCGTCGCCGGATACGTTGGCAACGTCGGCCGGTTCATGCACCGGACCAAGGAGGCCGACGAGATCGAGCGCCTCGACGCGATCGTGGCCGAGATCGTTCGCGTCCTCGACCTGCGGCGCGAAGAGATTGCGAAGGACCCGCTGTCGGCCTCGCCCGCACGGCTGATGGCGGTGATCCAGGAGCAGGTCCCCGAGGTGCTCGAGGTGACAAGCCCGACGCCGGTCACCGTCCAGATCGCGGGTCTCCGCGTGAAGCTCCCGTACGCCGATTTCGCCGACCGCATTCGATCGACCGAGGTCGAGGAGGGCGTGACCATCGGCCAGATCGCGGACGTGCTTCCGTCCCGCATGCGCGATTATATCCTCGTCAGGATCAAACCCTCTTCGGAGACGGACATCGTCGTCTAACCAGAGGATGGTGCTCTTCTCTTTTCGGAGACCCAGGACATGACGTTTGAAGAGGAGCTGTCGCGGATCGTGGATGCCGGAGCGGACGAGGCATGCGCGGGGTGGATGAAGGCGATCGAGCAGGAGTACGGCAAGATCCCGTTGATCTTTCAGCGGATGGCCGAGCGGCCCGAGGTGCTGGTTTCGCACCTGCTTTACAAGGACGCGGTAACCAAGACCTCGCCGCTCGGCCCAAAGCAGATCGAGCTGATCTGCCTCGCTGTGGGTGCGGCTCTGAAGTGCCCCCACTGCACAGGCTACCACATGCAGGCTGCGCTCAAGATGGGAGCATCGCGGGAGGAGATCCTCGAGACCGTGCTGATCGCGGGCCTCATCTCGAACTCCTCGGTCCTCGCAAACGCCTACCGCGTGATCGATGACAAACTCGCGAAGTGCATCCCCTGCGAGACCCAGGGGATCATCCTGGAAAACGGTGACGAGTGAACAGGCCGACGTGGTCGTGGTGGGCGGCGGGCCGGCCGGCCTCTTTTGTGCAGCACGGCTCCCGGCCGATCGAACCGTTGTCGTGCTTGAACGGATGGCCGAACCGGGGCGCAAGTTGCTCCTCGCGGGCTCGGGCCAGGCGAACCTGACGCACGAGGGGGACCTGGCCGCGTTCCTCGACCGGTACGGCGAGCACGGCCGGTTCCTTCGCCACGCACTCCGGTTCTTCTCGAACACGGCCCTGGCGGCGTGGTTCGCCGAGCAGGGTGTCCCCCTCGAGACGCGTTCCGACGGCAAGATCTTTCCCGTCTCCCGCCGTGCCGACGACGTCCTCGAAGCCCTCCGCGCCGCCTGCCTGGAGAACGGCGTCCAGATAGTGCGTAATGCACGGGTGCGGACGGTCGAGAGAGAGAATGACGGGTTCGCGGTCGGCGTCGCCGGCGGACGATGGCAGGCAGCCTCCGTGGTGCTCGCGACGGGGGGCGCGTCCTACCCTGAGACGGGCTCGACAGGGGACGGTTACCGGCTCGCCCGCGCACTCGGTCACACGGTCGTGGAACCCCGCCCGGCCCTCGCCCCGGTCGAGCCCGGGCCGTATACGTTCGCCGATCTCTCCGGGGTCTCGGTCCCGGGCGCAGTCCTCCGGGTAGTCCGCGAAGGCCGACAGGTGGCCACAGGCCGCGGCGATCTTCTCTTCACCCATACGGGCCTCTCCGGCCCGGGGGTGCTCGACCTCTCGCGCCATCTCCGGCCCGGGGACCTGCTGTTCGTCTCTTTCGTATCGATCTCCCCACCGGAGACGATCGATACACGCCTCGTCCGGCTCTGTGCCGAGCGCGGCGCGGCCCGGCTCCCAGCCGCGCTTGCTCCGCTCGGCCTTCCGGAACGGTTGCTCCGGCGGCTGCTCGCTGAGGCTGGAATCCCCGAGGAGACGACGGGGGCACGGCTTGACCGGGACGGCCGCCGACGCCTCGTGGGAGTGCTGGAAGGGCTTTCGTTCGCGGTCAGTCACATCGGCGGTTTTTCGGTCGCGATGACGACCGCGGGCGGTGTCGCCCTCGACGAGGTGAACCCGAAGACGATGGAGTCGCGCATTGTCCCGAACCTCTTCTTTGCCGGCGAAGTGCTCGACATCGACGGAGATACGGGCGGATACAACCTCCAGGCCGCGTTCTCGACCGGCGCGCTCGCGGCGGCAACCATGGCCCGCCAACCGGCCAGGGAATGAGCCGGGGGTCCCGGGGACCCTCTTGAGAGACAGCCTTTTCATGCCCGCTCTCGCATGCTTTTATCATGACCGACGAGCCTGCACCCGGAGGGATCGGTGCGATCTCAATCGCATACGCCGACTACTGTGCCCGCGTAGCCGGTGCAGTCGCCGAGCAGGCCGACGCGGTCGAGACCCTGATCGACGCCATGAGCTCGGCCGGCGCTATCCATTGCTACGGCTTCGGCCGGAGCGGACACGCGGCTGCGTCGCTTGCAATCCGGCTTCGTCACTTCCAGCGCGCGTTGCCGCCCGTCTGGTGGGTCAATGACCTGGTCAGAAACCCTTTCGAACGCGGGCAGATCTTCGTCGCGTTCTCGCGCAAGGGAACGCGGTTCGAGCTCCTGGATCTCGTCGACCACGCTCGAGAGCGGGGCCTTACCTGCGCGTTCGTCACCCGGGAGCGGGTTCAGGAGAGGTCTGAAGCCCGCCTTGACGAAACCTGGGACGTTGTGATCGAACTCCCGTCCATGGATCCGGCTCTCCTCTCCCCCGCTCCTCTCTATGGCGGAGGGGACTTCGAGCTCGCCGCGTACCTCTTTCAGGAGATGCTGGTGACGCGCATCGGCTCCCGATGCGACATCCCTCCTTCCGACGTACCACGATACCACGTCCACTGATCGGACCATCGGACATCGACGCCCTCCGTCTGAACCCGGGGCCGCTCCATGCGGACCATCGCCGGGATCTCCCTTCGGCCTCCTTTCTTTCCAACGTGGCGTGACCTATCCCCCCGGGGCACCCACGTATCGGGTACGGTTTGCAAACCTTTTAGTACCGGGTCGGATACAGTTGACTCGTTTGTCGTCCTCAGCCCCCCCGGGCGGCGGAGCCCCCGTCGTCCGGCTCCCGGTGATCGTAATCGATGCCGATGAACGGCCCGTCTCGATCAGCCCGGGCTTGCGCACATCGCTCGGGCTGGCAGCTGACGGTCGTCTGCCCGGCACCCTTCATGCCATCATGGATGAGGCTTCTGCCTGGCGAGTCCACGCGGCCCTGCGCTACCGGGGGACAGGCGTGCGCGACAATCTTCTCCTCAGGCTCATGGCCCGGAGTGGTGAGCCCATCGATGCGACGGTCGAGTTCCTGCCGACGACCGGCGGTGGGGCCGTGCTCGTCGTCTCGCGCACGCCTGGACCCTGGACGGAGGAGGACACGGCCTCGCTCCTTGACCGCACCCAGGACCTTGTCCTCTCGGTTCGGCTGCAGCCGACCGTTGCGTTCCGCTACGTCAACGCCGCGTCTGCCATCATGACCGGATACGATGCGGACGAGATCCGCTCGGAGCCTGGACGGTTCATCGACGCCATCCATCCCGACGATCGCGCTATGGTTGCTGCGGCGGCCCGGGACGCCCGGCGCCTCGAGGCGCCGTTGATCTTCCGGTTCCGCCACCGCTCCGGCGAATGGCGCTGGCTGGAGGTCTCTGCCACGCCTACACTCGACGAGTCGGGCCGGGTGATCG
>CAYWVY010000076.1:1518-8737 GCA_964461885.1 uncultured Methanospirillum sp. | reverse complement strand
GCCGTCACGATGATGCTGCACCGGCGGACCATGCCACAGAGAATGTAGGCCGGGAGCGGCGCCAGGCATCCCCCATTCCTCTCCCCTGTTCCTGGCGCATCTCGCGGCCTGACTGCCGTTCCGGAGGGAGGCAGGCGCCGTTTCAGTCCTTCCGATCCTCGGCCATCCGCGCCATCTCGTCGAGCGGCAGGGACACGTACCGGGGATCGCTTACCACCGAGGCCATGAGCTGCGAGTCGGTCTCCAGCAGCTCGACGATCCGGTCCATCACGGCACGGTGCGGGAAGGATCTGGGCGGTGCCCGCGAGTAGTACATCCAGAGCCCCTCGCGCCGGGAGGTCACCAGGCCCGCGTGCCGGAGAACCGTGAGATGTCGCGAGACCTTCGCCTGCGACATTGCGAGGGCTACCTGGATCTGGCAGACGCAGAGCTCGCCCCTGCCCAGCAGCAGATAAATCCGGAGCCGGGTCTCGTCCGAGAGCGCCTTGAAGAGGATGGTGTAGGCCAGGAGCGCGGCGCCATCCGGCCGTGTCGGCGTCATGCAATCACTCGGTGCATCGGCAGACTTCATAGACCTTTCACGCGAAGACGATCAGGCCGGCGTTCTGGAGCAGCTGCATCAGGAGGCCTGTGATGATCGCGACCCCGAGGACGGTGACGACGAATGCCGCGACGAGCCGGCGCTGGAAGATGGACGCGAGGAGGGTGACCTCGGGGATGCTCGCTCCCGCTCCCCCGATGATCAGTGCGATGACCGCCCCGACCCCCATCCCCTTGGCCGCGAGGACGGCGCTGATCGGGATGATCGTCTCGGCCCGGATGTACATTGGGATGCCGATGACTGCGGCGATCGGGATGGCCAGCGGGTTGTCGGCGCCGGCGAACGCGACGATCAGGTTCTCCGGGATGAAGCCGTAGATGAAGGCTCCAATCGCGGCACCGAGGATCAGGTAGGGGACGACCTGGCGGAAGAGGTTGAGTGCGAACCGGAGCGCGGAGCTGAGGCGGGCGCGGTGGTCCGTGGCGGGCGCGGGCTCCCCGGCGGCGGGGTAGCAACCGTCTGTCAGATCGGCAGGTTCGCTACCGCAGGAACAGCCGCCGGGAGTCGGCGCTGCCTCGACGGCGGCGGAGCAGCAGCCGGCGATCGGGGCGGGGGCGGCGCTGCACGAGCAGGCGGGGGCCGGCATGGCTGCCCCGCCCACCCCCGTCCCAGCCGGTTTTACGTACCGCAGGTAGCCGCGCTGCTCAAGGAGGAGGCCGGCGAGGACTGCGATCGCGAACGTCGTGACGCCGTAGATGATGGTCGGGACGAGCCCGAAGAGCGCGATCAGCATCAGGACAATGACCGGATTCAGGAGCGGGGACGCGAACAGGTACGACATGCAGGATGCGAAGGGGACCCGGGTCCTGAGCAGGCCAACAAGGACCGGGATGGTCGAGCAGGAGCAGAACGGGGTGAGCGCGCCGAAGATCGCCCCGAGGATTGCGCCGATCGCGGGGTGCCGACTCGTGAGGGCGCGCCGGATCCTCTCCTCGGGCACGTACGCCTGGATCAGCCCGACAAGGAAGCTGATCCCGATGAAGAGCACGATAAGTTCGGCCGTGATGGTCAGGAAGAACTGGCCCGCGGTATACAGATCGTTGATGCCTGTCATCAGTATATACGTATATTCGATTATACGATAATTAACCTGACCCCTATCGACCCGGCCCCCTCAAGCGCACGAGCGTCACGGTCCGATCCGAAAGGGACGGGTGGGATATCCGCTGTGACGGGACAGTCTGATTGGGGGTTTTAAGAGTGCATGGTCGCAGGCGAATTGGAGTTCGCAACGCTTAACGGCCGGGAGCGCAGTTTTTCCTCGAGTTCGCCGTTGATGTGCCGGAAGACGATCTTCCCGGAGACGAGCTCGTCGGCGAAGTGGGTCGTGACGGTTGAGTTCGCGTAATCGTCGATAGTGATGCAGGAGTCGCACTGCCGATTCGGGTGGAAGTGGACCACCTCGAGCTTCGTGACCGTGATGTTGTCGGCCAGGATGGAAGCGAACTGGGGGCCGGTGCCGGAGTCGTCACTGACAGGGCAGGGTCGCTCTGGCTCGTGAAGCCGGCGATAAGTACGGCCGCAAGCACGACCGGGACCAGGGTGACGGCGGTGGCCGTTTTGGTGGCGGAGAATGTGCGCCGGTTCACAGGTCCCTCGGTGTCAGCGCGGGGCATCGGGGTCGCAGACACAGCTCCGATCCGCGGGGTGAAGGTCTTGTCGATCCCGAGCGCGACAGGCGTCACAGAGGTACACGATACCGTGGCGGATGTGCACGGCCTTCGTGAAGGTGGTGCCGGGGGCTCCGCAGAGACTGCACTGCATCGGGGACCGCTCCTGTCGCTGATGTTCGCTTAGTCTATCCTGGGGTTCAAATATTGCTAAAACCTTCGGTGCGAGCAGCGGCCGGGCAGAGCGCGATTCCATCGATACCCACCAGCCCGGCGGCGGCGTTCCTGCGTTTCGAAACCCCCGGCTCAAACGGGAATGTCCGGCCGGTTCGGCCTCCCCGGTTCCATGAGGGCAGCGGTCCCGGGGGAGGGGGGGTACTCAGCGCCGGCCGTAGAGGTTGACCGTGTTCACGAGCTCGAAGAGCCCGGCGAGCTCGATCTCGAGCACGCCCTCGCGGGTCATGCCCATGCTCGTCTCGCCGTCGGCGGTCAGGGTCTCGGGCCCGCGGACCACGGTCCGGGGCCGGCCGTCGGCCGAGAGGATCCGCTCGGCCTCGGCGTCGTGGACGAGCGCCCGGCCCGGCAGGACCACCAGGTCCTCGAGGTCGGCGAGGTCGAGCTCCCGGAGGTCGTCGGCCGTGATCAGGCAGGCGATCTCCTTTGAGACCGGCACGACCGTTGCCGTCCCGCCGAGCCGCCAGAGCAGGTCGCGGAGGTACGGGGCCGCGATGCTGCCCGTGACCACCGAGGCCCGGGCCGAGAGGCGCGGCAGCCGGTCGAGCAGGTCGGGCTCGTCCCGGATCGCGAACGGCGAGCCGAGGGCCGGGTCCAGGAGCGGCGTGCCGGTCACGCGCATGGAGCGGCCCTCCGCGGTCTCCCGGACAAGGGCCGCGAACGACTCGACGTCCTGCGGCTCGACTCCCGGGATAATCGGCGCGTTCCCGAGCACAAGCCCCTGGTGCGGCTCGTTCGCAAAGCGCATCAGGATCAGCCCTTTCGCGCCCACGTCCTCGAGCCAGTCCGCGGTCGCCTCGAGCACGGGCCCGTCGTTGACTCCCGGCAGGATCACGGCCGCCGCGTAGAGGTCGATCGCGCCCGCGAGTTCCTCGACCACGGCAAGAGAGGCCTCGGGGGTCGGGTCGTGCATGTACTCCCGCCGCAGGGCCGGGTCCGACGCGAAGACCGTGAACGAGACCTCCGTGAGGCCGTGATCGATGAGCCGGCCGGCCACAGCGGCATCGTCGAAGCCCTTGCCCGAGGTGTACCCGATGTGGAGCGGGGCCTCGATCGCGGCGAGGATCTCCACGAGGTCGTCGAAGGACGGGTAGCAGCTCGGGTCGCCGCCGCCGCTGATCGTCACCCGATCGATCTCATCGTCGATCAGCTGGAGCCGGCCGAGCGTCTCCTGGGCCACGTCCCCGAACGGCCTAAAGCCCGGGTAGGCCTCGCGGACCATCTGCGTGCAGTAGTCGCAGCCTTTCCGGAACGGGAGGCAGTGCCGGCACCCGAGCGGCTCCGGATCCCGGACGTGCCGGAAGTAGCAGTACGCGCAGAAGCCCCGGCAGTCGAGCCCGGGCCGCCCGCCGATATCCACGATCAGCTGGCCCATCACCAAGATCTCGGCGGGCAGGCTGAAAAGGGGTTCGGATCAGCGGGTGCCGCGGACCCGGAAGACCGTGCCGAGGGCGCGGAACGCGTCCTCAATCTCCTCAAAGTTGGGGACCCGGTTCTCGCGCAGGATGCGGAGGCCTGCCCGTATCGAGTCGCCGCCCGCGAGGCAGCCGACGATCATCTTGTCCGTGTGCTGGCCGAACCGGACGATCTCGTTCGCGAGGAGGGCCGAGTCCATAGTCGCGGACGGCACGGCGATCACGACGGCAATGTCCCAGAGGTCGTCGCGCCGGAGCAGGGCATTGAAGACCCGGGCGAACCGGTCCGCGCCCGCGTCCCCGAGCAGGTCGAGCGGGTTCTGGTGGTTCCAGGCCTTGGGGAGGAAGGCGTCGAGCTCGGCCAGCAGCTCGGGCGGAAGGGTGATCAGGTCAACGCCAAACTTCTCCGCGTAGTCGGACGAGAGGACGGCGAGACCGCCCGCGCTCGTGACCACGACCGCACGCCGCCCCTTGGGGTAGCCCTCAGAGCCGAGCAGCTCCGCGATCTGGAACGCGTCCGAGAAGGCCTCTACCGTGATCACGCCGGCCTGCTCGAACGCGCCCTTGTAGACCTCGTAATCGCCCGCGAGCGAGCCTGTGTGCGAGGACGCGGTCTCGCGCCCCCTGGCCGACGACCCCGACTTGAGCACGATCACCGGCTTCCGCTGCGTCACCCGGCGCACGACCTTGAGAAAGCTGCAGCCGTCCCGGATCTCCTCGACGTACATGATGATCGACTTGGTGTTCGAGTCCTGCTCGGCGAACTTGAGATAGTCCTGGAACGAGAGGTCGGCCTGGTTGCCGACGCTGATCACGATCGAGAAGCCGATCTCCTCGGGGAGCGACCAGTCCACGACCATGGTGATCACGGCCCCGGACTGGGAGATGAACGCGATCGAGCCGGCCTTTGGCGAGACCGGGTCGAAGGTGGTGTTGATACCGTACGGCGGGAGCATGATCCCCAGGCAGTTTGGCCCGACCACGCGGATGCCTGCGGCGCGGGCGTTCGCCATCACCTGCTCCTCGAGGAGCGCGCCTTCCTCGCCGGACTCGCGAAAGCCGGCCGAGAGGATCACGGCGATCCGGACCCCCGCCCGGCCCGCCTCCTCGATCACGCCCGGGACGAGCCTGGCCGGGACCGCGATGACGGCCATCTCCACCGGTCCTGGCAGGGCCACGAGCGAGGGATAGGCCGTCCGGCCGAGGACCTCGTCCCGGTTCGGGTTGACCGGGTAGAGCGTCCCCTTGTAAAAGAGCAGGTTCCGGAGGGCCGCATACCCGATCTTGCGCGGGTCGGCCGAGGCCCCGACGACCGCGATCGTGCGCGGCAGGAAGAGGTCCGCCGGGACCGCCTCGGGCTCGAGGCAGGGCGGCTCCGCGGAAGTCTCGTCCGTGTAAAGCCGGGCGTCCACGACCATGGCCCCCTGCTCGTAGAGCACGACCGGGTTCAGGTCGAACTCGGCGAGGTTGGGATCGCTCTCGAAGAGGTCCGCGACACGGACGATCAGGTCGACGAGCGCCTCTTCGTCGAGGGGAGGGTAGTCGCGGTAGCCCTGGATCAGGCGGTAGCCCCCGATCTGCCGGACCATGACCTGCACCTCGTCCCGGGTGAGCGGCAGGACGCGGACAACGACGTCGCGCAGGAACTCGACGAGGGTGCCGCCGAGTCCGAAGGTCAGGACCTTGCCGAAGGACGCGTCGGTCCGGCCCCCGACGATCAGCTCGAACCCCGACCGGGCCTGGGCAGCGACGAGCACCCCTTCGACCCGGGCGTTCGGGACGTGCTCCTTCACGTTCCCGAGGATCGTATCGTAGGCCTCGGCCGCCGCGTCGGCTGAGGCGACGTTCAGCACAACGCCGCCCGCGTCGCTCTTGTGGACCACGTCCGGCGAGACGATCTTCAAAACAACCGGAAAGCCGATCCGGGCCGCCGCGTCGGCCGCCTCCCCGCGTGAGGCCACGACGGCCGACTCCGGCACCGGGACCCCGGCCTCCCGCAAGAGCCGGTACGCGTCATCCTCTTTCAGCAGCGTCTTTGCCATTACCCCGACCTCAATCCTGAGTGAAGGCCTTTTCAGGGGATAAAAGGGTTGTGATCTCCCGAATCTCCGAACGGGAACGTCGCCGCGGTCCCGATCCCGGCCGTGACACCCTCCGCCGGGTCCGTGCCGATCGATCTCCGGCGAGGGCCCGGCCTTCTTCTTCACCGTGCCGGCCGCGTGAACCAAGGAAGAGATCGGGTCGAGACTGATACAGGGGAAGGTCGCACCCCCGTTCTGCCATCTCCATGGTTCTATGCCTGATCGCCCTCCCATGAAAGTGTGGCAATGAACTGCGTCGAGCAGTCCCACGCCCGTCGATCCGAACGCGAAGACGGATGTCGAGGCGCCTCTCCACGACCTCGCGG
The DNA here is from genome assembly GCA_964461885.1 of uncultured Methanospirillum sp. Classification (GTDB taxonomy): domain Archaea; phylum Halobacteriota; class Methanomicrobia; order Methanomicrobiales; family Methanospirillaceae; genus UBA288. The sequence goes on along the minus strand of CAYWVY010000076.1, from coordinate 2,470 downwards.
CTGCTGTTAACGGGTCCCCGCTCGGCATGGACGGGCGTGATGTGGGAAGCCGGGTGCGAGCCTTGCCGGAGTGTGGTTGTGGCGAGCGTGCCGCGCGGTGATTCGTCCGGGCCCGCTTGCGGCCCCGATTCCCGACGAGCGTATAAATAGTCGAACGCCCTTTATGGGCGAGCCGATTGTCGGTAAAAGTAAAATTTATTACAATGATGAGGAGTCCAGGGAATGGGAGATAGCAGGACAGTCAAAGGGCGCACCCCGGGCCCGGCAACGGGGCGGGGCCGCGATCGTCAGCGGCTCGCGACGGCCATGGGCAGGGTCAACGTTCACGGCACGGTGCCTGGCTCGGGCACGATGCGGCGGGCGGGCGAGGTCTTCGCCATGCAGCCCGTCACCCGGGACGGCGCGACGTAGGAAGAGCGGTAACAGAACCGCCGCACGCATCAACGACGATGCCGGGCTGGTTGCCGGGCTCGAACGGAGGCTCGCTGCTTCCGTCGAGGAGGCTGACCTTTCGGGGGACGTCGCCCTTCTTCTCGACATGCCGCCGCGTTCTAGGTGCCGTTTGTCTATACCGTGCTTGTCGGGATCGTCGCAGTCACGGACCGGGTGAAGGTCACGACCGGCGTCACCTGCCCGACGGTCCGGTACCACCCGGGGATCGTGACCCAGATGGCCGAGACGAGCACGACCCTCATGGAGGGCCGGTTCGCCCTCGGGATCGGCTCGGGCGAGAACCTGAACGAGCATATCTTCGGCGACCGCTTGCCGCCGGCCACGGTCCGGATCGAGAGGATGCGCGAGGCGATCGACCTGATCCGGAAGCTCTGGATGGGCGAGGTCATCGACCACTACGGGACGCATTACATCGTGGAAGAGGCGCGGACCTTCTTGTTGCCTGAGACGCTGCCGCCGATCATCGCCTCGGCCACGGGGGCGATCGCGGCGAAGGTGG
>CAYWVY010000076.1:0-1418 GCA_964461885.1 uncultured Methanospirillum sp. | reverse complement strand
GGCGAAGGTGGAGGGGATCGCCTGCGCGTGGTGGGCGATCTCCGCGACCAGGGCCAGCTCAACCGGGAACTGCCGGGCTGAAAGCACTACGAGTAGATTCAGCAGATGGTCACCCCCGTGAAGGTGGCCGAGAAGGTCGTCTGCGGCCCCGCCCTCGAGCGGTTCGTCGAGAAGGTGAAGGAGGCGCAGGGTTCGGGTTCGACCGGATCCTGATCCACAATGTCGGGCCCGAACATGAGAGGCTCCTCGCCTTCGCCGGGGATAAACTGCTCTCGGCGCTCCGCTGAACCGCGTAGTTCCTCATCGGCGGCCGCGCCCTCAGTCCCGTCCCGGATGATGGCGCTCCGTACGGGCACATGGAGAGGGAGGTGCAGATCGGCGCGGCGGCACCGAATCGATCGCCGCCCCGGAGGCCGGCACGGCTGCATTCGACCTTCGTGGCCGATGTTGCATCAGGGATATGGTGTGGTCTCCGGTATGATCAGCCGTAGGTGTGGCCGGTCGCGACCCGGAGCGTGGCGTACATCACGACCAGGTAGGCGACGATCCGGATGCCGAGGATCAGGAGTTCGGTCGAGCTCGTCCCGAGGAGAACGAGAAAATGGGTGAATGCGAAGAGGCCGAAGGCGACGCCGACGAGCGCCTCGGTCAGGCGTCCGCTCCTGTGGTACCCCCAGAGGCCGAGCGCGAAGATCGCGGTCGCGAGCACGAAGTTGACCAGTGGGATCGGTTCGGGTATGAAGGTCACCATCGCGGGCTCTCCTGGATCAGGAAAAGGTGTCCGGGAATATCATTCTGCCGGAATCCCGGAAACCGAAGTCGCCATGAGGGCTCACGGGCTACGAAGCTGCCGACACCCCGCTCGCCTGCGAACGCGCCGTCCTCGACGATCGTCTCGCCGTTCGCGATCCTCATGACGGGCCGGTCCCGGGCAGCGCCCTTCCGGGGGGGGTAACACCCGAGGCACCGCGCCGCGGGTCCCTCGCTCGTGACCGCTGCGACCCGGTCGAGGGAGAGGTGACCCCGTTCCACGATGCCATCGGAGAGGGGGTGGACAGGGACCAGGTCCCGCGAGCGGCGCGGAAGGCGGCAAGCACGGTCCGGTCGCCGGCCACAGGCCGACCCCGGGGCAGGTGAGGCAGAGCTTGAAGGACGGGCAGCTGGCAGCGACATCCTCGGGGAGCCCGCCGAACTGCACCGCCTCCTGCTCGCGCCCGTCGACGCGAAGTTGAAGACGGCGTGACTCCGCCGTGGACGTCCGGGTCGTGCATGGTTCAATGTCGACGGGTTGTCCAGACGACCCTCTCCCGCGCGGGGGTGCGCCGGCCTCATACGGCCGGGTCGGTGGCCGCCGGGGGCGGGACGTCGGCGGGAGGGGAGCGGGCCGTGCGGCCGCGGTGAGCGCCACCAGGAGGAGG
>CAYWVY010000075.1:6493-8782 GCA_964461885.1 uncultured Methanospirillum sp. | reverse complement strand
CTGGTCCTTGCTCATCGAGATGTCCCGGACCGTGTTCGTGATCTCCTCCTCGGTCAGCGAATCGAGCGCGGAGGTCGCCTCGTCGAAGATCAGCAGGCGGGGACTGCGCAGGAGGGCCCGGGCGATCGAGATCCGCTGCTTCTCCCCTCCCGACAGCTTCAGCCCGCTCTCACCGACGTACGAGTCGATGCCCCGGGCAGACCGCCGCAGCAGATCGTCGCACGCGGCCCTGTGCAGCGCGTTTAGCATCTCTTCGTCGGTCGCGTCCTGCTTGACGAAGAGGAGGTTCTCCCGGATGGTGCCCGAGAAGAGCTGGGAGTCCTGCGTGACAAGTCCGATCTGCCGGCGTATGGCGTTGTACCGGACCTGTGACGAGGGCTGGCCATTGTAGTAGATCTCCCCACTGAGGGGGGTGTACAGCCCCACCATGAGTTTCACCAGCGTCGACTTGCCCGAGCCGGAGGGGCCGACGAACGCGATTGTCTCGCCCGACTGCACGTGGAACGAGATCCCGTCAATGGCGTTGTACCCTGCGCTCCGGTGACGGAACACGACCTCCTCGAACCGGATGTCATTCAGCTCGTCGATCTCGATCGGGTTCTCCGGCCGCTGTTCGATCGGTTTCTGCATCAGCTGGTGGAAGTTCCTGACGGACGCGTCAACCTCGCGATAACTCACGATGATCGACCCGAGGTCCTGCAGGGGCACGAAGATGATCGTGGTGATGAACTGCATCGAGACGAGTTCTCCCGTGGTGAGGACCTCGCGGAAGATCAGCCAGAGGAGAATGAACAGTATCGACTGCTTGAGGACGCTCAGGATCGTCCCCTGCAGGAACGTCAGGAAACGGACCCGCTTGACCTTCACCATCTCCAGGTCGAAGATCTTCAGGTTCTGCTCCCGCAGTCGCCGGATCTCCGGATATGTCAGCCCCAGGCTTTTGACGAGTTCGATGTTCCGCAGGGACTCCGTGATCACGCCCGACATCCGGTTCGTCTCGCGGTTGATCGCCCGCTGGGTCGTCTTTATCTTCCCGCTCAAGAGCCCGGTGAGTGTTCCCATCACCAGGATGCCGATCACGAAGACCGGGATCAGCAGCCAGTTCTTGGTGAACGAGTAGACGACGAGAAAACCGAGCCCCACGATCGTCGAGAAGAGCACGTTGATAAAGGAATTGATGAAGATTTGCGTGTCCTGCCTCACTTTCTGCAGGACCGACAGCGTCTCGCCGCTCCGCTGGTCCTCGAACTCGTTGTAGGAGAGGCGAAGGGTCTGCTTCAACCCCTCGTTGAAGATCTGCATGCCGAACTTCTGAACGGCCAGTCGTGAGAAATACTCCTGGAAAGACTTGGCAACCCGCGAGAGCAGTGCAATCGCGATCGCCACGCCCAGCCAGAAGAGGACGCCCGTGAGCAGTGCGTTCTCGGTGAGGGCACCCGTATTCAGGGCATAATCGTCGATGATCTTCCCGAAGATGAGCGGGTCGACAAGGTTCAGCAGCTGGCTGGCGCCCGCTAGCACGAGAGCGACGGCGATGAGCCACCTCTGCGGCTCCAGGTACTTCCAGATGATCCTCATTGTCCCGGTAATACGACGGTATACCCTGCCCTATCTCATATGTATTCGATGGCTGTATAGAATGGTTATCCGGCATCGCGACGAACGGTCCGGGAGATCTCTGCGAAGAACGGGAGGCAGATGCGGTCCCGGGGCGACGGCCCGCCGGTCCCGTTCCGATCGATGAAAAACCCGGGAACTCCCATCGCCCGGCCCGTTTCCGGCGCTTCAGCACCGCGACAAGCCGCCTGTCGAGACGAGCACGGCGACCCGCTCCGGGCGGCCGGATCGCCGCACCGGTCCGCAGGACTCGTCTCGATAGTTTTATTCCCCCCTCTGCGTATCAGGACGTATCCGACGATTCCTCGAAGCACGGGACGTGTGCGCCCCTGACCTTCACCTCCCGGGGAGCCCGGACGAGACAGAGTACACTGAGGTGAAAAGGATGACACGGTGGTTGATGCTGTTGAAAGTTAATCCACTAGCGATCCCCGCAGATCCCGAGCAAGCAGCGATGTTCTGGACAGCGTTGAACGACAAAGTGAAGAACATGTTGAACTCGGGCGAAATTCAGGACTTCGGCATGTACGCTGATGGGAGCGGGGGCTACATGCTCTGGGACGACAAGGGCAAAACTGAGTCCGACATGATCGGCACCCTTACGGGTTGCTTAGGGCTGATGCCGTTCGCAACCTGCGACGCGAGGCCGATTCTCAACGTCGACCAGGCGAG
>CAYWVY010000075.1:0-6393 GCA_964461885.1 uncultured Methanospirillum sp. | reverse complement strand
CCCCATGGTGGAGGTTAATACACCCGGACCGTCCTGATCTGATCATGTATACGCGGGAGGCCTCGGCTCTCGACCTCTTCACGGACTCGGTCAGGCTCATGGGCGACGCCACCCTCTGCGCCGTGATGGAGTTCGTAGGAAGGCTCGACCCCGGCGCCCTCGAAGCGGCCGCGCAGGCCTGCCTGGAGGCGCACCCCGTCCTGCACAGCCGGCTCGTCCGGGGGAGCGGGCCGGCCCGCTGGGAGATGGTCGAGCCCGCCCGCGTCCCGCCCGTGGAGGTGGAGGCGTGCGCCGGGGACTACCATCACCGCGTCATCGGGCCGATCGACCCGCACGGGCCCCTCCAGTTCCGCGTGCGCCTGCTGCGGAGGCCGACGGGGGACGTCGTCGTCATCAACCTCGCGCACGCCGCCGCCGACGCGTTCGGCCTCCACGCCCTCGCGTCGCAGCTGCTCCGGGAGTACAGCGCGCCAGGCAGCATCGCCCCCGCCGACGGCGGCATCCCGGAGCGCGACACGTTCTGGACCCGCAAGCTGGCCCCGGGCGCACCCGCTTCCCCCGATTTACCGGTGATCAACCCCCTGTGGCCCGACCCGTTCGGCACCTCCCGGGCGCCCTCGTCGTATCACCGGGACCGTGTGAGCCCCCCGACGCTGGAGGAGATCCGCGCTCGCGTCCGGGGGCACAGGGGCAACCTGAACGACGCGGTGATGGCGTGTTACTACCTCGCCATGAGCGACCTCACGGGTCACCGCGGCCCGGTGGACGTCTTCTTCCCCGTCGACCTTCGCAGGCACCTGGACGACGGATCGCGGGTGATGAGCAACCAGGCCACCAACGTCTGCTTCACCCTCGAGCGCGGACCATTAGAAGGGATGGAGGAGCTCCTCCCCCGCGTGGTCGAGGCGACGACGGCCCTCAAGGCGGGGGGCCGCATCGGCATCGCCGAGCAGGCCGGGATGGACGCGCTCTGCGATCCCGAGGGCAGGCGTGTGCACGAGATGGCCGAGCAGATGGCGGCCCTGCAGAGCGACGGGCTGGCGGACATCTTCGTCTCGAACCCCGGGCCGATGGCGCTCCCCGACGTCGACGGGCTCACCAACGCCTACGTCTGCTACCCGGGAGGCTTCATGCCCGCCACCTGCTTTGTCACCAGCACGTTCCGAGGGTGGATGACGGTCACCATGGGGTACCAGGACAGCGAACGGGCGAGGACGGGGACGCGGAGGGCGATGGAGCTCTTCCGGCAACACCTCCTGTCGCTCGCAGACGGGAGCTGACCCGCTCCGCGGGACGGCCGGGCGCCGCGGAGGGACCGTCGCCCTGAGGGGCAGCGCGTTCACGTTCGGTCCCGGTTCAGCCCGGAGGAAAGGCTCTACCCGATCGAGGAGTTCCGGTGGCAGGAGCAGAACGAGTGCCGTCGTCTTCGCTGGAGCGGGACCTGAGCCGGACCCTCGCCAGGCTGCACTTGCGGATGTTCACGGTGGTTATCGACCTGGAGCTCGTCCTACCGTACCGCATTTCCGGCCGGGGCGTGCCCGTCCCCAAGAGCAAGGCGGATCTCCAGGGCGTCGCCCTCTTTGGCCGCCTGGCGCTGGGATGGCACAAGGCCCATCCCGGGCCCCTGGGCGGCATGCGCAACCGCGCGAGTATCGAGGAGCTGCTCCTGCTCGCCAGACTCGAGAGTTTGAACGCCGAGCCCATCCAGAAGGACCGCCTGCTCGAGGAAGGCCTACAGCGGCTCGACGAGGTCACGATCCGGGAGAAGGCGATTCCCGCAGCCCTTCAATGCCCCCTGCCAGGGGCGGCCGGGGATCGGTGCATGGGAGGTCTCTGGCCGGGCCGCGGCCTGATCCGATGGGACCGGGGACCTGCAGACTGGAGGTAATTTGGGGGGGCGGCTCGAGGATCGGTGATCCGTCTAGGGCCCGAGAGAGCACTCCCTAACCTCGGAATGTCGGGACTGGGAGCGGCTGGCGAAGCGGGGGGTGGTCCCGATACGGCGCCAGTGCAACCGGGCATCGAGCCCCCTTCGTACTGCGTGCTGCGCCACCGTCATCGAACCCCCCCGTGCGGAGAGTCGCGGCGATTTGAAGCACCGGGACCAAGCCGGCGAGGGCCACGACCTCGAATGGGGACACCATGTCTCCGGGGTGAGTGCCGCCGGACCCATGCGAAAGCCATCGGACCAATCGATAGAATAACATTTATTAATAATGAGCATCCTTGCGAGCACGTCATACAACGATGGCATCTACCAACCCATTTAAGACAGTACTTGAGGCTGATATGAGAGAAGATACCAGTACCAGACCGTGGCGCACGCGCCACATTCGCTCCGAACGGCCGTTCATGGCCGGACTGATGATTGCACTTCTGTTGCTCTGCACCTGTGCGACCGTTGGTGCCGGAGACACTGACGCCGCTATGTCGGGAAACGGCACGATGCCGAATGCGACGGAGACCGCGAACGTGACGACGAACGCCACGGTAACCGGTAGCGCAGACAGCACGGCGATCGGCATCGATAAAGAGACCAAACTCACGTACAAGGGCAAGGTGACGCCTGAAGAGCGTAAGGTGGCCGCGGACCGGTACAGGCAGTCCGTCCAGGACGCTCTGGCCACGGGCGCCATGGAGATGCCTATGCCCCCCGCCCCCGGCGACCCGCCGCACTATTACGGTCCGTACCCGAACTACGCCAACAGCCCCATGCCGAAGGGTCCTGTTACCGACATCGCCGTCGTGAGCGGCGGCACAGGGTACTTCGCCCCGGTGGTCGAGATCGTCGACCTCTACAACACCGGTATGGGCGCTACAGCCACGGCCACATCCAACCCGGTGACCGGGGCCATTGAGACCGTTACGATCACGAACGGCGGAACGGACTACAGCGCGCCCGTCGTCTACATCTCGAACGCCACCGCGCCCCAGGGTGCGGATGCCGAGCTGGCGGCCGGGATCGGCGGAACGCTCTCGGGCGGCATCAGAAAGTTCGTGAGCGCCCTGCCGAACCTCGCCGTCGCCACGCCGGACACCGCGACGTATCCCGGTTGCGACTACTACGAGATCGAGCTGCGGCAGTACTCCGAGCGGATGCACCCCGACCTCCCGCCGAGCACACTCCGCGGGTACGTTCAGGTCAACGGCCCGAACCCCGCGCCGATCTCGTACCTCGGCCCGATGATCGTGGCAAAGCGTGACGTGCCCGTCCGGATCAAGTTCACCAACAAGCTGTCCACAGGCGACGGCGGCGATCTCTTCCTCCCTGTAGACACCACCGTCATGGGTGCAGGTATGGCCCCGGACGGCAGCATGTACTCAGAGAACCGCGCCACCCTCCACCTCCACGGCGGCTTTGTGCCCTGGATCAGCGATGGCACCCCCCACCAGTGGATCACCCCGGCCGGAGAGGCCACGTCGTACCCGCAGGGCGTCAGTGTCCAGAACGTCCCCGACATGCCCGATGGCGGCCCTGCCGACGGGTCGATGAACTTCTACTACAACAACCAGCAGGGAGCCCGCCTGCAGTTCTACCACGACCACTCGTACGGTATCACCCGCCTCAACGTCTACGCGGGCGAGGCGGCGGCCTACCTGATCACCGACCAGGTCGAGAAGGACATGATCGACGGCACGAACCTCTCGGGCGTCAACCCGACGGGCGCGAAGGTCCTCCCCGATACGGGCATCCCGCTGGTCCTCCAGGACAAGACCTTCGTGGACGCAGATACCATCGGCTACCAGGATCCGACCTGGCAGTGGGGCTCCATGCCCGGCATGCCGATGACCGGAGATCTCTGGATGCCGCACGTCTACATGCCCAACCAGAACCCCTGGGATCCCTCGGGTATGAACGCCTTCGGCCGGTGGCACTACGGCCCCTGGTTCTGGCCGCCCACCCGCGACGTCGTCCAGCCAGTCGCCAACCCCTATTACAACGCCAGCGACCCGACCTCGCTGGAACCCCCGCTGATCCCCGGCGTGCCCGCGAACTCCATGGCCATGGAGGCCTTCATGGACACGCCCGTCGTCAACGGCGAGGCCTACCCCTACCTCGAGGTGCAGCCGAAGGCCTACCGTTTCCGCGTCCTCAACGCGGCCGACGACCGGTTCTTCAACCTGCAGCTGTACAGAGCCGACCCGGCTGTGACGGCCGTTGATGGCCGGACCAACACCGAGGTCAGGATGGTCCCCGCAGCGGACGGCCGGGAGGGCGGCGTGCCCGATCCCGCGATGGCGGGGCCGAGCATGATCCAGATCGGCACCGAGGGCGGGTTCCTGCCGGCGCCCGTGGTACTGCCGAACCAGCCCGTTCAATGGAACCTCGACCAGACCAACTTCGATTTCGGCGTCATCAACAAGGGCACGCTCATCCTCGGCACGGCCGAGCGGGCCGACGTGATCGTCGACTTCTCGCAGTACGCCGGGCAGACCCTGATCCTCTACAACGATGCGCCTGCGCCGTTCCCGGCAATCGACCCGCGGTACGACTACTACACTGGTGACGCGGACGAGACGGGTGCCGGTGGCACGCCTCCCACGCAGCCCGGGTACGGCCCGAATACCCGCACGGTCATGCAGATCCGTGTGGCGCCCGCGGCCCCGGCACCGGCCTACAACCTCGCTGCCCTGCAATCGGTCTTCGCCAAGACCGCCGGCAAGCTCGGCGTCTTCGAGGCCTCGCAGGACGAGATCATCGTCCCGAGCGCTGCGTACAACTCCGCGTACGATGCGGCCTTCCCGGCCCAGCAGTTCGCGGGCATCGCCGCCAACTCCCTCACCTACAGGAACGTCTCGGGGGGGACCGTGACCTCCCCCAGGTTCGAGCCGAAGGCCATCCAGGACGAGATGGGCGAGGCATTCGATGAGTACGGCCGAATGAGCGGTTTCCTCGGGCTCCAGCTCGATGTGAACCTGCCGCAGAATTTCATCCTTCTGCCCTTCGGGAGTCCGCCCGTCGAGCTGATCAGGTCGGCGGGGATCTACGGGACACCCCTCGGAAATACGAGCGACGGGACCCAGTTCTGGAAGATCACGCACAACGGCGTGGACACGCACACCATCCACGTGCACCTCTTCAACGCCCAGCTCGTCAACCGGGTCGCCTGGGACAATGCGCTCCGGCCGCCGGACCTCAACGAGCTCGGATGGAAAGAGACCTTCCGGGTGAACCCGCTCCAGGACACGATCATCGCGTTCCGTCCGATCACCCCGACGCAGCCGTTCGACGTGCCGAACAGTGTCCGCCTGATCGACCCAACCATGCCCGAGGGTGTGATCCTGAGAGGAGGGCCGTTCGGGTTCATGGATCCGGCCGGGAACCCGGTCACGGTCACGAACCACCCCGTCAACTTCGGTTGGGAGCACGTCTACCACTGCCACCTCCTCTCACACGAGGAGATGGACATGATGCACGCGATGGCCTTTGCGACTCCCCCGAGGGCGCCCACGAACCTGTCCGGAACCCGGCTTGAGGGGACCGCGGGGATCCGGCTCTCGTGGCAGGACAGTTCGATAAGCGAAACTGGGTTCGTGGTCCAGCGGGCCCAGGACGCCGGGTTCACGAGCGCCCTGACGACCTTCGAGGTCGGCGCCGACGTGGCAACCTACACCGATGCGACGGCCGATCCTGCCACCCAGTATTACTACCGGGTCCAGGCCATCAACGTGATCGGCGACACGGCGACTCCCGGGTTCCCGACGGCGTCCACCGGGTCCGCGTACTCGGCGACCTGGTCCACGGTAACAGCTCCGGCCGTGGTGCTGATCCCGGGCGGGGTCGGCGTGCCGACGGACACGAACGGCGACGGGCTGTACGACGACGTGAACGGCAATAACCGCAGAGACTTCGCAGACGTCGTGCTCTTCTTCAACCAGTTGAGCTGGATCGCTGCGAACGAACCGGTATCGGCATTCGACTTCAATGGCAACGGCCGGGTCGACTTCGCTGACGTGGTCTGGCTCTTCACCAACCTCTGAGGGACACCCGGCCCCCTCGCTTTTTTCAGCCTCGCTCCTAGCGCTCTCAGCCGGATCGCCATCTACAGATACCGGGCGACTACGGACGTGTGACTGTTGTCCTTACGGGGAGGGGTCTTCTTCAGCGCTGTGGAGACGCATCGGGCAGTGTTTTGGAAGCCTGGGAGAGTAAGAGGGCAGGATCGGACGTTCGGATCTGCGTGCTCTCGCACGAGAGAACGAGCCGTTCAAGGTCCAAGGAGCAGCGTTCGACCCACCGGTGAACGATATAAAAAATGACGAGGATTCAGGAGGAGCGAGGAGGCATGCCGCCCTGATACGGTACGCCGTGGGAGAGATTTGAACTCCCGAGGTGCGGGGCACCAGCAGCTTTCAAGGCTGCCGCCTTACCGGACTAGACTACCACGGCCC
>CAYWVY010000074.1:0-8862 GCA_964461885.1 uncultured Methanospirillum sp. | reverse complement strand
GTCCCCCCTCTATCCGAACAACACACTATTGCTGCCTTCCTTGAGCGGGGGATGACCCGCATTGACGCCCTAATCGCGAAGAAGGAGCGACTGATCGGGCTGCTGCAGGAGAAGCGGGCTGCGCTGATCTCCCGCGCGGTAACGAAGGGGCTCGACGCCTCGACGCCGATGAAGGACTCGGGGATCGCGTGGCTCGGCGAGGTACCGGCACACTGGGAGACCCTGAAATTAACACGAGTCGCAAGCCTCCACTCAGGGCACACCCCGAGCAGGTTGCATCCCGAATACTGGAAGACCTGCACGATACCCTGGATATCGCTTGGCGACGTCTGGCAGCTCCGTTCCGGCAAAATGGAGTACATCGAAGAGACGAAGGAGAAGATCAGCGAGCTGGGTCTTCGGAACTCAGCGGCGGAGCTTCTGCCGCCAGGGACGGTGATCCTATCGAGGACGGCCTCTGTTGGTTTCTCCGGAATCATGGCGACCTCCATGGCAACGACTCAGGACTACGCCAACTGGGTCTGTGGACCCAGAATTCTCCCCGAATATCTCCTCCAGGTGCTCCGCTGCATGAAACAGGAATTCGAACGGCTGATGATGGGTTCCACTCATCAGACGATTTACATGCCCGACATCGCGGCCTTCCGCATCCCGCTTCCGCCGATAAAGGAGCAGCAGGAAATTGTGCAGAATGTCCGGTCGTTACAACAACGGAGCGAGAGATTGGAAGATGCAATCGCGGAGTCGATCCGTCTTGCACAGGAATACCGCACGGCCCTGATCTCGGCGACCGTCACCGGGAAGATCGACGTGCGGGGCGAGGTGTCGACATGAGAATGGAAATTGATCTGATAAGGGACTTGTTACTAAAAATCGAAGAGTGTAACGATAGGGATGGCTTAGGCCACGTGGATATCCCCGGATATTCTCAGGACCAGATCGCCTATCACGTATACCTTTTGAGTGATGCGGGATTCATCAAAGCGGTTTTTTGCGATTCATCGACGATCCCTGAGGCATACGTCATTCTCGGTTTGAGCTGGGACGGGCAAAACTTCCTGAAGAACGTCCAGAGCAATACAATTTGGAATCAGGTGAAGGAGCGGGCGGGGCAATTGGGTGGCGAGGCTTCGATTATGATCCTCGGAAGACTGGCTGAAGCATTTGTCAGCTCGGCCCTCAATCTCAGTTGATTTTGGGGTAAAGCAACATCGCGAATCACCGGAAAAATCCATGAATCGGACCCATATACGGTCGGACCTGCCTAGCGCATCCTTTCAAGGCCGGCTTTACCAACGTAATGCAGATGGATTTAGAGAGGATCGCCCATTTCGAGAGATTCTCCCAAAAAGTTAATCGGAGAAGATAATTCTTCCATCTGTTCCGTGTTTCCACGACATTCCTGCATTGTGCCTGCTGACGGATGCAAACGGATACTCTTCACCAAGGCGTATGTACCGAAGAATTTCTCGCATGATGGTGTCTGTGACCGTGCCAGTGCCTGTGAAAAATTCACGAACGCACTCGTCCGCAGCAGCCTTTGACTCGAAGCGATGTTCTTTGGTATTCGGTCCCCATACGTTGGACCATCTCTGTTGGCGTAATGTTTCCGATACCCTGTGCATCTGCTTATGAGCAGATCCGATACGCCCGATAATATCGCAGAAAGCGTCGCATCCGCAGGGGAGTCGCCTGGGTTCACCACGAGTTCCTCCCCACCCTAGTTGTTCAAATACTCCGCACGTCGGGCAGAGAGCGAAATTATGACCATACTTGCCAGTGAACGCCGGAGCAACGATCGTCCCGGACGGCGGCGGAACGTATGCTGCAGACTGTTCCCAATATCCACAATAATGTCCCCAGAATGGATTGTATTGCTGCGAGCGGTCCGACTCTTCCTCTTCCATAAACTCGACAACTGAAGAAAACGGCTTCGTGCAGTCACCGTCTTTCTCCGGGTCGCCCCATCTGCAGGTGTGGCATGTCCCACCATTGATCCGGGGAATTCCGATCGTCATACGTATCCGTTCGTCGGTCGGCGGCCGTTGAGATATCCTTCAGATCCCTCAAACCCATCGACGTTGATCCAAAACGCGAACTCGGCATTCGGGCCGTTAACATTGAGCGGTTCGTAGCCGCATGCAATCGCAGCGGCGATGAGCGCCCCATTGCTCACATAACCTCTCTGTCCAGGTCCGCTATAGAACCGCTCGACCACGTGTTTGAGGCCGTACGACCCCCACCGGGACGGGGTTTTTCTTGGCTTACAGAATCGAGTGATCCACTCTTTGCAGAGCTCGAATTCATCCCGCTGAATCGGATACCCTGACGGAGACAGGCAGCATCTCTTCCCTTCGGCTCCGTGGATTAGCTTCCCGTCCTGAACTCGCTGAATCGTCGGGAATCCATTCGCCGTCAGTCCGGGAACGAGGACGTATTGATCGAGGTCGACCGCAATACAATCCTCCGACGCTGATTCCTCCGCCATAATATATCCTCTGTATCTCCTGTAGTTTTAGTCAAGCATGTATTCTTCGTCGATCGCAACTTATCCTCATCCTGCGTGTGCAGAGTCGGATGGCTCGGCGAGGTGCCGGCATGAAGCGTGACATGGACCTTGTTCGTCAGATTTTAATAAAGATCGAGCAACATGACGACATTCACCCCTTGCGCTCGATAAAAATAGATGGATATTCTCAGAATCATGTCGAGGGTCATGTTTATCTACTGTATAGGGCTGGTTTCTTCGAGGGGGATTTTCGTTCCGTCCAAGGTTCTGCGAGACCTTGTGTCTACGTAATATCAGGCCTCACATGGATGGGTCACGATTTCCTCGACGCCGTCCGGAACGATTCCGTCTGGGCAAGGGTTAAGGACAAGCTCGTTCAGGTCGGCGGCGAGGCGCCGCTCGAAGTGATCAAGGCCGTAGCCGTGAAGGTCGCACTGGATCTCATTACCTGACCCATTTGCTCAGACTCAATCAGGCAACCCTTTCTCCTGGCATGACAATCCCTTTTCCAGGAGAGAAAACCAGGATGATCGGCAAGATACAGCGCGTGCCCATCCGCGACGTCTGGAAGACGGAGGCCGGCGCGTTCACCTGCTGGCTCGAGGAGAATATCGACGTGATCGCGGACCAGATCGGGATCCCCCTCCGGAACGTCGAACGCGAGAAGGGTGCCGGCGCCTTCTGGGTCGACCTCGTGGCCGAGGACGAGAAGGGCGACGTGGTGATCATCGAGAACCAGCTCGAAAAGTCCGACCACGACCACCTCGGCAAGGTGATCACCTACCTCGTGGCGATGGATGCAAAGACCGCCATCTGGATCACGCCCGATCCGCGCCCGGAGCATATCCGGGCGGTCTCATGGCTGAACGAGTCGACGCCGGCCTCGTTTTTTCTCTTCAAGCTCGAGGCGGTCCGCATCAACGAGTCGATGCCGGCCCCGCTCCTGACTCGGATCGTTGGGCCGACCGTCGAAGGGCGGATCATCGGTGAGAGGAAGATGGAGCGGGCCGAACGGGAGGGCGAGATGTACCGGTTCTGGTCGCAGTTCCTTGACTCGTCCCGAGGGAAGCTGAGCCTCTATGCCAGAGTCATGCCGGGGAATCAGACCTTTCTCAATGCCGGGGCCGGCATCGGCGGAGTCGTCTATGCCTTCAGCCCCATGAAGCACGCCGTCAATATCGACCTCTACATCGACCGGGGAACCGGCTCGCATGATTGGAACCTCGCCGTCTTCCATCAGCTCGAGGCGTCGCGAGAGGTGATCGAGCGGGACTTCGGCGGGCCCCTCGACTGGCGTGAAATGAAAGATAAACAGGCCTCAAAGATCCGGACGACGCTGGAGATCGGGGGGTACCGTGACGAGGAGGAATGGCCCGCGATCTTTGCCGCGATGACCGATACCATGATCCGGTTCGAGAAAGCCTTCGCTCCCAGAATCCGTGCTCTGAAGAATCCGGATTAAAGCCGATGCCTTCATCGTCTCCCTCCCCCGATCTCTCTACCATGGAGAGGGTTGAAACGACCGTCATGCAGGAAGCGGTCGCCACATGAGGCCCGCTGCCGGCACGCCCACGTTGCCGCGGATCCACACCGAGGCCGCGTTCGAGACCGCGATCGAGGACGTGCTGCTCGCGAACGGCTACACGAAGGCCGACCCCCGGGACTTCGACCGGGTCCGCTGCCTCGACCCCGGCCCCTTCCTCGCCTTCGTCCGCGAGACCCAACCGAAGGAGTGGGCGCACCTCGAAAGGCTCCGCGGCGATAAAGCGGCCGAGACCCTCCTCACCGACCTCTGCCGCGCCCTCGACTCCCCGCACGAGGGCTGCCTCTCCGTCCTCCGGCACGGCTTCAAGTGCTATGGCAAGCAGTTCCGCGCGGCCTTCTTCGCGCCGGCTTCGGGCATGAACCCCGAGACCCGCCGCCGCTACGACGCCAACCGGCTCACCGTCACCCGCCAGCTCCTCTGGGCCGACCGGCATACCAAGGAACTCGACGTCGCACTCTCGGTCAACGGCATCCCGGTCGTCACCTGCGAGCTCAAGAACCCGCTGACCGGCCAGACCTGGCAGGACGCCGTCCGGCAGTACAGTGAGGACCGCGACCCCAACGACCTCTGCTTCCAGTTCCTTCACCGCACTCTCGTCCACTTCGCCGTCGACCCCGACGAGGTCCGCATGACGACCCGGCTCGCCGGCAAAGAGACGCTGTTCCTCCCGTTCAATCGCGGCGACCGCGGCGGCGCCGGCAACCCCGGGATCCCCGGCGACTACCCGACGGCCTACCTCTGGCGCGAGGTCCTCGCCCGCGACAGCCTCCTCGACCTCCTCGCCCGCTACCTGCACACCGAGACCCCGCCCGAGGACCGCGACCGCCGGGTGCCGGCTCGCCTGATCTTCCCCCGGTACCACCAGCTCCGGGCTGTCCGCGAGTGCGTCGGCGACGCGACCGCGCTCGGCGCCGGGTACAACTACCTCATCCAGCACTCCGCCGGCAGCGGCAAGTCCAACACCATCGGCTGGCTCGCCCACCGGCTCGCGAGCCTGCACGATGCCGCCGACCGGAAAGTCTTCGACTCGGTGATCGTCGTCACCGACCGGATCGTCCTCGACCAGCAGCTCCAGGACACCATCTACCAGTTCGAGCACCGGCAGGGCGTCGTCCAGAAGATAACCGAGCACTCGGGCCAGCTCGCGAACGCGCTCGCCTCCGGCGTCCCGATCATCATCACCACCCTCCAGAAGTTCCCGTACGTGACCGAAAAGATCGGCAATCTGCCGAAACGGACCTACGCCGTGATTATCGACGAGGCCCACAGCTCGCAAGGCGGTGAGACCGCGATCGAGATGAAGGGCGTCCTCGGCGGCGCTGCCCTCGTCGACGAGGCGCGCGCCGAGGCCGAGGCCGAGGGGCTCGTCGACCACGAGGAGGAGGTCCTCCGCGTCATGAAGAAGCGGGGGCGTCAGCCGAATATCTCCTTCTTCGCGTTCACCGCCACCCCGAAGTACAGGACCATCGAGGTCTTCGGCCGGCCCGGTCCGGACGGCACGCCCCGGGCCTTCCACGTCTACTCCATGCGGCAGGCGATTGAGGAAGGGTTCATCCTCGACGTGCTCGCGCACTACACGACGTACGCCACGTACTTCCGCCTGATCAAGTCCATAGAGGACGACCCCGAGGTCGACAAGCGGAAGGCCGCGCAGGCCCTCGCGCGGTTCATGAAGCTCCACCCGTACAACGTCGCGCAGAAGACCAGAGTGATGGTCGAGCACTTCCGCACATTCACCCGTCACCGCATCGGCGGGCGTGCGAAGGGGATGGTCGTGACCGACAGCCGGCTCCAGGCCGTGCGGTATAGGCAGGCGTTCGAGGCCTACCTCCGCGACAAGGGCTACACCGATATCGGCGTGCTCGTGGCGTTCTCGGGCGAGGTCTCGGATCCGGACGCCCCGGGCGTGACCTTTACCGAGGTCGGCATGAACGGCGGGATCCGGGAGAAGGAGCTGCCGAAGCGGTTCGCCTCCGACGAGTTCCAGATCCTGATCGTGGCCGAGAAGTACCAGACCGGGTTCGACCAGCCGCTCCTGCACACCATGTACGTCGACAAGCGGCTCGCGGGCGTCGCGGCCGTGCAGACGCTCTCGCGCCTGAACCGGACGGCGCCGGGCAAGGAGGAGACCTTCGTCCTCGACTTCATCAACACGGCCGAGGAGATCCAGGAGGCCTTCCAGCCGTACTACGAGCAGACCGTGGTCGGCGAGAGGGCGGAGGTGGGGCAGCTCTACGACCTGCAGGCCCGGCTCGACGGCTACCAGGTCTTCTTCGCTGAGGAGGTCGAGGCGTTCGCCCGGGTCTTCTACGCGCCGAAGGAGAAGCAGACGGCGGCCGACCAGGCGAAACTCTACGCCCTGCTCCGGCCGGCCCTGCACCGGTTCGCTGCGCTCGACGAGGCGAAGCAGGAGGAGTTCCGCTCGGTGCTCTCCGCCTTCCGGAACCTCTACGGCTTCCTCTCGCAGATCATCCCGTTCCAGGACTCGGACCTCGAGAAGCGCTACACCTTCGTTCGGTTCCTGATCGCGAAGCTCCCGCGGCGGCCGGACGGTCCCGGTTACTGGTTCGACGAGGAGGTGGCGCTCCAGTTCTACCGGCTGCAGAAGATCAGCGAGGGAGCGATTCCGCTGGAGAAGGGAGGTGGTTACATCATCGATGGCCCGACGAGCGTCGGGACGGGATACGTGGCCGAGAACCCGATCGAGCTCTCGCGCTTGATCGAGATCCTGAACGAGCACTTCGGGACCGATTTCACCGAGGCCGACCAGCTCTTCTTCGACTCGATCAGGGAGACGGCCGTGCGGGACCCACGCCTCCGCCGGGCTGCGATGGTAAACTCGATCGAGAACTTCGAGCTCGTCTTCGCCGACGAGCTGAGCCGGATCTTCTCCCGCCGGATGGACCAGAACGAGAAGATCGCGGACCGGTTCTTCTCGGAGGAGGCGTTCCGCTATGCGGTGAGCAAGTACCTGCTCCAGCGTGTGTTTGAAGAGATCAACGGCCCCTCGGCGCAGGAGGCGATCTGATTGTCGTGGCATCGTCCGGCGTATCGAACGAGCCATGATTGTGAGGAAAGAGGCGACGCATGAATACAATCGATGAAGAGCAAGTCTTCCTGGGCTATCCGGCGCTGAAGAATGGTGAAGAATTAAAAAAAGCGGAGATTTTAGTGCTGCCTGAATACATTCACGCATTCGCTTCCAGCCAGCACATATTCCGAGAATTGACGTCGGATCCCGATACTGAGTGCCGGTATTACACCGACGATCAAGATGTATTAACGGTCTATAGGGAAAATTCAGTTGAATATATACCATTGCTGGGTGGCGTCGTATCGACGATCGCCGGCCTAATAAAAATCTATGAATTTTTAGAGAAAAGGATGGTTGTTGGAAGATTCAAAATCAAAAACACGATCAGAATTGCGGATGGTTATTACTACGAGATGACCGAGTTCGAGGGTACGATCCATGAATACCAATCTGCTGTGAAGGCGATGAGATCCCATCCCAAATTCAGAACGGAATATCGGCGATAGACATGATGCGGAAAAATTCACTCTTTAGAATAATTCCTTCTCATCTTCAATACGCAAAACCGAGCCCGGAACGGTTGACACCAATAAAGGCGACATTCCCCTTGTACGACGCAATGGCACACCCCTGGTGATCCCAGAGCAGGTTCTGGCAGTGGAGCGGGCTCCTGGTCCAGGCCTTGATCGCCCGGTGGAAGTCTCCGGACATGCCACCGCCGAAGAGGTTTTCCGCTGCGTATTCGGACGACGAGAGACCGAACGCCCCCTTCATCGTCGCCGGACTGGCCCCCGTCCGGGGGTTTACATGCGCGAAGTAGTGATGCCGGTTGAGATCGCGCAACCGTGCCCTGGCTAGGCGGTACGCGCGGATATCGTATGTTACCGGGGAACATCCGTTCCGTTTCCGGAACGCGTTGACCTGATCCAGCGCCTTCCGGACGTCCTGGGGAGGGCGATCATGGCGTGCTCGACTTTTCCGACGCCCGGTGCCGTGGAGGAGACGGCGTATAAACCTCCTGATCGCGCGGAACATGCAATCAGCAGAGTAATATCGGGAGAATGGAAATAGCCTTGTCGATTGGCTTTTCAGCACGTGAGCGGCGTCGCCCCGTGGCCCGGATGGCACCAGAGCATCGGTAGACCGCCCGTTTTTCTCTGACGGCAGCGCCCCGTCTGTGCTCGGGGTGCATCCGCCCTCGAGCGGCCGGTCGGCCCCGGCGAGTCCACGATCGAGAAGTGCCGGCCAGTCTCGACGTTGGGCTGAGAAGAACAGCGGGACGCGGCGCGCTTCCAGGAGGCCAATCCGGGGGGACACGCCGCGCCTCTACGTTCTTCTAATGCAACCTTTTTATTGCTGCCGACCCTTGCGGCGGGCGGCGCTTCATGCCGCGCTCAAGGAGTGCGGCCCGGCCGCTGCGCCTGTGCCGGCTCGCTTCCGCTCCGCTGCTCGCCGGTATCCGTCG
Source organism: uncultured Methanospirillum sp. (assembly GCA_964461885.1). Taxonomy (GTDB): domain Archaea; phylum Halobacteriota; class Methanomicrobia; order Methanomicrobiales; family Methanospirillaceae; genus UBA288. Next base: position 308 of record CAYWVY010000074.1, on the reverse strand, counting down.
GGGGAGGGAGAGCCCACCCCCGCGCCTCACTGCGCTCGGCTCCCCCCTCCTCGTTGCGCCTCCGGCGCGGCGAGATAGCCCCACCCTTATGGGCGGGAACGGGACGGGAGCCCGGCCAGCGAGCCGGGCGAGGTCGCGCGGAGCGCGGGCGAGGTCGGCGAGCGGTCGCCTATCGCCAGGACACCGCCCCGGCCCGTGAGCCCCAGCGAGCGGGACGGCGGCGCGGTCGAGCGAAGCGAGACGGCGCCGAGGAGTCGCCCGAGCGCGGCGCAAAGCGCGGCGCGACGGGCAGAGCCGGGACCGGCGAT
>CAYWVY010000073.1:0-9268 GCA_964461885.1 uncultured Methanospirillum sp. | reverse complement strand
CCCTTCAGACGTTCGGAGCGTCAGCCTGGATGAACGAGGTCCCGTCCTGGTTCTCGATCAGCCGGTAGGCCAGAGTGTCCATGAAGGTGCGCAGGGCCGCGTTGTGGACCGAGAGGACCACGCCGTGAAAGGCCGGGTCGTCCTCGAGCGGGGTCGAGCCCGCCGGCAACAGCCATCAGCCCGGTCGTGTCCATGTCGCCGATGCTCGTGCCGAAGTGCCCGGGCCGGTCGAGCCAGCCCGAGTAGAGCAGGACCGTGTTCCGGTCGATCCGGTCGGTCCGGTCGGCCAGCTGCCGCAGGTACCTGCGCCGGACGATGTCGAAGGTCGTGCCGAGGTCCCGGGCCTTGGCGTTCAGCTCGTTTTAGGTCGTCACGCCGACGCGGGATCGGCCGGGGCGCTACTTTATCGCTGGCGGTCGGCGCGGGCCTCGAGCCCCTCGACCTCGGCCAGCGCGGCCTTCGTGGCGGCCACGTCCGGCACGGCCCGGCACCCGCGTCCCGGCGCGATAGAGGGCGTGAACGTCCCGATCCGCCGGGCAATCCCGATGATCTCGTCCTTGTCGAGGCCGATCAGCGGCCGGTAGACGGGAATGTCCACAGATCCGTCGAGCACGGCGAGGTTGTCGAGGGTCTGGCTCGCAACCTGGCCGAGCGACTCGCCGGTCACGATCCCGAGGGCGCCGACCTCATCGACGAGCGCGGCCGCGAGCCGGTACATGCGCCGCTTGCAGACGACGCAGGTCAAACGCTCCTCGCTCCGCCGCATCAGCGCCTTCGCCCGGGAGAGGTAGTCGTCGCTCCGGACCACGAGTTCGAGCTCGGGGTCGTAGCTGCGGAGCACCTCGAGCACGGCCCGGGCCTTGGCCAGCGCGTCCTCGTCCAGGTAGGGCTCGAGGGCGACGTAGAGCGGCACGACCCGGCACCCACGCCGCATCATCATGTACGCGGCGACGGGCGAGTCGATCCCGCCCGAGAAGAGGGCGACAAGGGTCCCCTCGACCCCCTCGGGAAGGCCGCCCGGCCCCGCGACGACCTCGTGGTAGAGGTAGCACCGCTCACCGCGGATCTCGACGAAGAGCTCGAAGTCGGGGCACCCCAGGTCGACCCGGAGGTCGGGATGAGCCTCGAGGATCACCCCGCCGAGATCGGCCGCCTTCTCGGGCGATCGGAAGTCGTGCTTGCCCGAGCGCTTCACGCGGATCGCGAAGCTCGCGGCATCCCCGATCCCGTGGGCGTCCGCGTACGCGAGCACCGCCGCGTCCAGATCGTCGAGGGGGCAGAAGACCACCTCCGAGAACGACGCGACCCCGAAGACCCGCCGGAGCACCCGGGGGTCGACCGGACCCGTCGCCCAGAGCCGGCCGCGCTCGATCCGGACCACGACCCCGGGCATCCGCCGCGTGATCGCGTGCGCGAGCACGCGCTCCCAGTTCCGCCGCACCGGGTCCGACTTGAGGAAGACCTCGGCGTACCGGACGAGCCAGAGGGTCTCCGTCATCGCCGCACGGCCAGCCCGTACTGTTCGGCGATCTCGTCGTACGCGTCGGCGAGGTACTCAACCCGCCGCCAGGAGAGGCCGTAGGTCGAGAGCTTCCAGGCCCGCGTCGCCCCCGCGAAGACCCCCACGATCCCCCGCTTCGAGAGCTCGTCCGAAAAGAAGTAGCCCCTGCGCTTGTGGGTCTTCGCGACCGTGTCGAACGAGCCGGTGGTGTCCACCTTGGAGAGCGCGTGCTTCCGGGGGTACTCGGAAACACAGGTCGACCCCTCGATCGCGAGGAGGCGGTCGATGAAGAAGTTCGACTTCTTCACCTCCTCGTCCCAGTGCCTCGTCCGCTCCTGCACGGCCGGGAACGAGGCCATCATCGCGACCACCGTCCCGCCCATGAGGGTGCAGCCGAGCATCTCGACCTCCTTCAGCCCGAAGGTCCGGCCGGTCAGGTCGCCCTCGATCCGGGTCGTCCGGAAGACGCAGTCCGCGTACTCGTCGGTCGTCGCGAGCACGCCCGAGGGCGCGGGAGATGCCATGGACTTGTGCCCGGAGCCGACCACGAAGTCCGCGCCGACCGCCTTCCCGTCGACGGGCATCACGCCGACCGTGTACGCCCCGTTGTACAGGAACGGCGCGTCGTACTGATGCGCGATCTTCGCGATCCCCGTCACCTCGTGCTCGTTCGCGTTCTGGTAGTCGAAGTGGTCGCACATCACGAGCGCGGGGGGCCTGCCGAGCTCGCGGACCAGGGTCTCGAGCCTTTCCGCCGCCGCGTCGGCCGTGACGATCCGCGCGTCGTTCGCGGGGATCTCGTGCACGGTCCCGCCGGCCTCCTCGACCGCAATGTATTCGGTGTAGTGGCCGAGCGAGGAGATGAGGACCCAGTCGCCCTTCTCCACGAGGGACGAGGCCACCGCCTGGAACCCGCGCCGGGCGCCGGGGACCACGCGGGCCTGGTCCATCCCGACGAAGCGGGCGAGGTCCTCGTGGAACGCGGCGAGGGGGGGCCTGGTGATCTTATCGAGCCGGAACGGCTTGCGGCAGGCGTCGCAGACCGAGTAGCCGTCCCCCCAGACCGCAAGGGCCTTTCGCGCCTCGGGGGTGAGCCGGCCCGCAGCCTGGATCGGCTGGATGTTGATCGCCGACTCCTCGCGCAGGCGGAGCTCGATCGTGCCGGCCACGCGGTTCACGCGCGGGTGGCCTGTGCCCGTGCGGATCTCGTCGATGACCTTGCCGAGCTCGTCGAGCTTCGCCCCGAAGGCGGCCTCCTCCTCGGGCGAGAGGCCGGTCGGCAGCGCCCCGCGGTAGACCTCGCGCAGGTCCTCGAGGCAGAAGAGCCCCTCGATGATCTTCTGGATCCGGATGTCCATGGAGAAACTCCCGTCCGTCGTAGGCGACGAAGCGACTTATCCCTTTTGTGGACCCCGTCGAAAAAGGTTACTTCTCGCTCCGCACGGTCTTCTGGCCGCGGAGAACCGCGATCCGGCCGGTCCGGTAGAGCTCCCGGACCCCGTACGGCCGGAGCAGCCCCTCCAGCGCGTCGATCTTCTCGGAGTCGCCGGCCACCTGGAGCGTGACCGTCTTCGGCCCGACGTCAATGATGTGGGCGCGGAAGATGGTCGCGATCTGCATCACCCCGGCCCGGGACTCGCCCGGCTCGGCCGCGACCTTGATCAGGGCGAGCTCGCGCTCGACCCGCTCGAACCCGGTCAGGTCCGAGACCTTGATGACGTCGATCAGCTTGTTGAGCTGCTTGATCACCTGCTCGATCTCGCGGTCGTCGCCGCAGACAACGAGCGTGATCCGGCTCGCCCCCACCTCCTCGGACGGCCCGACGGCCAGGGACTCGATGTTGAAGCCCCGGCGGGAGAAGAGGCCCGTGACCCGCGAGAGGACGCCGGCCTTGTTCTCGACCAGCACCGAGAGCGTGTGCTGCTTCATCGCCGCTCTCCGATCATCTCGTTGATCGCAGCGCCGGCCGGCACCATGGGGAAGACGTTCTCCTCGCGCTCGATCCGGACGTCGATCACGAACGGCCCGTCGTGGTCCCGCGCGGCCACGAGGGCCGGACGGACCTCCGCCGGGTCGTCCACGCGCACGCCGTCGATCCCGTAGGCGTTCGCGATCCCGACGAAGTCCACCGGCGGGAGCTCGGTGTACGAGTAGCGCTTATCGAAGAAGAGCTCCTGCCACTGCCGGACCATGCCCAGGTAGCCGTTGTTCAGCACGACCACACGGACGGGGATGCGGTTGTGGGCGATCGTGCCGAACTCCTGGATGTTCATCTGGAGACTGCCGTCGCCTGCGATGAGGAAGACCTGCTCGCCGGGCCGGGCGTAACAGGCGCCCATCGCGGCCGGCAGGCCGTAGCCCATGGTCCCCAGGCCGCCCGAGGTGATCCAGGAGCGCGGCTTCTTGAAGCAGAAGTGCTGGGCCGCCCACATCTGGTTCTGGCCGACCTCGGAGACGACGACCCCATCGCCCTGCAGGATGTCCGAGAGGGCCCGGACCACGCCCTGCGGGTGGATGCAGCCGTCCTCGGGGACCACGAGCGGGTGCGTCGCGCGCCACCCGCTGATCCGCTCGATCCAGCGGGCAGTCTTCGGGTTCGCCGGGAGGCGGTGGAGGATCTCGGCGAGGACGTGCTTCACGTCCCCGACGATCGGGACGTCGACGGGCTTGTTCTTGCCGATCTCGGCCGGGTCGATATCGATGTGGATCACCTGCGCGTGGGGCGCGAAGGTCTCGATCCGGCCGGTCACCCGGTCATCGAAGCGGGCGCCGATCGCGACGAGCAGGTCGCACTCGGTCACGGCGTAGTTCGCGTACGCGGTCCCGTGCATGCCGAGCATGCCCAGGTTGAGCGGGTGGTCGCCGCAGATCCCGCCGAGGCCCATCAGGGTGGTCGTAACGGGCGCGCCGAGCCTTTCCGCGAGCGCGGTCAGTTCCCGGTCGGCCCCGGAGAGGATCACGCCACCGCCCGCGTAGAGGAGGGGGCGCTCGGCGCGGACCAGCAGGTCGACCGCCTTCTCGATCTGCCGGGGGTGGCCCCGGACCGTCGGCTGGTACCCGCGGAGGCTGACGGACTCCGGGTACTCGATGTCGTCGGGGAGCTCGCCCGTGGAGACGTCTTTCGGCAGGTCCACGAGGACCGGGCCGGGCCGGCCCGTCGAGGCGATGTAGAAGGCCTCGGCGATCACCCGCGGGAGGTCGGCCGCGCGCTTGACCAGGTAGTTGTGCTTGGTCACGGGCATGGTGATCCCGTGGATGTCCGACTCCTGGAACGCGTCGTTCCCGAGGAGGCTGGTCGGCACCTGGCCGGTCAGGGCCACGAGCGGGATCGAGTCCATGTACGCGGTCGCGATCCCCGTGACCAGGTTGCAGGCCCCGGGCCCGGAGGTGGCCAGGCAGACGCCGACCGTGCCCGAGGCGCGAGCATACCCGTCGGCCGCGTGAGCAGCCGCCTGCTCGTGCCGAACCAGGATGTGCTCGAGCGGGGAGTCGTAGAGCACGTCGTAAATAGGCAGGACCACGCCGCCGGGGTAGCCGAAGATCGTCTTCGTTCCCTGGCGGAGGAGCCCCTCAATCAGCACTTTTGCGCCGGTCGTCGTCATATCAATCCCTCAACAGTCGGTTCATGCCCGCGATCACGGCCTCGACCGAGGCCGTGATGATGTCGGTCCGGGCGCCACGGCTTGTGATCACCTTTCCGTCCTTTGCCATCTTAACCGTTACATCCACGAGCGCGTCGGTCCCGCCCGAGATCGCGTCCACGTGGTACTCGAGCAGCTCGATCTCGCCGACGGCCCGGACCGAGCGGCGCAGGGCTTCGACCGCGGCATCGACCGGGCCGGTGCCGGTCGCGGCGCTCGTGCACTCCTCGCCGTTCACGCGGATGGTCACGGACGCGGTCGGGATCGCGTTCGAGCCCGAGACGACTGTGAACTGCCGGAGTGAGAGGACGGGCGTGCACTCGATCGCGAGCACGGCTTCGGCGATGGCAAGGAGGTCCGTGTCGGTCACGCGCTTGCCCTCGTCGCCGAGCTCCTTGATCCGCCGGACGATCTCGGCGAGCCGGACCTCGTCGGGCCGGTACCCGCGCTCGGCGAGCGCAGCCTCCACGGCGGCCGTGCCCGTGTGCTTGCCGAGCAGGATCCGGCGCGACCGGCCCACGGACTCGGGCCGGACGGACTCGTACGTCGAGGCCTCGCGCAGCACGCCGTGGGCGTGGATCCCCGACTCGTGGGTGAAGGCCATCTCGCCCACGACGGGGGCCTGGGTCGCGAGCGGCACCTTCGTGAGGCGCGCGACCAGGGCCGAGAGCGGGTAGAGCTTCCTCGTCTCGATCCCCGTGCGGTAGCCGTACAGGGTTTCGAGCGCCATCACGAGCGCCTCGAAGGCCGTGTTCCCGGCCCGCTCGCCGAGGCCGTTCACGGTCGCGTGGGCGCACGAGGCCCCCGACTGCAGCGCGGCCACCGTGGTCGCGAGCGCAAAGCCGAGGTCATCGTGGCAGTGGATCGAGAGCGGGGCGAGCGCCGCGAGCGGCGGCACGACCTCCCGTGCCCGCTCGGGGGTCAAAAGGCCGACCGTGTCGCAGAAACAGAGCCGGTCCGCGCCGCGCTCGACCCCCTCCGCGAAGAGGTCGGCGACGAAGGCCTGGTCGGCCCGGCTCGCGTCCTCGCCCGAGAGCTCGACTGTCAGGCCCCGCTCCTTCGCGTGCTCGATCGCGGCAAAGGCCATGCGGCAGACGGCGTCGCGGTCCTTCCTGAGTTTCTTCTCGATGTGGAGGTCCGAGACGGGCACCACCAGGTGGACCGAGTCCGCGCCCGCGTCTGCGGCCCAGTCGATGTCGATGGGAAGGGCGCGGACGTAGCAGCAGACCTCGGGGCCGAGATCGGCCTCGGCCACGAGCCGGATCCCCTCGCGCTCGCCCTCGGAGGCGGCCGCGGAGCCGACCTCGATCACATCGATGCCCACCGCTGCGAGCATACGGGCGATCTCGAGTTTCTGGTCGGGGGCGAGGGACACGCCGGGCGTCTGTTCGCCGTCGCGGAGCGTCGTATCGAAGAAGCGCAGTCTATCGGCGAATAAAACATTCACGCATGGAGGTAAAGTCCATGGGGAAAGATCGGCGGGCGCGCTATAAAAAGATAGGGATCGGACCTTAATACGCCCGGCGCCGAACCTGATCTTCATGGGCACGACGATCGACGGGGTGATCATCACGCCGCTGCGGCTGATCCCGGACGAGCGCGGCTGGCTGATGGAGATCCTCCGCTGCGACGATCCGCACTTCCGGGCCTTCGGCCAGGTCTACATGACTACCGCGTACCCGCAGGTGGTCAAGGCCTGGCACTACCACCGGAAGCAGACCGACAACTTCACCTGCGTCCACGGGATGATGAAGGTCGCGCTCTACGACGCGCGCGAGGAGTCGCCCACGAAGGGAAACCTGATGGAGCTCTTCATCGGCGAGAAGAACCCCGCGCTTGTCACGGTCCCGCCCGGTGTCTACCACGGGTTCAAGGCGATCGGGGAGGAGACCGCGTTCTTCGTCTCGGTCCCGGACCTGCCGTTCAACCGCGAGGAGCCGGACGAGTTCCGCCTCCCGCCGGACACTCCCGAGATACCGTACGACTGGGGCCTCCTGCCGGGCCTCCGGCACGGGTGAGTTCGTGCGCCTCCTCGTCACGGGCGGCTCCGGCTTCATCGGCGCGAACTTCGTGCGCGACCAGCTCGCGCGCCACCCCGACCGCTCGATCGTCAACCTGGACGCCCTGACCTACGCGGGCAACCCCGCGAACCTCGCGGACCTCGCATCCGACCCGCGGTACGTCTTCGTCCGCGGCGATATCCGCGACGCGGCCCTGGTCGAAAAACTGATGGGGGAGGTCGACGCGGTGGTCCACTTCGCGGCCGAGAGCCACGTGGACCGGTCGATCGAGGATCCCGGCGCGTTCGTCTCGACGAACGTGCAGGGCACGTTCACCCTTCTGGAGGCCGCGCGGCAAGCCGGCGTGGACCGGTTCGTGCACGTCTCAACCGACGAGGTCTACGGCTCGATTGCGTCGGGCGCGTTCCGCGAGACGGACCTCCTCCGGCCGTCCTCGCCGTACTCGGCCTCGAAGGCCGGCTCGGATCTGCTCGCGCTCGCGTACCACACGACCCACGGCCTCCCAGTCATGGTCACCCGCTGCTCGAACAACTACGGGCCGTACCAGTTCCCCGAGAAGCTGATCCCCCTCTTCGTGACGAACCTGCTCGAGGGGAAGAAGGTCCCCGTGTACGGCAGCGGCACGAACGTGCGCGAGTGGATCTACGTCCTCGACCACTGCCAAGCCGTCGACTTCGTGCTCGGCAGCGGCACTCCCGGCGAGGTCTACAACATTGGCTCGGGAATCGAGAAGACGAACCTCGAGATCACGGACGCCCTCCTTCGCCTGCTCGGCAGGGACGAGTCGTCTGTCGAGCACGTCGGGGACCGCAAGGGCCACGACTTCCGGTACGCGATCGACTGCTCGAAGCTCCGGTCCCTCGGGTGGGCGCCCGCGTTCACGTTCGAGGAGGCCCTTGCCGCGACCGTCGACTGGTACTCGTCGAACGAGGCATGGTGGCGCCCCCTGAAGGCCCGGTCCTGATCCTCGGCGCCACGGGCCGGCTCGGCCGGGCGCTGGCGCGCGTCCACCCCGACGCCGTCCTCGTCGGGCACGAGCTCGAGATCACGGACGCCGGGGCCGTCTCGTCCGCGATCGACGCCGCCCGGCCCGCGCTCGTGTACAACTGCGCCGCGTTCACCGACGTCGACGCCTGTGAGGACGAGCCCGACAGGGCCCTGGCCGTGAACGGCGAGGGCGCGGGAAACGTCGCGGAGGCCTGCGCGGCCGCCGGGGCGACACTCGTCCACCTCTCGACCGACTACGTCTTCTCCGGCAGAAAAAACGGCTACGTCGAGTCGGACAAGCCAGACCCCGTCAACGTTTACGGCCGGACCAAGGCCCTCGGCGAGACCCGCGTCCGCGCGGCGGGCGGCGACTGGCGGATCGTCCGGACGAGCCGGCTCTTCGGGCCGGGCGAGAACGACTTCGCCTCGCAGATGCGGACGCGCTCGCTCGTCAAGCCGGTCGTGCCCGTGATCCGCGATGAGTGGAGCCGGTTCACGTACATCCCCGAGCTCGCCGCCCGGCTCCCCGAAGTCGCCCGCGCCCCCGCCGGCGTCTACCACCTCGTGAACGAGGGGACGGTCTCGTGGTTCGGCTTCGCGCGGGAACTGATCCCGAACGCGGCCCCGGTGACCGTCGGGCAGTGCCGGCGGCGGGCCGAGCGCCCCCGCTGCGCGGCCCTGCTGAACACGAAACTTTCGCCCCTGCGGCACTGGCGGGAGGCATTATCAGACTATAGACGCCTGTCAACAGACGTATATTTGGATATATGATTCTGTTAAGTGGAGGTTATGGAGTGGTGAAATAATTGGCGTGTGAACAGAGAAACCGAAATCCCAAAGTCGTGATCGATGCTGTCGGAAAAGAGGTCGCTCAACGGTTAGATAACGGTGAGCCTGGGAAGAGCTCCGGGATTTTTTGGTAGATTGCGGGGTTTGGGAATCACCAGATCAGTGAGATGGTGTTATTAAAACACCACAATCGCCCTCATGGCCAGCATCTCATGTCGATTATTGCGGGATAAGCGGGATTCAAATGCAAATGATAATTTAAAGATACTAGATTTTTTCTCAATAGGCTCCGTTGTGCTAGTCAGAATAGTGTCGCTCATAGTTTCGCT
>CAYWVY010000072.1:0-9469 GCA_964461885.1 uncultured Methanospirillum sp. | reverse complement strand
TCCTCGCTCCTGCGAGGCGATCCCCGCCATCCCGCACCCGCACCCTTTTGTAACGGCCCGCCGAACCCGTTGGCGTGGACTCGTTCACCCACGGCCTAATCGCGGCCGGCCTCGCGTACGCCCTCGGCCTTCCCGGGCTCATCCCGTTCGCCGTGGCCGGCGCCGTCGTCCCCGACGCGGACGCGTTCTTTGCGCGGGCCTTCGACGGCCGCCCGTCCCTCTACCTCGTCACCCACGGCGGCATCGCCCACAGCCTTCCCGGCGCGGCCGTCATGGCCCTGCCGGCGTGGCTCGTCGCCGCGTTCGTGGCCCCCACGGTCCCGTTCTTCCCCGCGGTTGCCGCCCCCGCCGCGTTCGCCGCCGTTCTCGCCGGCGCGTACCTCCATCTCGGGCTCGACTGGCTCGCCTGCCCCGGCCTCCCGCTTCTCGCGCCGTTCTCTGACCGGAAGTACACGCTCGGCCTCCTGCCCGGCCCGAGCCTCCTCCTCTTCGGAGTCAGCATCGTCGTCCTCACCGGGCTGGCCCTGGGCGCCATCGGCTGGCCGGCGGTGCTCCTCCCCTACGCGGGCGCCGTCGCCGCGTTTCTCGTTGTCCGGCTCGCCGCGTTCGCCCGCGTCCGCGCCGGGCTCTCCGGGGCCGCCCGGGCCGTGCCCACCATCAGCCCGTTCCGCTGGCTGGTCATCGGCGAGACCCCGGACGCGTGGACCGTGAGCGACTACCGGGCGGGGACGGGGACGACGGGGCCCGCGGTCCACCCGAAGTTCACGGGCATCACGGCGGAAGCGGCCGCGCCGTATCTCGAGGCCCCCGGGGCCCGGCGGGTCCGGTACCACTCGTACATCACGACGGTAGGACGCGAGGGAGACCTCCTTGTCATCGCCGACCCGCTCCGGAAGTCCGGGGCCATTCGCTATCCCCCGTACTTCGCGGAAGCCCATGTCCCGCTGCGGTCAGACGCCGGCGCATCTCCGATCGGGGCCCTCCAGGCCGGCCGCTGACCCGTCCCTGTTCCGGCGGGGACCCCTCCCGCCTGCCTCCACCGGAGGAGCCCGTCGTTCGGCTTTGAAACGGGGTGGGATCCTTTATGCCTCCGTGACAGTCTATGGTGTACCCGGAACCGCCCGGGTGGGAAAGATCATGCCGAAGTACTCAGAATCCGAGTCGGGGGAACTACGAAAGAAGTTCGAGGAGATCGTGTTCCGATGGCCGGATGTCACCGAAAAGACGATGTTCGGGTCTCCTTCGTACATGACCAGGGAGACGAGCTTCGCGATGCTCGTGACCGGGGGCATCATCCTGACGCAGCTCGACGACGACCGGAAGGCGACCCTTCTCGCCGATTTCGGCGCCGAGTATTTCTTCGGTCATGGCCGGGTAATGAAAAAATGGATCCTCATCCGAGTCCGGGACCCCGGCGAGATCGACAGGCTCGTCCCCTTCATCGAAGCGAGTTATGCGGCGGCGGCCCCGGGAAAGCAGAGGCCGTGATAGAATCCCGGGTCGCCGTCCGCAACCTCGCGGACGCCGTCGTCACGTCGGCCCCGGCCCGGGCCGGCATCGCGGTTGCCGCCCCTGGCGGGATGCACCTGCCCGCCGTTTCCGCTCCTGCGTTCCCCACTGCGTCTGCCACCGCCCGCGGCGGCGCTTTTTCGCACCCCGGCCCCGGCACGCTCGCCTGCCGCCGTCTTCCAGCCGCGCTTCAAGCGGGTCGGCGCCCCGGTGCCGAAAGGCACGGAGCCCTCCCCGCGTGCCGTCACGCGCATAGCGGCAATGACGGGCGAACGGTGAGGGGCCGGCCCGTCAGCCCCAGATCGGGTCGTCACCGAACCGTTCCGTCCAGTAGTCGGCCGGGGCCGTCTCCAGCTCCCGCGCCAGGTCCCCGGGCACGAACGAGAAGACGTGGTTGAGACAGTACGCGCAGAGGAGTTCGTAGGCGGCCGTCAGGCGGACGGTCATCTCGTGCGAGACCGCCGGGTCGCTCCGCGACACGTCGGGGTGCCATTCCTTTATCGACTCGTGGTACCGGGCGCGGATCTCGTTCAGGCTCGCCCGTTCCCGGACCCCGAGAACGTCCGCCGCCTCCCGCAGTGCCCCCGCCGTCATCTCCGCCATCAGGTAGTCCTGCCCCCCCCGCGCTCATAAGGGTTGCCTGCCGATCCCTTTTTCGCGGTTGCGGGCCGATCATCTGAAAACGGGTCTTTCCATGCCTTCCCCCCGACCGATCGTCTACCTGAACAACGCCGCGACGAGCTGGCCGAAGCCCCCGGCGGTGCTGGAGGCCGTCCGGCAGTCCCTCGCCCTGCCCCCCTTCGGGTCAGGCCGGACCACCGGCACCCAGGGGGAGGACCAGATCACCCTCGCGCGTGAGGCCGTCTCCCGCCTCCTCGGCGCCGGCCCGCCCGAGCACGTGGTCTTCACCCAGAACGCGACGGACTCCCTGAACCTGCTCATCCCGGGCTACCTCGCGGAGAACGGGGACGGGTGCCACGTTCTCACGACCGCCCTCGAGCACAACTCCGTGCTGAGGCCGCTGCACGAGCTCGAGCGGCAGGGGCGCATCCGGCTCACCATCCTCCCGTTCGAGAACGGGACGGTCTCCCCCAAGAGCGTCGAGGCGGCGCTCACGCCCGACACCCGGCTCATGGTCATGACCCACGGGTCCAACGTCCTCGGGTCGGTCCAGGACGTCCGGGCGATCGGGCGGATCCTGCACGACCACGAAGTCTACTTCATCGTGGACGGGGCCCAGGCCGCCGGCCACATCCCCGTCGACCTCCGCGACCTCCCGGCCGACGCCTACGTCTTCACCGGCCACAAGGCCCTCTTCGGCATCCCGGGCACGGGCGGGTTCTGTATCCGGGACCCGGACGCCGTCGCCCCGGTCCGGTTCGGGGGGACGGGGACGGACTCGTTCTCGCTTCTCCATCCCCGGGAGATGCCCGAGCGGTTCGAGGCGGGGACGCACAATTACCCCGGGCTTGCGGCACTCGGAGCCGGCGCGGAGTTCGTCCGCGCCACGGGCCCGGAGGCGATCGCGGCGAAGGCGGAGCGCCAGGCGGCGCTCATCATCGGGGAAGTGACGCAGGAGCCGAACGTCGAGGTCTACAACGACCGCCCTGCGCTGCCCATCGTCTCGTTCAACATCCGGGGCGTCGAGAACGACGACGCGGGGTTCATCCTGGCCCGGGCCTACGGGATCGTCGCCCGGACCGGGCTCCACTGCGCCCCCCTGGTGCACCGGGCGATCGACGGGGGGAGCGGCTGCGTGCGGCTCAGCCTCTCCTGGTTCACCACGGACGACGAATGCCAGAGCGCGGCCCGGGCCGTGCGGGAGATTGCACAGCATGCGTATTCTCAGGTCGGTCCGGCATAAGGCCTGCGCCGACGGCTCGTTCATGAAGGAGTTCCTCCTCAGCGCCCCCGTGCCGGCCGACTTCTTCTCGTACCTCGGAAACTTCGGCCGGGTCGAGGCGATCCCCACCCTCGGCGATGGGTTCTACAGGTTCGAGAAACCCGACTGGTTCTCGATCAAGGGGTTGGCCGGGGACGACACCGTCGAGGTCCGGTTCAAAAAGGAGGCGATGGACCTGACCCTGGACTTCGTCTACTCCCTCGTCTCCCTGTACAGGGACGGGGACCCCGATCTCGCCGTGCTGAAACGGCGAGAGCAGGCGCTGGCCGAACGGGTGAACAGGCGCCTCTACGGCGCGTGACCGTGATGGACGACCCGTTCGAGCAGCACGCGGAGGCGTACGACCGCTGGTTCGACGAGCACCCGGCGGAGTACCGCGCGGAACTGGCCCGCGTCCGGCAGCTGCTGCCCACGCCCGACTCCCGGACGATCGAGGTGGGGGCCGGTTCCGGGAGGTTTGCCGCCCCCCTCGGGATCGGGATCGGCATCGAACCGTCGCGGGCCCTCGGCCGCATGGCCCGCCGGCGGGGGATCGACGTGGTCCGCGGACGGGCGGAGGTGCTTCCGCTCGCGAGCGGGGCCTGCTCGTGCGTGCTCCTGGTGACGGTCATCTGCTTCCTGGAGGACCCGGTCCCGGCGCTCCGGGAACTCCACCGGGTGCTCGCTCCCGGCGGGACACTCGTCCTCGCCTTCATCGAGCGCGGGGGGCCGATTGCCCGGAGGTACCTGCTGAAGGGAGGAAAACGGCGGTTTCTCTCGCACGCGCGGTTTTATTCGGCCGGCGAGGTCACGGCCCTCCTCGAGGACGCCGGGTTTCGCGTGGAGAGGGTCGACGCCCGAACCGGCTTCTGCGTCATAGCGGCGCAAAAGGACTGAAGAGCGAGAATGGGGGCGCCGCCCCGTCACTTCGGCCGCGACCCGCTCCCGAAGATCGCGGCGAGGATCGACGCGATCACCGAGACCACCATCGCGATCAAAACGAGAAGCCCGAAGTCCTGCACGGCCCGCGCCTCCTGCTCTCCCCGCTGTCGCGCGGCTTCGGCCTCGAGGTCGATGACCAGCACCTCGTCCGCGCCGGCCACCACCGCCCGCTCCTCCCTGTAACGCAGCCCCCCAGGGCCGACGGCCTCGATCGCCACCGTCTTCGGGCTCTCGATCTGCACCACGACCGGCGTCGTCCCCGCGTAGCGCGAGTCGACGTAGATCCCGGCCCCCGGCGGCACGGTCCTGACCTGAAGCGTCCCCGGCGCGGGCGTCGCCGGCTCGAGCCGGACCTGGACGGTCGTGGTGGCCCCGGGCCTCACCTCGAACCGGGCCGCCCGGGCGACGTGGCCCGGGAGCGTGCACCTGGCCTCGTGCGTTCCCGAAGCCATGTCGGGGACCAGGAGCGGGGCCGGCCCAAGGCGCCGGCCGTCGAGCTCGACTGTCGCCCCCGGCGGCTCCGAGGCGACCCGCACCGCGCCGGGCGCCGGTCCCTTCGCCGGCCGGGGCGCTGGCGTCGCCGGATCCTCCCGCTCCGTCGCGAGGCCGAGCGCGATCCCCCACGACGCCACGGCCCAGCGGGCGAGCGCCGCGTCGAAGCCGCGTTCGTCCACGAGCCGGTCCCCGAGCGGGGCCGCGAGCGCCGAAAACGGCCCCCGCCCGGCCCGCAGCGCGTCCGGCACCCCCTCCTGCACGGCCGCGCCGAGCACGGCCGCCTCGCGCCGCCACCGCCCCTCGAACCGGTCCGCGAGGAGGGACGCGAACCGCCGCGGGTCGTCGGACGCATCCGGGTGGTCGCGGACCAGCGCGAGAAAGACCGCGCGGGCCTCGGCGGCGGTCACGCCCCCCTCCGCACCAGCAGGCCCACCGTGATGTCGTCGCCCGACCCGCCCCCGCTCGTCTCCGCGAGCCAGGCCGGGAGCGCGGCTCCGACCGCCTCCTCTCCCGTCTCCTCCACCGCGCAGAGAAGGTCGCGGGCCACCTGCCGGAACTCCTCGTCGTCCGCGTACGAGTTCGCGTACCCGTCCGTCGCGAGCAGGAGCAGGGCCGGGAGTTCGTCCGCGTCCAGCAGCCGGCTCCGGAACTCCGTCCAGGCCTCGGGCAGGCAGAGCGAGGCCGTCTCGTTCCCGAACGACCGCTCGTCCACCGGGAGCGGCCGGTCCACGGTGCCCTCGCCCGACACCGCGAGCACGTCCCCGTCCCCGCACTGGAGAAGGAGAACGAGTTCGTCTCCGATCGCGAGCGCCGCGATCAGGGTCGTGCCGTACGGCCGCGTCGACTCCCCCGGCGCCGGCCGCCGGCGGCTCCGGGCCTCCGCGCCCGCCTCCCCGTCCCCCCCGCGGTCCTCCTCCACGCGCCGCTGCCAGCGGCGCACGATCTCCCGCGCCAGCTCCTCTCCCAGACGCCCGCGGCGGACCCCGTCCCGGATCGCCATCGGCGCCAGCCGGGCATCGAGGTCGCGGCAGGCCCCGATCGCCTCCTCCACCGCAAAGCGCGCCCCGCGGTCCGACCGGGCGTAGGCCTCGCCGCCGTGGCCGTCCGCGACCGCGAGCACCACCGTCCTGTCCCCGCTCTCCCAGCAGTCCGCCGCGTCCTGGTTCGGCCGGCCCGCCCGGAGATGGGCCGCACCGGTCACGGACGCGGCGAGCACCCTCCAGCTCCTACCAGACGTCATCCTCGCCCGACGGCGCCGTGAACTCGATCGGGATCTCGATCGGCACGTTCGAGGCCGGCGCGTCTTCGGCCGCAATCGCCGGGCTCGAGGCCGCTCGGAGCACCACCGTCGAGACCCACCGCACCTGCCGGACCAGGGCCTCCGCGTTGTTCGCCTCAAACGGCGGGATCTCGACGTTCCCGATGAACCGCGCCAGCACGTCGCGGTCCGCGTCGCGGCCGATCGCGATCGAAAGCCGCACGGCCTTCCGCCCCCACGGGACCTCGAGCAGGCGGGCGAGGCCGGTCTCGAACTCGTCCGTCGGCTGGCCGTCCGAGACCAGCACCAGCACGGGCGGCAGGGCCCGGTCCGTCATGGGCGGGATGGTCAGGGCGTCCGCGACCATCGAGAGCGCCCTGCCCATGTCTGTCGGCCCGCCCGCCATCAGGTCCGCCCACTGGAACTGCTCGACCGGGACCGGGTCGACGTTGATCCATTCGGCCCCCTTCGAGAACTTCAGCGTCCGCACGAAGACCTGGGCGTTCGGGTTCTCGTCGGCCTCCCGCCGCATGGCCGGCAGGGCCTCCTTGACCGCGAAGTTCAGCTGGTTGATCTTCTCGCCGGCCATGGATCCCGAACAGTCGCAGATCCAGATGAAGTGGAGCGGCCGCGTCGCGAGCGTGCCGCCGGGTCGGTTCATCATCACCGTTTCAACTCCAATCCTTCTCAGGGTGGTTCGGGGGCTTGAGTGCTTCGGTCATACCACGATCTCCCCCCGGGCCCCGCCGAACTCGATCGCAAGGCCGGGCACGAGCCCCACGGTCCTCCCCGGGCCGACCTCGGTCCGCGTGCCGTCGGGCCGGACCGCGACCCAGGATCCCTCCGTGCAGTTCGCCAGGCCCCAGCGGGACGGGTCCGCCGGGTGGCGGGCCACCGTTGCCACCACGGTCTCGAGGTCCCACGAGACCCCGTCCAGGTGGTGGCGGAGCAGGGCCGTGTCGCGGTTCAGCATCACCGTCCGGTCGCCGAATGCGATCCGCGGCGGGAGCGCGAGCCGGGCCCCGCAGTTCCAGCAGGTCTCGTTCGCCCCGGCGAAGTTCTCGCTGCCGCAGGCTCCGCAGTAGTGGATCGCGTCGCGGAGCCGGAGGAGCGCGGTCCGCCATTCGCCCTCGCGGACGCGCCCGTGGCAGGGGTCGCGAAGGCCGGCCGTGAACGACCGGACGAAGAGGTCGCGGAGGAAGGGCGGGTAGAGGTCCCAGTACCGCCCGGCGTGGGCGTGGACGACCGGGTCGGGCCGGTTCGAGGCGTCTGCCGGGTCGAAGATGAAGACCGGGGCCTCGCCGTAGATCCGGCGCATGGCCGGCGCGTCGAAGGCGTGGATCGCGGTCTCGCGTTGTCCTTCGAGCGGGTGGGAGATGGTGAGCATGTAGAAGAGCAGGACCGCGAGGCTGAAGAGGTCCGTGTCGGCCGACGGCCCGGCCTCGTTCCGGACGATCTCGGGGGCCATGAACCGCGGGGTGCCGTTGACCGAGACCCGGCGGGCCGCGCCGTCGACGCAGACGTTGTCCGTGTCGCAGATCTCGACGCGGCCCGTGGCGGAATCGAAGAAGACGTTGCCGAACGAGATGTCCTTGTAGCAGAGGCCGGCCGCGTGAAGCCGGCGGAAGGCCTCCGCGAGCTCGAGCGCGGCCGTCGCGAGGGCCCGGAAGGATGGGTCGACGCGCCCCTTCATCAGGTCCACGATCGAGGCGACGCCGGACGCGCGAAGCGGCATGACGTAGCCGAACCCGGGCGTGCCGGAAGCCTCGACAAGTTCGACCGGCCAGAGGAACGCGGGCGAGGGGCTGCCGGCGCGGACCAGGGTCTCGATCGCGGCCCGCTGTTCGGCCGTCGCGAAGCCCGGGACGTACCACTTCACGGCGTACTCGGCCCCGTCGGCCCCGACGCGGTAGACCTCGCCCTGGCTCCCCGCGCCGAGGAACCGGCCGACCTCGTAGACTGTGCCGGACGGGGACCGGAGCTGCCGGCCGGGTGCGAGCGCCTCGTACATGGAGTGACCATATCCCGCGCCGCGTCTTGAACAATGCGGTCGGGGCAGGGCGGGCAGCCTTATCCTCGTCCCTGCCCAACGTACGGAGCGTGACCCCGCCCCTGCCCCCGCCCTTCGGCCGGCGGATCGCCGTCTTCGAGGCCGAGCTCGCGGCCCTCCGCGCCTACCCCCGGGAGGAGCTTGCCGCGATCGTGAAGGAGATCGGCTTCGCCTGCGACGGGTGCGCCCGCTGCTGTACGCGGCAGTCGAACGACCACGTCTTCCTGCTCGAAGCGGACGTGGACCGGCTCCGCGAGCTCGCGCCCGACGCGCTCGTGCCGGCGCCGGACCCGGAGCTGGCGGATGGCTCGGGCCGGCTCTACGTCTCGGGGTACGCGCTCAAAGCGACGCCCGGCGGCGACTGCGTCTTTCTCGAGGCGGGCCGCTGCACCCGGTACGCGGATCGGCCGGCGATCTGCCGGGTCTACCCGTACATGCTCCACCGCGAGTTCGGCGCGGACGGCCGCCTGGCCTGGCGGCAGCTCGCGGGGCTGGGGACGCACGGCGCGTACGAGTCCAGGATGCCGCCGGAGGAGGCAGGCCGGATCGCGGACGAGACGATCGCGTACGAGGCGGCGTTCCTCGAGCAGATGATCGGGTTCTACCAAGCGGCCGCGGCGCATTTTGCGGCGAACGGCCTTCGCCACGTCCAGAAGATGAGGGACGAGCGGCTCCGGGCATACGCCCGCGGCGAGCCGCTCGAGGTCTTCGTGTACCACCGCGGCCGGTTCGAGCCGTGCCGGGCGGTACCGTAACCGGAGGGTGGGCCTACGGCCCGTACGCTCGCAGCGCTTCGTCTCAGGCGCCGATCGCGACCACCGCGACCACGACGGCCAGGAGCACGGCCAGCTCGGACATCAGGACCGTGCCGAAGACCACGGAGATAGGGATATCGTCATCCCGGTTGTCTGCCATCAGGAGTACCTTCCGTCCTCCGCCGCCGGCCCGGCCGGGCTGTACAGAGGGGACGTCAGATGGTTGGCACAGTGCGTATAATAGCCTTTGTTTTTTTGTCCGGCCGGGGTATGGCGGCGAACGGGAAAAACGGGCCGTCAGACGGCGACGTCGAGGACGACCTGCCTCGAGCCGTCCACGAGCCCGGCGACGACGACCACGCGGTCCCTGGCGGCGGTCGCCGTTCTGCTCGTCCCCCATGCCGGGGAGGGGGCAGGACGGAGAAAACCAGTGAGCGGCGGCGCGCGAAATCAGCGCCGCCGCGGGAGTTCAGAGGAGAGAACAGAACTCGTCGACGGTGAGGCCGGCGTCGGTGATCAGCCAACGGAGGGTCCCGCGCCTGACCCCGG
The DNA here is from genome assembly GCA_964461885.1 of uncultured Methanospirillum sp. Taxonomy (GTDB): domain Archaea; phylum Halobacteriota; class Methanomicrobia; order Methanomicrobiales; family Methanospirillaceae; genus UBA288. The sequence goes on along the minus strand of CAYWVY010000072.1, from coordinate 29 downwards.
CATGCAGCGGCACGGAGAGAGTGACGTCG
>CAYWVY010000071.1:0-9641 GCA_964461885.1 uncultured Methanospirillum sp. | reverse complement strand
CGAAAGTGGGCGGCGTCTTCGTCCAGATGGAGGACGAGATCGCCTCGATCGCGGCCGTGATCGGGGCGTCCTGGACCGGAAAGAAGGCCATGACCGCGACCTCGGGGCCGGGCTTTTCCCTGATGATGGAGAACCTCGGCTTCGCCGTGATGACCGAGACCCCGCTCGTGGTCGTGAACATCCAGCGCGGCGGGCCGTCCACGGGCCAGCCGACGATGTCGGCCCAGGGCGACATGCTCCAGTGCCGGTACGGCTCGCACGGCGATATTGGAATAATCGCGCTCGCCCCGAACTCGGTCCAGGAGATGTACGACCTGACGGTGAAGGCCTTCAACCTCTCCGAGCGGCTCCGCTGCCCGGCGTTTTTGATGGCCGACGAGCACATTGGGCACATGCGCGAGCGGATCGATCTCCCCGACGCGGTCGAGGTCGTGGACCGGACCGAGCTCGAGCCCGGGACGCCGCCCTTCGCGGCCGGCCCCGGCCTCGTGCCGGGCTTCCCGACCTTCGGGAAGGGCCACCGGGTCCACGTCACGGGCCTGACCCACGACGAGCGCGGCTACCCGGTTACGACCGACGCGGAGGCGCACACGGCCCTGGTCGAGCGGCTGGTCCGGAAGGTCGAGGGCGCCCGCCGCGAGATCGCGGACTACGAGGTCGTGAACCCCGGCGCGGAGGTCGTCTTCGTCTGCTACGGCGCCCCCTCCCGCGCCGTCGCGCAGCTCGTGGCCAACCGGCCCGACGAGCGGATCGGCGTGCTCCGCCTCCGCCTGGTCTGGCCGTTCCCCGACCACGCGCTCGCCGAGTTTCCGGACGCGGCGGTCTTTGTCGTGCCCGAGCAGAACCTCGGGCAGATCGCGAGCGAGGTCGAGCGGCACACGGATCGGCCCGTGGTCTCCGCGCCGAAGATCGGCGGGGAGCTCCACACGCCGGCCGAGCTCGCGCGGGTCCTCGAGGAGGTGCGAAGCCGATGACCTTCGAGGACTGGCTCCGCGCGGACCGCCTGCCCCACATCTGGTGCAGCGGCTGCTCGAACGGCACGATCCTGAACTGCACCATGGGCGCGGTCGACTCGATGGGCTGGGAGCTCGACCGGACGGTCGTGGTCGGTGGGATCGGCTGCTCCTCGCGTGCGGCCGGGTACGTGGGGGTGGACTCGCTCCACACCACCCACGGGCGGGCGCTCGCGTTTGCCACCGGGGTGAAGCTCGCGGACCCGTCCCTCAACGTCGTGGTCTTCACGGGCGACGGCGACCTCGCGGCGATCGGCGGCAACCACTTCATCCACGCCTGCCGCCGGAACATCGACCTCACGGTCGTCTGCATGAACAACCTGATCTACGGCATGACCGGCGGGCAGGGCTCGCCCACGACGCCCCGCGGCGCGCTCTCGACCACGACCCCGTACGGCGCCGCCGAGCCCGCGTTCGACCTCGCGGCCCTCGCGGTGGCGGCCGGCGCGAACTACGTGGCCCGCTGGACCTCGTACCACGTCCGCGAGCTCGAGAAGGCCGTGAAGGCCGGGCTCGAGACGCCCGGGCTCTCGTTCATCGAGGTCCGGGCTGGCTGTCCCACCAACTACGGCCGGAAGAACCGGGTCCGCGAGCCGACCGACCAGCTCGAGCAGTTCCGCACGAAGTCGATGCTGAAGGCGAAGTACGACCGGCTGGTCGAGGCGGGGAAGCCCGTGCCCGCCGACGCGATCGTGGTCGGCGAGTTCGTGCGCCGTTCGAACCCGGCCATGGGGGTGGCGCCGTGAGGCGCGAGATCCGGCTCTCGGGCTTCGGGGGCCAGGGGATCATGCTCGCGGCCGTCGTCCTCGGGCGTGCGGCCGTGATGTACGACGGGAAGTACGCGGTCCAGACCCAGGTCTACGGCCCCGAGGCCCGGGGCGGGGCCTCCATGGCCGCGGTGGTGATCGACGACGCGCCGATCCTCTATCCCAAGGTCACGGACCCCGACCTCTACGTGATCATGAGCCAGGAGGGGTTCGAGAAGTACGGGGCCGGGCCGCGGCCCGACGCGGTGATGCTGCTCGATAAGGGGCTCGTCCACTCGCGCCCGGCCTGCCGGTACCTCGAGGTGCCGGCCACGGACGACGCGCGGACCGTTCTGAAGAAGGTGATCGTCGCGAACATCGTGATGCTCGGGGCGCTCGTTGCGGCGACAGGGGTCGTCTCGCGCGAGGCGATCGAGAAGGCCGTGCTCGACCAGGTGCCGAAGGGGACCGAGGACCTGAACCTCCGGGCGCTCCGGCAGGGGTACGCGCTCGGCGAGGAGGCAATCCATGAAGCTGCGTGAATACGAGGGAAAGCGGGTCTTCGCCGAGGCGGGGATCCCGGTGCCGCGGGGACGACTGGTTCGGCAGGGTGACGAGCTCGGCGACCTGGCCGAGTTCGGGGACGAGGTCGTGCTGAAGGCCCAGGTCGACGTCGGTGGCCGCGGCAAGGCCGGCGGGGTCGTGATCTGCCCGGCGTCCGAGGCGCCCGAACGGGCGGAGGAGCTCTTCGCAAAGACGATCAAGGGGCTCCCGGTCACGGAGATACTGGTCGAGGAGAAGCTTTCGATCGCCCACGAGTATTACTGCGCGGTCCTGGTCGATCGCTCGACGCGGCAGCCCGTGGTCCTCTTCACCGAGGCCGGCGGGGTCGAGATCGAGGAGACGGCCCGGACCGACCCCGAGGCCATCCGGCGGGTCCAGGTGCCAGCCCTGATGACGGCCCTGCCGGCGTTCGCGATCCGCGACCTTGTCGGGAGGGCGCCGAAGGCCCTCGGGCCCGTGGTGAGCGCGCTCTACCGGGCCTTCCTCGCGAACGACGCGCTGCTCGCCGAGATCAACCCGCTTGTCGTCCTCGATGACGGGCGGGCCGTCGCGGCCGACGCGAAGATGATCGTCGACGACAACGCGCTCGCCCGGCAGGGGATCCAGCAGAACCGGGACCTCTCCGAGCGCGAGCGCGAGGCCGAGAAGCACGGCTTCTCGTACGTCGAGCTCGACGGGGACGTGGGCGTGGTCGGCAACGGCGCGGGCCTCACCATGGCCACGCTCGACCTGCTCGAGCACTACGATCTTCGTGCGGCCAACTTCCTCGACGTCGGCGGCGGCGCGGACCGTGAACGGGTCGCGCACGCGGTCCGGCTTCTCGCGTCCTCGCCCGGCGTCCGGGTCATCATCGTGAACCTGCTCGGCGGGATCACCCGCTGCGACGAGGTGGCGCAGGGGATCGTCGAGGCAGGCGTCTCCCAGCGGATCATCGTCCGGATGGCCGGCACGAACGAGGCGGAGGGCTGCGCCCTGCTCGAGGCGCACGGCTACGAGATGTACGGCTCCATGGACGCGGCCGTCTCGGCCGCGGCGGAGGCCCGGCCATGATCCTCGCGGACAGGACCACGGGCGTGATCGTGGCCGGTGCCACCGGGCGGCAGGGGCTCTTTCACATCCGGCTCATGAACGAGTACGCGGCCCAGGTGGGCGGCGTCGGCGTGGTCGCAGGCGTCACGCCCGGCAAGGGGGGCCAGGAAGCCGCCGGGGTCCCGGTCTACGACAGCATCCGGGCCGCGCTCAAGGAGCACGACGCGACCGCCTCCGTCATCTTCGTCCCGGCCTCGGCCGCAGGCGACTCGATCATGGAGTCGGCCGGAAACGGCCTCGAGCTCGCGGTCGCGATCACGGAGCACATCCCCGTGCACGACACGATGAAGGCCCTCGGCTACGCGCGGCTCTGCGGCACGACCGTGATCGGGCCGAACTGCCCCGGCCTCCTCTCGCCGGGGGGGGCGAAGCTCGGGATCATGCCGGCCCAGCTCGCGATTCCCGGCCCCGTCGGGGTCGTCTCGCGCTCGGGCACGCTCACGTACGAGATCGTGGACGAGCTGACCCGGGCCGGGATCGGCCAGTCGACCGTGGTCGGGATCGGCGGGGACCCGGTTATCGGCTCGACCTTTTCGGACGTCTTCGCCCGGTTCGAAGCCGACCCGGCCACGAAGGCCGTCGTGCTCGTCGGCGAGGTCGGCGGAGCCCTCGAGCAGGAGGGGGCGGCCTCGACCTCGCTTTCGCTCGTCGCGTACGTCGCGGGCGTCTCGGCCCCGCCGGACAAGCGGATGGGCCACGCGGGCGCGATCGTCGAGGGCGGGGAGGGCGACGCCCGCTCCAAGATCCGGGCGCTCGAGGCGATGGGCGTCGCAGTCGCATCCCGGCCGTCCGAGATCCCCGCGCTGGTCCGGCAGTTCCTATGAGCCGGGACGAGCTGATGCTCGAGGCGGGCATCCGGCTGGCCGGGGGCCTCGGGGCGTGCGCCGTGATCTCGTTCGTGGACGCGGATGCCCGCGACCCCCCGGTCCCGGTCTTCAGCGCCGCGAACGTCGGGCCCGCCGCCACGCTTCCGGGGACCGCCGGCGAGCTCCGCGCCATCCTCCTCGACCGGCTCGGGACCGCCGCAGGCCCGCTGGCGCTCTCGTCGGACGACTGCGGGGTCGTGGTTGGGGTCTTTCTCGACGGGCTGGTCGCGCTCCGGCTCGACGAGGTCCGGTCCCGCTTTGACCTGGAGCAGTTCGAGGCTGTCGTCCCGCGGCGGGTGATGGCAACCGCGCTCAGGCTCGCCCTCGAGATCGGGCGCGAGGGGCGCGAGGGCAGGCCCCTCGGGACCGCCTTCATCATCGGCGACGGCGACGCCATCCTCTCGATCTCGCACCAGCTGGTCCTGAACCCGTACCTCGGCCACCCCCCCGAGATCACGACGATCATGGACCGCGGGAACTGGGAGTCGGTCAAAGAGTTCGCCCAGCTCGACGGGATGTTCGTGATCGACGCCTCGGGAGCGGTGCTCGCGGCCGGCCGGTACCTCGACGTGGACTCGAAGTCGGTCTCGCTTGCGAACGGCCTGGGCGGCCGGCACCGCGCCGCGGCCGCGGTCACACTCCTCCTCCCGGTCGTCTCGGTGGTCATCTCCGAGAGCGGCGGCACGGTCCGGGTCTTCATGGACGGCGTCTGCCGGCTCGAGGTCCGTCCCGATCTCACGGCCGTGCGGAGATGCACGTGAGCCGCTCCGTCTCGATCGCACGCTGCCCCGACTACGACCCCGGCCGGGTCGAGGCGGCCCTCGCGGATGTCCTCGCGCCCCTCGGCGGGATGACCGCGTTTGTTCGGCCCGGTGACCGGGTGCTGGTCAAGCCGAACCTGCTCGCGAGCCGCGAGCCCGAGAAGGCGGTCACGACCCACCCCGCCGTGGTCCGGGCCGCCCTCCGGGCCGTGCAGGACGCCGGCGGCGAGCCCGTCCTCGGCGACTCGCCCGGCGGCCGGAACACGCCCGCGAACTACGCGGCCCTCCTCCGCCGCACGGGCCTCGCGCCCGTCCTCGAGGAGTGCGGGGTCGAGGCCGTCTTCTTCGACGAACCGACAGCCGAGTTGCCGTCGCCGTCGGGGCAGGTCTACAAGCGGTTCCGCGTGGCCGGCGCGGTCACCGACGCAGACGCGATCGTCTCGCTCTCGAAGTTCAAGACCCACCAGCTCACCCTCGTGACGGGCGCGGTCAAGAACTGCTTCGGCTACATCCCCGGCGTGGCGAAGGCCGAGTACCACCTCAGCACCGGCCAGGACCCGCGCCGGTTCGCCGGGCTCCTGCTTGACCTCTACACGGCCAGGCCGCCCGTCCTCTCGGTGATGGACGCCGTGCTCGGGATGGAGGGGAACGGCCCCTCGAACGGGACGCCGCGCGAGGTCGGGCTCCTGCTCGCGGCTCCCCACGCGCCCGACCTCGACTATGTCGAGGCCCTGCTGATGGGCATCGACCCGCTGGAGGTCCCGACGATCGCCGGGGCCGCCGAGCGCGGCATCGGCCCGAACGCCGCAACCGGGCTCGACCTCCTGGGGGTCCCCGTTGACGAGGCCCGGCCGCCCGGCTTCAAACGCCCGGCGGCCCACGCGCTCACGCGCGTCCCGGCCCCGATCCTCGCGGCCGTGAACCGGCTCTTCGCGGTCCGCCCCCGCATCGATCCCGGGCGATGCCGCCGGTGCGGGGCCTGCTCCGAGAACTGCCCTCCCGGTGCGATCGAGGTCACGGACGGCGTCCCGCGGATCCGGCACGCCGACTGCATCCGGTGCTTCTGCTGCCAGGAGCTCTGCCCGGCGGACGCGATCACGGTCGACCGCCCTCTCGTCCGCCGCCTGATCGGGTAACGATATATGCCGTGGGGGCATACTCCCCGCCGTAAGACCATGACCGGGACCACGCCGACAGAGACCTCCGTGCGCGAGGTCACGGACCGCGACTTCGAGTCCGAGGTCGAGAAGAGCTCCGAGCCGACCGTCGTCGTCTTCGTCTCGGCCGCCTGCCCGCACTGCACGACACTGATGCCCCTGGTCGATGACTTCGCCCGGGACTTCCGCGGCCGGGTCCGGTTTGTCATCATGGACGTCGTCGCGAACCCCTGGACAACCGAGCGCTACGGCGTCCGCGGCACCCCGACGCTCACCTTCTTCTGCCACGGCAGGCCCGTCCAGGAGCTCGTCGGGGCGCTCTCGCCGGCCGCGATCAAACGCCAGGTCGAGGAGTTCGTTGTCCTCGGCGAGGAGTGCGTCAAGAAGTCGACCGAGATCAACTACGATATCAGCGGGTACGCCTGAACGGGCAACCCTTATTGTCGAAGAGCGGGAACGTGATCGATGTGACCAGAACCGTGCTCCCCGTCATCGTTCTCGTCGTCGCGCTCGTGGTGAGCGGGTGCTGCAGCATCCCGCAGTCCGCCTCGACGAACGGAAGCGAGCAGCAGCTGCTGACCCGGATTGACGCGCTCGAGGAGAAGAACGCCGAGCTCCGCGAACAGCTCGACCAGCAGAACCTTTCGCTCTCGAGCTTCGAGAATCAGCTCGCGTTCTACCGATCGCAGTTCGGCAACGACACCTGCTCCGTGGTGGGCGCGAACGGGGGAGGCACGATCGAGGGGTCGGCCTCGCTCGACGCGCCGGCCGTGCTGCAGCGCTCGGTCTACGAGCGGGACGGGCCGTTCGTGACGGAGCGGATCCAGCAGGAGGGATCCCTCCTGCACGTGACAGTGGAGATCGTCCCCGGGCGGGGCCGGATCCTGGTCAACACGACCCCCCTGATGGGCGAGGTCTTCCAGGACGCGGCCAACACGGCCGTCTATGTCGCGCAGAAGAGGACCGGCCGCAACCTCTCGTCCTCGGACGTGATCGTCTCGATCGTGGCCGAGGACAAAGTCCCGGCCGTCGACGGCGGTTCGGCCGGTGCCCTGATGACGCTTTTGATGATCTCGGCAATCGAGGGGAGCCAGCCCCGACCGGACGTGATCCTGACGGGCACCATCCACCAGGACGGCTCCGTCGGGGCGATCGGCGGCGTGGTGGACAAGGCGAAGGCCGCGAAGGAGGCGGGCAAGACTCTCTTCCTTTTGCCGCGCGCGAACAGCGAGCTGGTCCGGTACACGGAACGCACCCGCGACTACTATGGCTACACCGTGGTGCAGCGGGTTCCCGAGCAGGTCGACGCGAAGGAGTACCTTGAGTCCGATGTCGGGATCCGGATCGAGTACGTCGACTCGATCGAGGATGTGCTGCGGCTCACGCGGTAACCTCCCTTCGCCCTTCTTCTCTGCTCTGCCCGGGCCGCCCGCTCGTTCCCGCGCCCGCGGGCATCGGGCGATTCAAATTTCATCGCCTTTAATCCGGGCCGCGCGAATGCAGGAGCATCAGCGGAGTTGATGAACCGCATGAACACGTGGCGTATCGCAGCGATCCTGATCGCGGCCCTGCTCCTCGCCGGCGGAGCCGGCGCGATGAAGCCCGTCAAGGAGCCGGTGGCATAAGGTAATCCTGATCCATTACAGGGACGGCGTTGCCGCGAAGCCCGCGCCGGTCCTGGACGCCGTGTCCTTCAAGCTCCTCGGCATGAAGTGAAAGTCGTTCCCGGCCGATTATCACGTCGATCCCGCGAACGACGACCTGGACGGGCAGTACGACGATGCCGTGACGGCGAGCGTCACGGCCTCTTTTTCGACGTGGGACACGGCGACATCCTGCGATCTCTTCCGGTACGGGGAGTCGCCCACGAGCGAGCGCACGGCTCTGCGGAACGGGGAGAACCTCGTCTTCTGGGGCCCGATGACGGACGCGATGGTCATCACGAAGACCACCGCCTGGTACACCCGCTCCACGAAGGCGATCGTCGAGGCCGAGATCCAGAGGAACGATGACCTGGCATGGGGCATCGATCCCGACGGCGAACTGCCGGCCTTCTCGCCCGGGTCCGCCGCGGACGATATCCGGAATATCGCCGCCCGCGAGGCCGGCCATGTCTGCGGACTTGCCGATCTCTACGGACCCCGCGACACCGGGCTGGCCATGTACGGCTACGGTGTAGAGTGCGCGTCCACGAAGATCAGCCTCGCCAAGGGGGACATCGCGGGGCTTCTGAAGCTCTGCGGGGCCTGAATCCCGGGCCGGATCTCCCGTAACCTTTTTTCCCTCTCTCGCGAGAGGGATCCAGATGCAGACGATATCGATCACCCCGCTCCGCACGGAGGAGCTGCCGTGACCCCCAGCCCCCTCGACACGATCCCCGAGGCCACGCGCTGGCAGGTCTGCTCGCGCCTGCTCGCCAAGCTCCCGCTCCTCTACGACATCACCTACCGGTCGGCCGTCGGCGATGACTACGACCAGCGCGAGCACGCGATCTGGATCGAGATGGCGCGCGAGGCGAAAGACCTTGCCGACGCGTTCCGCCTGCCGCGCTCGACCGCGGGGGAGCTCGCGTCCACCCTCTCGGTCCTTGGCACGGCCCTCTTCGGCCGGGACTTTCAGTTCGAGCCGCTCGTCGATGCGGGGGAGCGGGCCTCCCTCCGCGTCCGGCGCTGCCCGTTCTCGGAGGAGGCGGACCTGCTCGATATCGACCACGGCCTCCTCCCGGACCGCTGCCTCGCGTTCACGATCCCCCTGATCGAGGCCCTGAACCCGGCCTTCACCCTCCGCTACGTGAAGGCGGCCTGCGCGGGCGACCGCGGGTGCGAGCTGAAGGTCATGTCCCGGGAGGAGGCAAAGGCCGAGGACGCCGCGACCGCGTAGGCGCTCGCTCCAAGTAGCCGGTCTCCCCATGACCTGTCATGGCGGAGGCGTCGGCGGAGGGCGCGAGCAGCCCGCGCCTCCTGACTTTTCTGGTCGCGCTCGCGGCCTTCATGGGCTTGCTCGACGCCTCCATCGTGAACGTCTCCCTCCCCCATCTTGCCGAGGAGTTCGGGACCACGCTCTCGGCCGTCAGCTGGGTGGGCCTCGCCTACCGGATCGCCCTCGCGGACCGGCACGGCTTTCGCCGGGTCTACCTCGCGGAATCCGGGGTCTTTACGGCCGCATCGCTCCTCCGCACCCTGGCCCCGGGGCATCGGGCTCCTGATCGGGTTCCGCCTTGTCCAGGGGGTCGGGGCGCGGCCATGCTCCAGGCAATCGGGGGCGTGATGATCATGACCCGCGTGGCAGGGACGCACGCCTCGGCGCCTTCGGGTTGCTGGCCGGAGCAGTCCCGGTCGGCGCCGTTGCGGGGCCGGTCATTGGGGGCTTCCTCGCCGGGCCCGCGATCGACCTCCTCCTGGTGGCGCTCACCGCGGCCGCACGGCCCGCTCCCCTCCCGCCGACG
>CAYWVY010000070.1:0-10325 GCA_964461885.1 uncultured Methanospirillum sp. | reverse complement strand
TCGATCGCGCTCCCGACCCGGACCAAGCAGAACATCGAGTTCGACGACGAGTCCGAGGTCTGGAAGTACGGCGAGAAGGAGAGCCTCCGGTCGGCCCACACGGCCAAGTCCGCGCTCCACCTGCTCAAGATGGCCTTCGTGATCGGCTTCCTGAAGCAGCAGCTCGCCGAGAACCGGTCCTCGACCCTCAGAGAGCTCTACTACATCTCGGAGGGCTGGAAGCGCGCCAAGTTCGGCGCGCAGGACGAGTCGAACTACCTGATCGAGGACCTGGAGATCCTGACCTCGCTCCAGCGCGAGGCCTTTCATCTCCGGCCCGAGGAGGACGGCGCGACGGTCTTCGGGCCGCTCCGGATCCGGGAGACGACCCGGCGCGGGGTCAAGGAGATCCACTGCCGGGACGACGTGGGCGAGGCCGGGTACGGGATCCCGAACAACGTCGAGGGGCTCGAGCTCGTCGAGCACGACGCGAAGATGGTGATCGCGATCGAGACCGGCGGTATGTACGCGCGGCTGCAGGAGAACGGCTTCGACGAAGAGCACGACGCGATCCTGGTCCACCTGAAGGGCCAGCCTGCGCGCTCGACGCGGCGCGTGCTCCACATGCTCAGCGACAAGTTCGATCTCCCGGTGACGGTCTTCACGGACGGCGACCCCTGGTCGTACCGGATCTACGCCTCGGTGGCGTACGGCTCGATCAAGAGCGCGCACATGTCCGAGCTGCTCGCGACGCCGCGCGCGCAGTTCATCGGCGTCCAGCCGAGCGACATCGCGGACTACAACCTGCCGTCGGACAAGCTGACGGACAAGGACGTGCAGGCCCTGAAGTCCGAGCTGACCGACCCGCGCTTTGACACGGAGTACTGGCGCTACCAGATCAAGCGGCAGCTCGAGCTCGGCCTGAAGACCGAGCAGCAGGCCTTCGCGGCCCGTGGCCTCGACTTCGTAACCAAGGAGTACCTGCCGGCACGGCTGACCGAGATGGGGGTGCTGTAAGAGTGGAGGTCGGCGACCGCTATCGCGACGGTGCATACCTCGCGGCGAACCCGGGCTGGCACGAGGAGGACGCGCCGCTGAAGGCGGCGTGGATCCATGCGCTGCTCGAACGCAACGGGCTCCGCCCGGAGCGCGTGGGCGAGGTCGGGTGCGGCGCGGGCGGCGTCATTTCGGAGCTCCGGGGCCGGATGCCCGGCGCGACCTTCACGGGGTACGAGGTCTCGCCGCAGGCGCACGAGCTCTGCCTCAGGCGCGAGGCCCCAGGCCTGGAATTCCGCCTCGCCGACCTCCGTGCCGAGGACCCCTCGGTCTTGTTCGACCTGCTGCTCTGCATCGACGTGGTCGAGCACGTCGAGGACTGCTTCGGCTTCCTACGGGGCCTGAAGGGGCGCGCGGACCATGCGGTCTTTCACATCCCGCTCGAACTCTTCGCGCTCTCGATGGTCTACCGGGGCTTCCTCCTCTCGCAGCGGCAGAAGAGCGGGCACGTCCACTCCTTCACGAAAGAACTCGCCCTCGCCCTCCTCGCCGACTGCGGCTACGAGGTGCTCGACACCTGCTATACACCCGGGTACACCCTGCCGCACGCGTACGGCTGGAAAGACTCGCTCGCGAACGTGGGCCGGCGGATGGTCTACCCGGTCGCCCCCGACCTCGCCGTTCGGCTCTTCGGCGGCTACTCGCTGCTGGTGCTCGCACGCTGAGGAGACGGGAATGGACGGGGCGGACGCGGCGGAATCGGGGGCGCTCGGCGGCCGGACCCTGCTCGTGATCGCTCCGGACTTTCCCGACGAGGCGAATCGGTACATCGGCGGGATCTTCGTCAAGCACCAGCTCGAACCGATTCGGAAGGCCTTCGGCCGCGTGATCGTGATCGCGCCCGTCCCGCTCAGCGGGAGACGCGTCGCGAGCGATCGGTTCTGCCGCGACTACCGCTACGGCAACGTCGAGGTGTACTTCCCCCGCGCCCTCTTTGTCCCGCGCCGTCTCCGCCTCCCCCTGCTCGAGTGGACAAAGCCCTACCTCGACCTCCGCGTCCGCGCCGTCGAGCGGCTGATCCGCTCGAAGGGGATCCGGTTCGATCTCGTCCACGCCCACTTCACCTGGCCGTCCGGCCACATCGCCCGCCGCCTCAAGGAGACGTACGGCGTCCCGAGCGTGCTCACGGTCCACGAGGACTCGGGCTGGCTGGCCGAGGAGGCGGCGACGGCGCATCCCCTCGTGGTCGCGGCCTGGCAGGCGCAGGACGCGATCGTCCGCGTGAACCGGCGCGACGTCCCGCTTCTCGAGCGGCACAACCCGCACGTCCTCTCGATCCCGAACGGCTACCCGCCCGAGTTCCAGCCCCTGGACCGCGACGACTGCCGGCGGCGGCTCGGCCTCCCGATCGATGCGAAGGTCCTCTTCTCCCTCGGGTACCTGGTCGAACAGAAGGGGTTCGCGCACCTCGTCGAGGCCATGCGCCGCGTGGTCGACGCCCGGGACGACGTTCTCTGCTGCATCGGCGGCAGCGGCCCGCTCCGCGAGGAGCTGCAGGGCCGGATTGACGGGCTCGGCCTCTCGGACCGTGTACGGCTCCTCGGGTTCGTCGAGGATGCGCTCGTCCCGATCTGGATGAACGCGGCCGATCTCTTCGTGATGTCGAGCCTGAACGAGGGGAACCCGACCGTGATGTTCGAGGCCCTGGGGTGTGCCCGGCCGTTCGTCGGCACCCGTGTCGGCGGCATCCCCGAGATCATCGACTCCGACGACTACGGCCTGCTCGTCGACCCGGCCGACCCGGTCGGGCTCGCAGACGCGATCCTCGCGGGCCTCGACAGGGCATGGGACATCGACCAGATCCGTAAGTACGGCCGGCAGTTCTCGTGGGAGGCTATCGGGGTGCGCCTCCTTGAAGTCTATACCCGACTTCTCGCCGACACCTCGTCGAAGACGGCGGCGAGCTCGCCCGTGCGCACGCGATAGTTGTACCGCCGCCGGAACTCCACTGTGCGCGGCCCGGCTTCGATCGGGAGGTCGCCGGCCTTCCACCGGGCGAAGGCGTCGAGGATCGCTTGAACGACCCCGTCGACGTCCCTGTTCCCGAGGATTACGGACTCCCCTGCATACGCCTCGATCAGGTTGCGCGCATCGCCCGGAGGGGCGATGGCCAGGATCGGCCGGCCCGAGGCGAGGTACGGAAAGATCTTGCCCGTCAGGATCCGCGTCTGGCTCACGTGCTCGTTCTCGCCGAGCAGGAAGAAGAGGAGATGGGAGCGGGCGAGGATGGCGTCCGCCTCGGCCTTGGGCACGAGCCCGACGTACCGGACGACGGGTCCGGCCCCCTCGCGCGCGAGCATCTCGCGCACCCAGGGGGCGTCGCGCCCGGCCCAGAGGAACTCGATCTCGTCGGCAGGGATGAGCCCCTCGCGGACGATCCGGCCGAGGGCCCTCGCGAACGTCTCGGGCGACTGCGCCCCGTAGAAGAACCCGGTGTAGGCGATCGTGAACTTCGAAAACGGCTCGACCCGGCGCGGGAGGTCGTCGCAGTCGAAGCCGTTCAGGATCGGGACCAGTTTCTTTGCGGCGAACGGGTACTTCTCCGCGTACTGCTCGGCGATCCCCTCGGTCGCGGTCACGATACGGTCCGCGGCCCGGAACGCCTCCTCCTCGAGTCGCTCGTTCTTCCGGCGGAGGGCCGGGTGGACGTAGGCGATCGGGTTCGGCGCGAGCGTCCAGGCGTCCCGGAAGTCGATCACGAGCGGAAGGCCGGTCGTCTCCTTGAGGCGCGTGCCGATCCGGCAGGCCGAGAACGGCGAGACGCTGACATAGACCATGTCGATCTCGTGGTCGCGGATGATCCGCCGGCCCGCCCGGACCGTGTCCGGGATCCAGCCGACGTACGCGTCGGGGACGATCAGCCTGGACTGGACCCCGAGGCGGCGGAGGGCCCCCTCGACGACCGAGAGGTTGTTGGCGACGTTCCAGGAGCGGTGGACCGTGACGCCGTCCGGGACCGGCTCGTGGGTCAGCGTGCTGTAGAACCGGTCGGGGTTCCGCACGGAGAGGACGTGGGGGTGCCAGCCGAAGGCCGAAAGGTACTTCGAGAACTTGAGCGACCGGATGATCCCGATGCCGCCGATCGGGGGGTACTCGTACGCGACCAAAAGGGCGTTCTTCATGGTTCGCGCTCCGTCACGGGCAGACCTCGGACAGCAGGCGGTCGAACCGCTGCATGGTCTCCTCGTGGGCGAGCGGACCGGCCGCTGCCGCCGCGTTCCGCTTCATGGCCACGATCTCGTCCGGCGTGAGCGCGTTGAGGCGCGCCGCGAGGTCCTGCGGCAAGAAGGAGTCCGCGACCACGCCGCAGCCGAACTGCCGGACCAGCCGGGCCATCTCGGGCGAGGGGCCGATCGCGACCGCGAGCCGGGCCTGGACGAACTCGAAGATCTTGTTCGGCAGCGCGTACCGGTAGTTGAAATTCGTCGGCTCGAGAAGGAAGAGACCGATGTCGTACGGGTTGATCGCCGGGACGATCCCGGTCATGGGCACGGGCGGGATCATCGCGACGTTCGGCCGCGATGAGCTGAGCTCCTCGAGGTGCCGGTAGTACCGGGCCTCGCCGGCCCCCTCGACGAGCATCAGGTCCAGGGTGAAACGGTCGCCCACGTGGTCCATCATCTCGATCATCGCCTCGATCCGACGCGAAGGGATGGCCGCGCCGTGATGGACCAGGCGGACGCGGGCAGGATCGACCGGAGACGGCGCCAGCTCGTGGTACTCGCACGAGTTGAAGATCACCTCGGGCCGGACGCCGAACTCACGCTCGTACTCGTCCGCGAGCCCGTCGCAGACGGTCAGCGCCAGGTCGCAGCGCGGGAGATATTCCTGGCAGAGGTACCTGACGTACGGCTGGTGGATCAGGCGCCAGGAGAGGACGTCCTCGAACTCCCGCGGGCCGTACTCGGTCGCGTCGAGCACGACCTTTGCGCTCCCTTTCACGGCGAAGGCGAACGAGAGCGTGTCGAAGTCGTTCGCGACGATCGCGTCGAACTCCCGGTGCCGGAGCCGGCCCTGGAAAGGCTGGAGGATCGTGGGGGACAGGCGCGCGATGGTGGCGTGCCGGCGGAGGAGGTGGCAGAGGCCGACGGCACCACGGGCGACGGGGCGGTTCACGAGCGGGACCGCGATGTACTCGACGCCGTCGATAGCGGGGTCCGTGAGGCCCATGACGGTCACCGCGTGCCGTTCCCGGAGGTAGAGCAGCTGCCGGTAGACGCGCGGGTCACGCTTAAGATCACTCAGGGAGATTATCAGGATCCTCATTGACGGACACGGTGGGGCGGACGTATTTGGCCGAGGACGCCGCAGGGACGCGCCTCCACTATTCTTAACTGGATTTGAGAATTAAACTATAAAGAACGGCCTGAACACTCCCGGCATCGCCTTAGCAATAGTCCAATCGGTCAGGCAACCATCGGCTGAGTTAGGGGGATCTCCAGTCATGTTGACCGTTGCGGCCATCGTAAACGATGGAGACTCATTCAAGAACCACCGGAACTCCTGGCTGCCGTACGTATGAAATCATCGCGACCCGCACGGCGCCCGGACGGGCAGCTTCTTCTCATTCAGCCGCGGCCTTCTCGAGCCGCCAGCCGCATCCGATCTCGTCGCCGATGTAGGGCAGGGCGAACTCGGCCGCGTCATCGCGGCAGCTCCCGTATCACCCGTGCCGGGTTGCCCGCCGCGACAGTCCACGGTGGAACGTCCCGCGTGACGACCGAGCCGGCGCCGACGATCGCGCCTTCGCCAATGGTGACACCCTTGAGGATTATCGCGTTCGTGCCGATCCATGCCTTGTCGCCGATGGTCACCGCTGCCACGTGCACATGGTTCCAATCGCACACCGCGCCGATGGTCCCGGCGTCGTCCTTCCGATGCTCCCAGTCAGTCGAGTGGCCGTCGTTGTCCACGATCACGACCCCCGACGCGATCAGAACGTCAGAGCCGATCGTGACGCGGTCAGCGCAGGCGATCGACGCGCCGCATGATACGTATGTTCGCTCACCGATCTCGATCGTCGCGCCGGGCCGCTGGCGATTGATCGAGGGGGTACGCGGTTGTAGGATGTGTATCCTGATGAAGTCAGCCAGGCTCATGCTGCCCCCTTTCCCGGGATGTCGATGGCCGGCGAGTGGCAACATGCGGAATCGGGATGCCTGGGGATCTCCACCTCTGTCAAGCCACAGGTCGATCCCGGGGATCTCTCCACTCCGATACTGCGAACGCCTGGGCGGGCGACGAGGTCCTCAATGTCAGGGCCCGTCAGTTCGCGCATCAGGCGCCCTCCCCCCGCCGGCGGCGCCGCGCTTCGTTGGCCTCGCCCATGCTCGCGCCGGGTTGATGTCGTTCGGGCATCGGGGCCTGCCTCCGCTCCTCAAGCCCCTGCAGATCGTCGCCCTCGAGCACGTAGTACGCCCTGCCCCATCGCTCTGAGGGCAGCTCTCCACTTCGCCGGCCTCCAGCATGCGATAAATCGAATGACCGCTTGGGTCCGCCGCGCGCTGCAGCGTCCGGGTATCGCTCGAGTCCATCCTCACTTGCAGTCATTATTTTCCAATTACCTTTGTCCCGCGAAAAGGGCTACGGTCCACCCAAGGCCAGATCCACCGCTTGGGCCCGCCCGAGGCCATCGGCGCAGGCTCGACGATCGAGAACTAGGCGCACACCGCGGATCGGGATGTAATCCAGACCGTCCGCGCTGACATCGAAGTCGGGAGCCGCGAGGCCCATGACGGTCGCCGCGCGCCTTTCCCGGAGGTAGAGCATCTGGCGGTAGACGCGGGGGTCACGCCCGAGATCGCTCAGGGAGAGAATCAGGATCCACATCGGCAAACGCGGTGGGGCGAACGCGGTCGGATGAAATCGCCGCAGGGACGCCCCTCCACTATTCTTAACTGGATTTGAGAATTAAACTATAAAGGACGGTCTGACTACCCCCTGACCCGCGATAAATTTGTCCCCGTCTGTCAGGAAACCGTATGCTGAGCCAGAGGGTTTCCTGTCATACTGACCGTTATCACCACCATTAACGATGGGGGCTCATCCGAGACCCCACCGAAACTCTGGCGGCGTTCCCTTACCTGCAATGACCGATGCACCATCCCCGGCCGGCGACACGAACGATGGGATCGTCCTGCTCGTCACCAATGAATTCCTCGACGACCCGCGGGTTTTTCGCGCTGCAACAGCCCTCGCCGAGCATGGCCACCGGACCTCGGTCGTCTGTTTCGTGGATGACGCCACTCGGCCCGGAGTCGAGGAGCATCGCGGCGTCCAGGTGCTTCGCATCACACGCAGCTCGAGGCTGGCCGGCAGTCTCCGTGACCGTCCCGACACGACTGCACCAACCGCGCTCGCGTCCGGGGATGACCCGCTCTGCACCGGGTCGGAGGTGTCAGTCTCCCTCCGCAAGCAGCTGATCGAATCGGGGATCTTTCTCAACAACAACCTGCGGTGGTTTCTCAAGGTCCTGCGCCTGCATCCCACGGCCGTGTACGCAAACGACCTCGACACCCTGCCGGCCGGAGCGCTTCTCGCGACGGTCAGGCGAGTCCCGCTCATCTACGACTCGCACGAGCTCTTTGTGGAGATGTTCAATCCGCCGCATCCTTTCTTCAAGCGCCTGCTCACCCGACTCGAAGTCACTTTCATCAGGCGGGCGAAGCTGGTGGTCACCGTGAACCCATCCATCGCCGGAGAACTGTCCAGACGCTACGGCATCAAGAGGCCCCTGGTGATCTTCAACTGTCCTCCGTATCAGGAAGCCCCCCAGTCCGAACCGAGGATATGTGAAAATGTCCGCGTGATCTACCACGGCGGATACGCACCCGATCGGGGCATCGAGGAGCTGCTCGAGGCCTCGCGAAACCTAGAAGGCGCGAGCCTGTTCCTGCGCGGCATGGTCTCGCCCCCGTTGCACATCACGCAGGCGGTATCCAGAGCGACGAGCCCGGTCGACGGGTCGCCAAAGGCGGTCCTGTTGCCCCGCGTGCCAATGACCGAGCTCGTCGCGTCCCTCAGGGGCTTCGACATCGGGATCATCCCGTACAAGGCGACCTGCCTGAACAACTACTACTCTTCCCCCAACAAGCTCTTCGAGTACATGATGGGGGGGCTTGCCATCGCCGCGGCAGACCTGCCCGAGATTCGCAGGGTCGTGGAGGAGTACGAGAACGGCGTCCTTTTCGATCCGCAGGATCCCACTGACATCGCAGAGAAGATCAACGCCCTGGCATCGGACCGCTCCCGTCTCGATGTGATGAAGCGGAACTCGCTCAGGGGAACGGCCGAGCAGTTCAGCTGGGAGATGCAGAGGCCACGCCTGCTCGGGGCCGTCGACGCCTGCCTCGATCCCGAACCGAGCGGAGCCTGAAGGCCTAATCGATCGCTACCCCGAACAGGGTCAGCCAGCGCCCGAAGCAGATCCAGCGCCAGATGAAGTAGTCGGTCGTGTAATTCCGCTCGCCGCGGATCACCTCCTCGAGCTGTCGGCGCGCCTCGTCGTTGAGGATGCCGTGCGAGCCCTGGATCGCCGAGACCACCATCGAGCGGAAGAGCGCGGGGTCCTGGTTCCGAATCCACTCGACCTCGGCCGTGGCAAAGCCGATCTTGTCCCGGCGCTCGCGCACGGCCTCGGGCAGGATCCCCGCCATGCCGTCGCGGAGCACCTGCTTGGTCCGGCAGTCGGCGAGCTTCTGGTCGCCGGGGAGGCCGACCACGAACTCGACGAGCCGGTAGTCGAGGAACGGCACCCGGCTCTCGATCGAGTGGGCCATCGAGGACCGGTCCTCCCAGTGGAGGAGCATGGGCAGGCTGCTGTAGAAGAGCTGGCTGTACGAGAGGCCGCGCGTGCCGTGGCTCGGCGGCAGGTAGTCGTTGATCCGCTGGGGCGCCCGGAGGACGTTAGTGTCGATCCAGGCCGGAGCCAGCATCTCGCCGAAGCGGGCGTGCTGGATCGGGCGGCGGATCCGGTCCGGCAGCGCGAAGAAGGCCATCTCGATCGCCGACTGCCGCAGGGGATAGCCGTACAGGCTCTCGCCCAGTCGCAGTTCGCGCCGGAGCCGGAGCCACCGGCCGCTCCGGAGCAGGTCCGCGTACCGGGCCGGGAAGAAGGTGTGGTAGCCGCAGAGCTGCTCGTCCGCGCCCTGGCCGTCGAGCATGACCTTCATGCCCGTCTCGGCCGCGAGCCGGAAGACCGACCACTGCGCATAGATGCTGGTCGAGCCGAAGGGCTCGTCCTGGTGCCAGATGATCCGGTCGAGCTCCGCGAGGAGGTCGTCGATGGAGGGGCAGACGTAGTGTGCCTCGATCTCCCGCTCGTCGACCACGGTCCGGATGAAGTCGCTCTCGTCGAACCGTTTCACGTCCGAGGTCGCGGAGAAGGTCCGCTGGACCTCTTCCTTTCCCGCCGCCGCGAGAAGGTCGTTGGCGACGCAGACGATCGATGATGAGTCGAGCCCGCCCGAGAGGCAGGACCCGAGCGGGACGTCGGCCCGGAGGCGTAGGCGGACCGAGTCCGTGAAGAGTTCCCGGAACCGCGCACATGCCTCTTCGTACCCCCTCCGTGCCCGATCGGGGTCGAACTCGTACCAGCGGTAGACGGGCAGGGGGTCCGGAACGGCGTCGACTTGAAACTCGACGGCCTGGCCGCCGCGGAGCTGCCGGACGTCGGCGAACATGGTCTCGTTTGTGTGGTCGAGGAGCGAGTAGGCGAGGAAGTCGAAGGCCCGCTGGTGGTTCAGGCGCGCCTGCCAGCCCGGGAGCACCGTGAACTGCTTGATCTCGGAGGCGAACGCGAGGAACCCTTCTGGCGAGAACCAGTAGTAAAGCGGCTTGACCCCGAACCGGTCGCGCGCGGCAAAGACCGTCCGGGCCTCACGGTCGTAGAGCACGAGCGCGAACATTCCGTTGAATCGGCTAAGGCAGTCGCGCCCCCACTCGGCATAGGCGTGGAGGAGCACCTCGGTGTCGGTCCCGGTGTGGAAGGTATGGCCGGCGGCCTCGAGCTCGGTGCGGAGCTCGCGGTAGTTGTAGACTTCGCCGTTATAGACGATCCAGTAGCGGCGGTCGGGGGTGCACATCGGCTGGTGGCCGGCCGGCGAGAGGTCCAGGATGGAGAGCCGGCGGTGGCCGAGCGCGACGCGGACCGGTCCCAGTACTGAAGGGGCCTCTCGTGTCGCGGGCGAATACGGGAATGTCGTCGCCAGGACGCTCTCGGGCGTGTCGGCCCCGCCGAAGAGCACGGGCTCGCCGTCGTCGCGGAAGAGGGCGAAACCCTCGTCGTCGGG
>CAYWVY010000069.1:0-10441 GCA_964461885.1 uncultured Methanospirillum sp. | reverse complement strand
ACGGCGGTACCACCTCCACGGACACCGACGAACACAGTCTCGACGTTCTCGGCTCAGGGATCAACGTCACGAAGACCGGTCCATCGAGTGCCGGTATTGGCGACACGATCACCTACAGCTTCACGGTCACAAACACCGGCGAAGTCCCGCTGTCCAATGTGACGGTTGTCGATGATGTCGCCGGGGCTGCAACCTACCAGTCCGGCGATACCAACACCGACAGCAAGCTCGACGTCACCGAGACGTGGACCTTCACGGCGGCCTGGACGGTTGCAGCAACTCCGGACCCGCTGGTGAACACGGTTACGGCGACCGGTGAGTACGGCGGTACGACGTATACCGACGATGACGAGCACAGTCTCGACATCCTCGGCTCCGGCATCAATGTCATCAAAAACGGTCCACCGTTTGCCGCTATCGGCGGCACGGTCACCTACAGCTTCACGGTGACGAACACCGGTGAGGTGCCGCTTTCGAACGTGATGGTTGTCGACAACGTTGCCGGCGCGGCGACATATGTCTCCGGTGACGCCAATAACGACAGCAAGCTCGACATCGCCGAGACGTGGCTCTTCACGGCCGACTGGACGGTTGCAGCAACTCCGGACCCGCTGGTGAACACAGTTACTGCGACCGGCGAGTACGGCTGTACCACCTCCACGGACACCGACAAACACAGCCTCGACGTTCTCGTAATAGTGACACCCACGCCCACACCAACGGTGACCCCGACACCGACGGCGACCGCGACACCCACGCCAACGGTGACAGAGACGCCCACACCAACGGTGACCGCGACACCGACGGCGACCGCGACACCCACGCCAACGGTGACCGCGACACCCACGCCAACGGTGACAGAGACGCCCACATCAACGGTGACCGCGACACCGACGGCGACCGAGACACCGACGCCAACGGTGACAGAGACGCCCACACCGACGGCGACCGAGACACCGACGCCAACGGTGACCGAGACACCGACGCCAACGGTGACAGAGACGGCGACGCCAACGGTCACTGAGACAGCGATACCGACAGTCACTGAGACAGCGACACCAACGGTCACGGAGACAGCGACACCGACAGTGACTGAGACGGCGACGCCAACGGTCACGGAGACGGCGACATCGACGGCGACTCAAACCCCATCACCGACGCCCACGGTTCCGGGCGGTGGTGGGGCCACCGATACGATGACACCTACACCGACGGCAACGAAGACACCGACGGTGACGAAGACCGCCACCCCCACGGTGACGAAAACACCGACGGTGACGAAGACCGCCACTCCCACGGTGACGAAGTCGCCGACGCCGACGATTCCGGGCGGCGGCGGCGCCACCGATACGATGACCCCGACGCCGACGGCGACAAAGACGCCAACACGGACCGTCACCGCGACGCCAACACCCACCATCCCCGGGGGCGGCGGCGCCACCGATACGATGACCCCGACGCCGACGGCGACAAAGACGCCAACACGGACCGTCACCGCGACGCCCACGCCCACCACTCCGGAAGGGGGCGGAGCGACCAGCACACCGACGGTGACGCATACCATGGTCCCGACGAGCCTGCGGACGACCGCTCCCCCGACCGTCGTGCCGACCCCGACGGTCACGATCCCCACCGATCTCTGCCCGCTCATTCCCGCTCCGACTGGTCCTGTGACCGTGATCACCGCTCCGACCGTGATCACCGAGCCCGGATTCTACCAGATCGGCACCGACGTCTACAACACAACCGCCCCCGTCTGGCTCGACATCCGCGTCTCAAACGTGGTCATCGATGGGAACGGCCACACCATCGACGGCGTTGACGGACACGGTACCTACGGTATCCGGGTACGCGGCGACGGCGTCCTCTCCAACGTCACGATCCAGAGTGTGACCGTGACCGACTTCGCCTACGGTATCGGCCTGTTCGATGTCACCAACAGCCGGCTCGTCTACGTAAACACCTCGTCGAATACCTATGACGGGATCATAGTCGTCGGCGGCGGTGACAACCGGATCGAGTGCAGTGTGATCGATCGCGACGACGACGGGATCAACCTGACCGCGACCAGCCGGACTCTGGTCGTACACAACGTTGTCACGAATAACGTCCGCGGGTCGGGGATCCACCTCTCGCAGGGCTGCGCGGATGTGACCCTGCTCGCCAACATCATCGGCGCGAATGACGAGGGGATCGAGATCGAGAAGGCCACGAACACAACGATCAGGGCCAACCGCATCTACTCGAGCAAGTACTACGGTCTGAACCTGACGGCGGCAGAAAATCTGACGGTCGTGGACAACTACCTCAACAACACTGCGAACATACTGACTCCGAGCGGCGCGTTCTCGGGTACCTGGAACCTCTCTGCACGACCCGGGAAGAACGTCGTCGGGAATGCTTTGATCGGCGGGAACTACTGGGGTACGCCATCCGGGACAGGCTTCTCAGATGTGACACCAGACCGGGACGCCGATGGGTTCGTAGATGGTATATTCGTGCTGCCCGGCGGGATTGGAACTGACTCTCTCCCGCTTGGCCCATCTCTGTCTTCCCCGACAGGAGCGATGGCCGCTATGCCCGCCGTCACGATCGACACGAGCACCTTTCAGGCCGAAAGCAACCCGGCGGTAGTCGACTCGGGCGTCGAAGGGACCTCGATCTCCACAGGTGTCGAGGGCAACTCTGGCACCATCACGACGAGGGAGGCGACAGGAGCGACCGCGACCCTGTTGGCTGGTAACGATGCGCCGGTCGCCGCCCCGACCCAGGCATCCGGGTTCGGTGCGGTCGTGGCTCTTGTCGGTCTCGCCGCAGTGGCGGCCCTCGTCCTCCGCAGAGAGTAACCCCAACCATCCTTTTTTCCCTTTCTCCCTTCCCCCGAGGCCTTCGCACCGATGTCCGCCGGGGAAAACCCCACGAATACCTGTCCGTCCGGGCGCGCAGGCGATCCTCCGTCGCTTCGTGCGGGGAGGCCCCTTTGTCCTGCCGGACCGGACCAGATTCTGGCCGGAGTTCCCAAACGGTCGCTCTATTCGGAACAGGACATCTGCAGATCATCTGTCGCGGTCGGAACGGGTGCCTGGATAGGAGGGTTGAGTGCGGATCACCAGAGGTGGAAACCCGGGAGGAGCCTGGAGGTGGCAGTCAGCCGTCGCCCGTGCTGAGGAGAACTCGACAGCGCAGAAAAAGGGAACCCCCGCCAGGGTCCGCCCATCCGATATGCCGTTCACTCCCGGTGTTCGCGGCGCCATCGCGCCCACGCAGGGCGCACCGAGCGGAGGGGGCGAGAGATCAGCTGCGGACCCGCTCCTCGGCGAACCGGAGGACCTCGGTCGCAACGAGGACTGCCTCGTAGTACTTCTCGATCCGGATCGTCTCTCCCGGTGTCTCGCCGGGGAAGAGGTTCGCAGCCCGCCCGAGCCGATCGGGAACTTCGACCCCTGCATTCCGGAGCGCTGCGAGCATGGACCCGACCGACCCGTCGACCGGCGGCACCACTCCCTCGGCGACCAGCACGGCCTGCACGGCCCGTTCGACCGCCTGGCGGGCGAGCGCGCAGAGGTCCTCGACCATCACGCCCCGCCCCGTCGACCGTGCGAGGGCAAGGCTCGACCTCGCCTTCCCGAGCAGCTCCTGTGCTTCCTCGGGGGATCGCCAGGCCGCGGTCACGGGCCTGCGGACCTGGTATCCCGCGCTTCGTACCATACGGCCCGAATACGTGCTTCTCCTATATCATAGTTGGTCATGGTCGTCGCGACGGGCAGTGTACACCGTTATCTCCCGCACCCTGGGGGAGAGTCGGCCCCGGCGGCCGATGGGCGCGTCGCGCGCTTTCTCGGCATCGCCGCCCGCGCCCATGCAGGATCCAGGACCCGGTGTCGGACCAGGGAGAGAGACCGCGCTGCCCATGATCGGGCGGTACCGTCCGGCCGTCCGCTTGCGAAAAGGGCGTGTCCGGGTCGGTCCGTGGAGACATAGCGCGGCCCCGCCAAACATTTTTCTCTTGCGCCCCCCGAGAGGGAGTTGATCCCTGTGACGGACGAGCCCTGCATCTTCTGCAACCCCGACCCGGCCGACGTGCTCTTCGAGAACGGTGTCTGGTACGCCCGTGCCGACCGGTACCCCGTCTCCGACGGTCACACCCTCCTGATCCCGTACCGGCACGTCGCGAGCTTCTTCGACCTTTTGCCCGAGGAACGGGCCACGTTCTTCGAGATCGTCGACCTCGCCCGCGCCTGGATCGGCGAACGGCATCGCCCCAGCGGCTACAACATCGGCGTCAACATCGGGAGACCCGCGGGCCAGGCCGTGATGCACTGCCACGCCCACGTCGTCCCGCGGTACGAGGGAGACCAGCGCGAGGACGGCTGGAGGGGAGGAATGCGACGCGTGGTCCCCGCCGGCGATTACCGCGACCACATGTAAAAACAGCCCCGCATCCCTGAGCACGGGGAAAAAAGATGGCGGCGGCGTTCGCCCCGGGGGATTTATCGCACTTCGCGGACCATCGAGATGGCCTTCTTGGGGCACTCGTTCGCGCAGATCCCGCAACCCTTGCAGAACTCGAGGTCGACGTCCAGGTCCGCGTCGATGCAGCCGTCCGGGCAGTAGAGACCGCAGAGGCCGCAGGCGTTGCACGTCTCCCGGTCCACGACGGGCCGGAAGACCCGCCAGGACCCCGTCTTTCCTGCCGCGCCCTCCCCGGGCACGGACATCGCGAGCCGTTCCTTCGAGATATCTATCATGCCTGCACCTCCGCGTATGCGGCCTTCGCAACCTCGACGTTCCGCGGGTCGGCGAACGTCTCGGTGATGGCGGCGATGGCCGATTCCATCGAGACGAGCCCGAGCTTCGCGAGCGCGCCGAGCACGGGCGTGTTCAGGATCGGCGAGCCCGCGACCACGAGCTTCTGGGCGAGCGCGATCCCGGTCAGATCGACCGCGTGCACCGGGTGACTTCCGAGGACGGGCGGTTCGGGCGCGTTGATCAGGACCTCCCCGCCCTCCTTGAGCCCGGCCAGGACGTCGATCGAGTCCATGACCGAGGCGTCGAGCACGATCACCATGTCCGGCTCCCGGATCTGCGAGTAGACCTTGATGGGCTCGTCGCTGATTCGGACGAACGAGACCACGGGCGCCCCGCGCCGCTCGGCCCCGTAGAACGGGAAGGCGGTCGCGTGCTTGCCATCGCGGAACGCGGCCTGGGCGATCAGCTTGGCCGCCGTCACGCCCCCCTGGCCGCCGCGCGAATGGATGCGGATCTCGAACATCAGTCGCTCACCCCGAACCAGAACTCCGTTCCAGGTTCCCGCTGCCTAACGAACTGCGCGATGTCGTTGTAGGTGACCTCCTGGCCGCCGAGGCCGGCGATCACCGAGTAGGGCTCGGCCCGCGTCTTCGCGCGGATCGACTGGGCGACCACGCCACCGAAGCCGAACGAGTAGTCGCGGTCGATCACCACGACATCGCGACCGGCAAGGTCGAGGGCCGGGAATGGCCGGAACCAGCGCAGGCGCATGGACCCGGCCTTCACCCCCTCCTCGCGGAGGAGGTCGACCGCGACCTCGGCCTCTTTGCCGAGCGTGCCCAGCGCGACCACGACCACGTCCGCGTCCTCGCAGCGGTATTCTTCCGTCGGGCCGTACGCCCGGCCGAAGCGGCGGGCGAATTCGTCCTCGGTCTCGCGGATCACCTCCTTCGACGCCCGCATGGACCGCTCCATGTCCCACCGGAACTTGTAGTAGTGCTCGGGGCCGGTCATGGTCCCGTACCCGCGGGGGTGGGCGATGTCGATCGCGTGGGGCAGGACGAACGGCGGGATGAAGTCGCCGATCTCGACCGTCTCGAGCGACTGAGTGATGTGCGAGAGGGTGAAGCCGTCCAGGTTCACCATCACCGGCAGAAGGACGCGCTCGTCCTCGGCGATCCGGAAGGCCATGAGGGTCGCGTCGTAGGCCTCCTGCACGGTCCCGACGAAGACCTGGAGCCAGCCCGTGTCGCGCTGGGAGAAGGCATCCGTGTGCTCGGCCCAGGTGTTCCAGCCCGGCCCGAGGGCCCGGTTCACGTTCGCCATCACGACCGGCGTCCGGGCGCCGGCCGCCCAGTGGAGCATCTCGTGCATGTACAGCAGGCCGTGGGACGAGGTCGCCGTAAAGGTCCGCACGCCGGCCGCCGACGCCCCGATGCAGGCGGCCATGGCCGAGTGTTCGGACTCGACCGGGATGTAGTCGGCGTCGAGCGACTTCTCGGTCACGTAACTCGCGAGCTGCTCGACGATCTCGGTCTGGGGCGTGATTGGGTACGCGGCGATCACGCCGGGCCGGGCCTCTCTTGCGGCCGCGGCGACCGCCTTGTTGCCGGTCGCGATCGTCAGCATTGGCCGGCCTCCTCGGCGAGCAGGCGCCGGTGGTTCCGCTCCATGGAAGCGTGGAGCACGGTCCGCGCCTCGGCCGAGATCCCCCTGAAGCGCCCCTGGGCCCCGAGGTAGTCGTCGAGTGGCGCGGGCCGCTTCATCGCGGCCTTCGAGACCGGGTTGATCCGGAGCTGGCCGTGCTCGCGCTCGTACAGCACCCACAGGCCGGTCTTCACGGCGAGCTTGCCCATCTCGACCGAGCGCTCGGCCGAGTACCGCCAGCCCGGCGGGCAGGGGGAGAGCAGGTGGATGAACTTCGGGCCGGGGATCGAGAGGGCCTTTTCGACCTTGGCATAGAGGTCCTGGGGATACGCGGCGCAGGCCGTCGCCATGTACGGGAGGTCGTGGGCTGCGATGATCCGGTCCAGGTCCTTCTTGGTCTCGGTCTTGCCGCCGGGCGTCGTGGTCGTCACCGCGCCCACCGGCGTCGAGCCCGAGCGCTGCATGCCCGTGTTTCCGTAGGCCTCGTTATCGTAGCAGATGTAGAGAAAATCCGTGCCTCGTTCGAGCGCGCCCGAGAGGGCCTGGATCCCGATGTCGACCGTGCCGCCGTCGCCGGCGTAGCAGATCACGTTCGTCTTCTTCCCAGACCGGCGGAAGGCTGCGGCCATCCCGGAGGCGGTCGCGGCCGCCGCGGCAAAGGCGATGTTATAGACGTTCACGTTCATCGCGGTCGCGGGGTACACCCCCTGGAGCACGGCCGTGCAGCAGGCCGGGACGACCAGGACCGTATCGGGGCCGGCCGCTTTCAGGACATAACGCAGCGAGAGCGAGGAGGTGCAGCCCGCGCACGCGGTCGTGCACTTCTGGACGTACTCCTCGGCAGGGAGTGGATTCATCACGATCCTGAAGAGGTTTGGCCCGTGCCGTCTTAAACGTGCACCACCGGCACAATGCTTATCGCCGGCCACTCCGAGATCACTCCCATGACCGATGAGGACCTGTACTTCGAGATCCCCGGCGAGACGCCGCCGCCTCCGGCCGCTGAAACGCCAAGCCCCGCGGCCTCTCCTGCTCCGCCGCCGGCGCCCGGGGAGCTCCCGCCCCGGCAGCGTCCTCCGCTTTCCACGACACCCCCGAAACCCCCTTCCCGGAGGCGAAACTGGAAACTCACCCTCGGGCTCGCGGCCGTCGGCGTGCTGCTCATCATCGCGATCGTCGCGGTCCTGAGTTTTTCCATTGCCGTCGGGACCTCCACCGGGGCGGCCGCGTACCCATACACGGTCACCTACGACGTGGTCTTCCCGAACGCGGAGCCGGTCCAGATCGGGAACATCACCATCCTCGCGATCCCGACGGCGGACAACGTCACCCTGTCGGTCGATAAGGTCCGGTACGATATCCAGGTCGGGGAGCGGCGCGAGATCACGGCAAAGCACGCGAACGTCACCCTCCTCGGGATGACGCTCCTCTCGTTCGATTTCGTTCTCGAGGCGGGGTACCTGGGGCGGGAGGGTGAGGACGCGAAGTTCGCCCTCGCCGTCCGGACCTCTGAGCAGATCCCCCGGTTCCTGATCGACCGGATGGTCCCGGCCCGCGTCCAGGTCCACCCGGCCTGATCAGCCGGAGCGGAGCAGGTCCGCGATCCCGGCCCGGGCCCGGTGGCTCTGCGCGGCCGCGATCAGGAACTCCCCGTGCTCGTCGCCGGGCGGGACGGGCGTGAACGAGAACGGTGTCTCGACGTCCCAGAGCACGAGCCGGTCCGCCGGCGCGGGGGGCGGGTTTCGCCTGCAGGCGCCCGAGAGAAAGGCGCCGACGGCCTCCTCTCCGATGTCTCCCCGGCCGACCGCGCCGAGCACCGCGGCCATGCAGCGGACCTGGTGCCAGAGAAAGCTCCGGGCCGTCACCTCGTAGACCGCCCCCGCCGGGTCGGGCAGGATCCGCGAGACGGCGATCCGGCGGACCGGGTTTTTGCTCCCGGCGCGGCAGAGGCGGGAGACGTCGTGTTTCCCGACGAACCGGGCCGCAGCGCGCTCCATCGCCGACCTATCGAGGCCGGGGTCCGCGAAGTAGTAGCGGTAGGTCCGGGCCGCGACATCGAACCGGGGGTGCCAGTCATCGGGGGCCGGGGCAATTCCGGTCAGCCAGACGTCGGGCGGAAGCGCCCGGTTCAGTACGACTCCGACACGTTCGGGATGGTCCGTCGTGAGTGCGCCGACCTGGGCCCGGGCGTGCACGCCCCGGTCGGTCCGGCCCGACAGCCAGAAGCCGGCCCGGACCGGGTCCTCGAAGAGCTTCGTCCAGCGGCAGGCCCGGATCAGCTCGCCCTCGACAGTCCGCTCGCCGGTCTGGCGCTGCGACCCGACAAAACCGGCCCCCCACCAGCCGAGCCTGAACGCGACCCTCATACGCGGACGCGGCGGCGGACGCGCCGCCAGGTCGACCGGAGAGACTGGCCCGTGTAGGTCCGGAGCGGGGTCATGTGCCCGGCCGGGTAACAGCGCCCCTCCCGGATCGCCTCGAGGATAGCGCCGACCCCCGGCTCGGCATCCACGAGCGTCTTCCCGAACCCGACGTACCGAGCGTGGTGCGAGTCCGAGCCGCCGACCCCGGGTTTGCCAAGCCGGGCCGCGCGCCGGGCCGCCTTCCGGTTAGCCGACCCGACGATGTAGCGGCTGTTGAAGACCTCGACCGCGTCCACAGCGGCGATTGCGTCGTGCTCGCGGAACCCGACTGCGTGCCGGAGCCGGTGGTACGGGTGGGGAAGGACCGCGAGGCCGCCCCGGGCGTGGATCAGGTCGATCGTCTCGAGCACTCCCAGCCCGCGGGGGATCAGCTCGGAGACACCGAGCGCGATCAGGTGTCCGTCCGCGGTGGTGACCTCGACCCCCGGGATCACGAGCACGGGCGGGTCCTCGATCCGGGCCGCGTGCCGGACACCCTCGAGCGTGTCGTGGTCCGTGATGGCAACGGCCGCGAGGCCGACTGCCGCGGCCCGGGCGAGCACATCCTCGACCGATGATTCGCCGTCCTTGGAGAAGCGGGTATGTACGTGCAGATCGCAGGCGAGCATGGCCAGATTACTTTATCTCCCCGGCCCTATTAAGGAGAACTGATGCCGATCCTCTTTCCGACGGGCTTGGCGACCGAGACCGTCGTGCGCGGGGCCGTGGCCGGGCTCGACGCCGAGGTGGTCGTGACCGGCGAGATTGCATCGTTCCTCACGCCGCGGCAGCTGCTGGACCTCGTCCGAGCCGGACGATACGACTTCGTCGTGGTTTCGGGCATGTGCACGGCCTCGTTCGCGCCGGTCGAGGAGGAGACCGGGGTGCCGGTGCTGCGCGGCCCGCGCCACGCGGCCGA
This sequence comes from uncultured Methanospirillum sp., assembly GCA_964461885.1. GTDB lineage: Archaea > Halobacteriota > Methanomicrobia > Methanomicrobiales > Methanospirillaceae > UBA288. The sequence continues at coordinate 724 of CAYWVY010000069.1, read as the reverse complement.
CCTGCCGCTGATGATCGGGTTGCTCGGGAAGATCGAGTTCTCGCGGGACGTGCCCGCGGACGACCTCCTCCGGGATCTCCGGCGCGACGACGCATATCGGAAGGTCCGGTCGATCGAGAAGAACGCGGAGTGGGACCTGCTGTTCCGGGGGGTGAAGGTCGGGGGGACCTCGCGATGCAAGGTGCTGGCCGAGCTGATGGACGCGCACCGCCGCCCCGACCTCCGCGGGGACGTCGAGCAGGCCTTCTGCGACGGGGCCGACATCGTCGACCTCGGCTTCGGGTTCGACGCGACGGCGGCCGATGTCGCGCGCTGCTTCGGCGCGCTCGGCGGAATCGACGGGCCGCTCGCGGTGGACACACAGGACCCGGCCCTGATCGCGGCCGCCCTCTTCCGCGCGGACCTGGTCCTCTCGCTCCAGGAAGAGAACATCCCCGTGATCGGCCGGGCCGTGGCCGAGTCGGGGGCCGCGGCCGTGGTGGTGCCCCGGTACGCGTCCCTCGAGGAGAACCTCGCGGCCGCCCGCGCGGCCGGCTGCGAAGCCCTGGTCGGCGACCCGCTCCTCCAGCCGGTCGGTTCGGGCCTGGTCCGGTCGCTCTGCGAGTTTCGCGATTACGGCGTGCCCCTCTTCTTTGGCGCGGGCAACGTGGTCGAGCTCCTGGACGCAGACTCGATCGGGGCGCAGGCCCTGCTCGCGGGCATGGCCCAGGAGGTCGGGGCCGCG
>CAYWVY010000068.1:0-10614 GCA_964461885.1 uncultured Methanospirillum sp. | reverse complement strand
ATCGTCCGCGCCCTCGCCGTCGTAGAAGGCCGCCACCAGGCTCGTCTCGTTCAGGATCTGCCGGACGATCCGCTCGCGGTCCCAGTCGAGGATATACCCGTCCGAGCGCCGGACAGGCGGCATAGCATGGAGCCAGACGCCGTCGAGGGTCGCCTGGCCGCCAGGAGTCGTGGGGCTCCCGGGCTCACGCATCCGCGAGAAGCGAGTCGACCGCGTCGAGGTCTACGGCGACCTGATGCTCGGGCAGGTCTTCTCGATCCTCGTGGACAACTCGATCCGGCACGGAGGCCTGCTCTCGGCGCTGGGGGTCCGGATCGACGAGACCGAAGAGGGGCTGCGGATCATCTACGAAGACGACGGCACGGGGATCTCCGAAGACGAGAAGGAGCGGATCTTCGAGCGCGGCTATGGGCGGAACACGGGCCTCGGGCTCTTTCTCGCCCGAGGACTCCTGACCCTCACGGGGATCGAGATTCGGGAGACCGGAGAAGAGGGGCGGGGGGCTCGGTTCGAACTCCGTATCCCGAAAGGTGCCTATCGCTTCCCCGCACCCTGACGAGATCGGGTTCCCGAGTCTCGATCTCGGCTCAGCTCTCGGAGAGGAGGCGCCCGGCCTTGCCGATGTTCTGGGGCGCGAGCTCCTCGATCAGGATCGTGATCATCGCGGGATCGACCTTCAGGGTCCGCACGAGTGTGGCCGTGACGTCTTCGACGAGCTCTCGTTTCTGTTCCAGGCTCCGGCCGGACGACATGCATATGGTGACGACAGGCATGTACCAGAACTCGGCTGGAGAGGGTATTAAGGTGTGTCTGTTTCCCCGTCGTACTTGGGCCGCACCCCGGCCCAGCCCGTGTACCCGCAGTAGATGCAGCACTCCCCCTCGCAGGTCGGGCAGGCAGTGGCAGGGCCCCGGACCTCGACCCAGCCCCGACGATCACAGTATGAGCAACCCTCGCCCTCGCATGCATGGCAGCGCACCCGGACATACTCATTCTCCACCATGGCGGAGTTGGGGCAGGGAGTCGTGAAAGACCTGCCGGTCCGGGAACTTAAAAGAAGGGGGGGTCAGGCCGGGACCGACCTCGCGGGCTCCTCGCGCTCCCAGTGCCGGTGGGCCGCCACGGCCTCGAGGAATGTCTCCATGAACTCGTCCAGGCCCATGGGTGCTCCGGTCACCACGCCAAGGTGGGCCTGGAGGGTCTCGCCCCGGAACTCGACCTCGGGGATGTCGCTTGCCGAGAGGAGGACGGCCCCCGCGCCGAGTCCGGCGAGGGCCTTGCAGTGGGCATAGGTCTCGTTGACCCAGTGGAGGGCCGAACCGAGCTGGATCAGGGTCGCGACCGAGGCTTCGCCGTCGATCACGAGGGTCGCGTCATAGAGGACCGACGCCCCCGTGAGCAGGGAGTCGTCAGGCGAGAGCTCGCGCCCGTTCGAGGCCGTGATCGCGGTCTGCGTGGGCGCGACCACCTTCACGTGTGCCCCGGCCTTCTGGGCCGCGCTCTTGACGGCCTCAAGGGCGTCGTGGTCGAAGCCGTCGGCGGCCAGGACCGCGATCCGCCGGGAGACGACCGTCCTGGTCGTGGTCGCCTGGCTGAGGGCGGGCGAGGCCCCCGTCGAGGCGAGTGCCCTCGCCTCGGCAGGCGGCGTGCAGTTGATCCCCTCCGCGACGAGCGCAGCGAGCTCGGAAGAGACGTTGCCGATCAGGTCCACCATACGCTGACGGACCGCGTGGGACTTGACCTTGCCGAGCTCGAAGTGAGCGGCCCGCACCAGGTGCCGCCGCTCGGGCTCGGTGAGTGAGTTCCAGAAGAGCGCGGCCTGGGAGAAGTGGTCTCCGAACTTCGGGCCCCGGGCCCGGATCTTGGTCCCGGTCATGGCAACCGGGTGCGAGACGAAGCCGTGAGCCGGGTTCGCGGGCGCGGGCTCGCCATTGCCGAGCGAGTTCGGGTAGTAGTTCGCCTTGCCCGTGTTGATCGTCTGGCGGTGCATGGCGTCGCGGTGGTAGTTGTGAACCGGGGCCAGGGGGCGGTTGATCGGGAGCTCGACGTAGTTGGGGCCGCCAAGGCGGCTGATCTGGGTATCGATGTACGAGAAGAGCCGGCCCTGGAGAAGTGGATCCTCCGAGACGTCGATCCCGGGCACGAGGTTGCCCGGGCAGAACGCGACCTGCTCGGTCTCGGCAAAGAAGTTATCGGGATTCCGGTCAAGCACGAGGCGGCCGCAGAACAGGACCGGGATCTCCTCCTCAGGCCAGAGCTTGGTCGCGTCGAGGACATCGAATTCGTATCTGTCTTCCTCGCCCTCGGGGATCAGCTGGACCCCGAACTCCCAGGCCGGATGATCACCGAGCTCGATCGCCTCCCAGAGGTCGCGGCGGAGCCAGTCCGAGTCCTTGCCCCCGAGTTTCTGGGCCTCGTCCCAGAGGAGGGAGTGGACTCCGAGCGCGGGCTTCCAGTGGAACTTGACAAACCAGGCCTTGCCGGCTGCGTTCACGAGCCGGTAGGTGTTGACCCCGAAGCCCTCCATCATCCTGTACGATCGGACTATGCCCCGGTCCGAGAGATGCCACATGATCATGTGCATCGACTCGGGCATGAGCGAGATGAAGTCCCAGAAGGTGTCGTGGGCCGAGGCGGCCTGAGGCATGTAATGGTCCTGCTCGGGCTTGACCGCGTGGATCAGGTCCGGGAACTTGATCGCGTCCTGGATGAAGAAGACCGGCATGTTGTTGCCGGCGATATCGTAGTTGCCGTCCTCGGTGTAGAACTTGATCGCAAAGCCCCGGACATCGCGGACCGTGTCGGCCGAGCCCCGGTTCCCGGCCACCTGGCTGAACCGGACAAAGACCGGGGTCTGCTTGCCGGCCTCGGCAAGGAACTTCGCCTTCGTGAACCCAGTCATCTCGCGGGTGCACTCAAAGTAGCCGTGGGCAGCTGAACCGCGTGCGTGGACGACTCGTTCGGGGATCACCTCGTGGTCGAAGTGCGTGATTCGCTCGCGAAAATGGAAGTCCTCGAGGAGGTCGGGACCGCGCTCGCCGGCCTTCAGGGTGTTGTCCGTGTCGGGAATCGGGATCCCCTGGTCGGTCGAGAGAGTGGTGTTCTCCGGGCGCTCGCGAAACGCCTCAAGCTGCTTGTCCTTCGGGTTGCTGACAGGCATGGTGCTTCATCGGTGCATACGCCGCTCATGGTTCAAGTTCTTTTCGGGTTCATGGATCTCGATACCACCCAGTGAGGTCCAGGGGAGAAGAAAGCCTATCTGCTCGGTGGGCGAGGAGATGCCATGCCTTATGCGCAGATCGGGGATCTGCCCGAGCAGGCCCGGAACGTTCTCCCCCACCACGCCCAGAAGATCTATCGTGCCGCCTTCAACCATGCCTACGATGAGTACCGTGACCCCGACGATCGGAGGGGAGACGCGAGTCGCGAGGAGACGGCCCACCATGTGGCCTGGAGCCCGGTCAAAGAGCAGTACGAGAAGAACGAGAGCTCGGAGAAATGGAGACCGAAAGAGGAGTAATCAGGTCATTATATTTCATACATACACATACTCTGACCCCCCATGGCGGGTGAAGTGAATGACCATGAACACCTCTACCACCAGTTATGGCATGCCCCGCGTGCGCCGGGCAAGCTCGATTACGGGCTCTGCTGTCCGAAACCTGAAGGGTGACGAGCTCGGCAAGATCGAGGACTTGATGATGGATACCGCGAGTGGGCGGATCGCCTACGTGGTCCTCGCCTACGGGGGCTTCCTGGGCATGGGGGGCAAGTTCTTCGCGATCCCCTGGGAGGCCCTGATGCGCCGGTCGAACGACGAGGAGTACATACCCGACCTCGACGAGGAGGTTCTGAAGAACGCTCCGGGCTTCGACAAGGACCACTGGCCGACCACGGTCGATTCAACCTGGCTCTCGAGCGTCTACACCCACTACGGGTACACGCCGTACTGGACCGAAGAGCACCGGTAACCCCCCCTCTTTTTTTCTGGAAATCGTAGTACGCGACACGTCCATCTCATCAGCACTGTGGCGGCGTGTGTGCGGGTGTGGTAGCGACAAACAGACTCTTCGATGACCTGAAAGAACGCGGGTTGACTGGGGTTCAATTGGTCATTTTCGATGGGTATCGGGGGATACACGCAGCCTTATTCACTGCATTTCTGAGGGCATCCTGGCAGATGGGTCAGATCCACCCGACTCGGGCCGGCGGTCCTGAGGCACGTTTCGAAGAAGGATCAGCGGGAGATCGCTGGCCTGTTGTGGGAGGAGTATGGACATGAGCAGCGACTGTAGGAGTGTACGGATGACCTCGCCGTACGAGGATACCGAAAAGCAGCGAACACAATTGAACGGTCTCTCCCCAGGCTTCTGAACCACACGGCATTTCCGAAGACACATCAGAAACGGATCCGAACGACCAATGGCATGGAACGCTTCAACAAGGAATTGAAACGGAGAACAAAGGTCGTCGGAGCATTTTCCAGTGAGGCCGCACTTCGTCGGCTCGCGGGGGCGATCCTCATGAATATCAATGAGGAGTGGGAGACCGGCACAAGGTATTTGCCGATGAACGAGGAATGAAATCCCAGGGAGACAGGGTCCGAAGAAATTACAGAAAAATCGGCACACTACCCACGCACCCCAGGCGATCCCGATCCAGACGATCGGTCGGGAGCTCGGGATCGACCGAAAGACCTCCGCGAAGCACCTTGAGCTCCTTGCAGCGAGGGGGGATGTGAGCATGGAGCGGTTCGGCCAGAAGAAGCTCTATCGGCAGTCGCATCGCCTGCCCCTGCCCGAGATCCTCAATCATCTGCCGAACGCGCTCATGATCCCTGGACAGCGACCTGCAGGTGAGCATGGTAAACGCGAGCTGTGTCGCCTCCCTCGGGCTCCATCCCTCACGCAACCTGGCTGGCGCACGGTTCCTCGACCTCGACCTCCCGATCTTTACGGACCCGCCGGTCCGGCGAGCCATCGAGCGGATCCCCCGGGCGGAGGCGCTTATCGATGAAATGCGGCTGATCGATGAGGGTCCGGACCGGATCTACCTCGTCAAATTCACGCCGATCGACACGCCGACCGCCAGGTCAGGGGTCATGATCAGTCTCCGGGACATCACAGCGACGAGAAAAACCGGGGCCGCGCCGATGAACGCGGATCGGAATATGGCACCCCTCTTCGAGGCGGCTCCGTGCGGGATCGTGATATTCAACGCCGACGGCACCTTCCTGGACGCCAACCCCGCCGCGCTCCGGATCCTCGGGCTCCGCCGCGTCGATCAGCTGAGCGCCGCGGGTATATTCCCTCTGACCAGCGCACCGCGAGCGCCAGAGGAGCTGATTGCGAAAGGACGAGCGGCCGAGATCGAGCTGTACATCGACTTCGACCGCATGGGGCAGGAGCAGATCCCGTGCGCGAGGTCCGGCGCTTCCTCTTTCGACGCTGTCGTCACCCCGCTCCGGCGTGACGGCGGTGGCGGTCCGGGCGAGTTCGCGATCCTGTTTCAGCCACATCACGGAGACCCGGCACACGCGCAGAGACCCGGCTTCCCGGGAGACCCGGTGCCGCCCATGACGGAAAGTGGGAGTGTGGCCATGATCGGCGTGCAGGGGCGGGTCATCCTGTCTCGGGCTCGCCGGCCCGCCCCACCGCACCGTCACCCCAGCTTTCGGGAGATGTACACCGTGCCCAGCGTCAGGAGCCCCATGACGATGATGAGGGCCGGAAGGAAGAGCGCGAACGCCACCACCCCCAGCAGGCCTGGCAGGAGGAGCGGCGCGAGCATGTTGAGGCCGAACAGGACCGCCATGACCGCGGTCGCCGCGAGGATGAGCAGGAGCCGCTTGACGAGCGGGGGTATGACGACCGGTTCGGCCGCGGGCTGGCGGATGCCGTACAGGGTCGGCCCGACCACCTGGGTGGCCAGGAGCACCACGCCCGTGATGATATTCTGGACGCCGAGGAGCGGCGGGATCACGGAGGACAGAACCCCCGGGACGACGCACGAGACGATCCCCATCGCAGCGAAGGCGAGCCCGGCGGCAACCAGCAGCCAGGACCGGGTCACGGTGCTCCCCACCACCTGCCCGAGGGCGAGCATCTGGAGCGAGGTCAGGATCAGCAGCAGGCCGAGCTGGCCGTCGGCATTGAAGGCCGGTATCGCGCCCAGGATCATGAAAAGGACCAGGCACCCGAGGAGGAGCATGAGGACGCCCTGGAAGAGGTTGAACGAGTCGCCGACGGAGAGCGCGGTCTCTCCGAAGAGGCCGGTGCCGCGCTCCCTCTGGCGCTCCTCCTTCGCCGGATCGGGGGCGTATCGGGCCGTGGCCACGTGGATCGCCCAGGCGAGGTACACGAGGGCGGCGCCGAAGGCGACGGCCAGCACAGCCGTGAGCCGGACAGGCGCGATCCCCGGAACGAGGGTGATGACCCCGAGGACCACCTCCAGGCCGTACACGGCGGCGCAGGCGACGGTCAGGTGCCGCAGCACTCCGGGGACGCGCAACCACGCCCGCGCCCGGTCCTCGGCGGTGATGAGCTGGACGTGGCCCAGCGCCCCCGTGACGAGTACGATCGCGCCGGCCAGCACGCGGATGAGTCCGGTCGTGTACCCGGGGTAAAAGATGGCCAGCGTCCCGACGATGGCTGTGCCGATCCCGACGATCACCACGACCCGTGACCGGAGCAGGTCCCCGAACGGGGTCTTGCCCATCGTGATGATCTGCATCGAGACGAGCACCACGAAGAGCCCGTACATGGCGCCCTCGCTGTACGGGAGCGCCCCCGTGCTGATCGGGAAGAGGAGCAGGCCGAAGAGGAGGAAGAAGACTCCACCGACGATCAGGAGCACGACTTCGATCGAGAGGTCGATCTTGGCCCGGCCCCGTGCGTAGGCCGCCAGGTCCCGCCCCTCCCGGGACGCCTCATCCGTGGTGGTGTCGGTCATTGACTGTCCCCGTCCGGTGTAGCGTTCCACCCTTCCGGGACCCTTGGTGGGCGCGGGTTCCGCGCCGCTTCCGCCGGCCCCCGCTCATCCCCTCAGAAGTACGATCCCTTGGTCTCGTACGCAACCCTGCGATCGTGCGCCATCTGCATCAGGAGGGCTTCCGTCCCGGGATCCCTTGCCGCCCATCCCAGCCAGATGTCGGCACCTGGATGCTCGGGCACGACGATGATCCCCTTCCGCTCCGCGACCGCGTCCAGGATATCGACTGCCGCCTGGTCCACGGGATAGGCATCGTCGGGGATCGGCAACTGGTCGTGCACCGTCCCGTCGGGCGCTTTCTGGAAGATTGGCGTCGCGATGTTCGAAGGACAGATCGTCGAGAAGGCCAGTCCCTTCTCCGCGAACTCGTACCGCAGGCACTCGGTCATGCCGGTGACGCCATACTTGGTGAGGGAGTAGAGGGCCTGGAACGGCGGGGGGAAGATGCCCGCCGCCGAGCTGGTGTTCACGATATGGCCGGAGCCCTGCCGGAGCATGATCGGAAATGCCGCGTGCACGCCGTAGATGACGCTCCAGACGTTGGTGTCGACGATCTTCTTCCAGTTCTCGAGGGTCGCCTTCTCGAACTGCATGGTGCCGCCGATCCCCGCGTTGTTGAAGAGCATGTCGAGCCGGCCCGCCTCTGCCGCCGCCCCCTCGATCGCCGCCTGCACCTGCACCTGGTCTGTCACGTCCGCGACGAGGGTGTGCACCCGCTCCCCGTACGCCGAGAGTTTTCCTGCGGCGGCGGCGACCTTCGCGGGGTCGCGCCCGAGCAGGTAGACGGTCGCGCCCCGCTTCAGCAGTTCCTCGGAGAGCGCATACCCGATGCCGGAGTTCGCGCCCGTGACGATGCAGATCTTGTCCGTGTAGTAGTCCTGGTTGCTCATGGTCTTTCTCCACCCGTGGTGGTCCTCGGTCATTCGTTCCGCTTTTCTGTGTCCGGAAATTGATGCCGCGCGATCATTCCCGGACCCGCCGCGCCGTGCGCGCCTATTCCAGCACCCGCCCCTGGCTCGGTTTCAGGACGGCGACGCTCTTCGTCAGCACGACGGGGGCCATCCCCAGGATGGGCAGGTCCGCGAGCGCGTTGACGATGTGGAACTGCATCGGGTTCTGCCACGGCACAAGCTTGATCCACTCGACCGAGCCCGTCCCCGTCCAGGCGCTTGTGACTTCGGCACCCTGGGGGTAGAGGATCGGCTGGCTCAGCGCCGCTCCCGGGCCGCTGACGTTCGGGATGTAGCGCCAGCTGAAGAGGTTGACGGTGGTCATCGCGGCCTTCAGCGCCTCGAGCGCCTCCCCCTGCCACGGGCTTCGCGTCCCGCATCTCCATCCTGACGGAGGTGTTCCCGTCGTAACTCGCGCGGGTGAAGTAGTCGGGCGCGCCGAGGTAGCCCGCCGCACCCGCGTGCAGGTCCTGGATCTCGGCGTAGATCTTCGGGACGCCGTTCTCTTCTCGCCCCCCGATGATCGGGGTGGCCAGGTTCTCCCACGTGACCAGGTTCAGGTTCCCCTCGAGCCGGTCGCGCTTTCCGTTGAACCGGACTGGCACGTCGGCCGTGACGACGTTGTACCGCCCCCCCGCGAGCCAGTCGATCTCCCGGAGCTGGCCGAAGGTGTAGACCACCTCGGGCCGCAGGATCTCGGACGCGTCGGGGACGTACCGGCCGAGCTCGTCACTGTCCGTGGTGCAGGTGAACGCCATGGCGGTCGCGTCGCGGTTCCGGATCGCGAAGTCCGGAGCGGCGGGGGCGTTTCCGCCGAAGTGGGCCGGTATCCGGTACGTCATGGTCTCGTCGAACCTGAACGTGGTAACACCGAGAAAAAATACCCGATAAACAATGATAAACGTTGCTATTTGTTATTCCGCAGCTCCCGCTCCCGGTCGCCGCCCGCTGCGCCGGGGCTCGCCGCGCCCCCGCGTTTCCGGACTGTTCGGTGCATTCCCCACGGTCTCCAGGCAGCAGTCGTGCCGTTCATCCCACCCAGTTCTGTCCGGGCCGTGGGGGTACTACGTGAAATTCTCGTTCCCTGCGCCCACGATTCCGGGCGATCGGAGCTTTGAGCAGGTATCCGGGTTGCCAATCAACACGCCCACCACGACCGGGCGCCCCTCGTCACCAACCCGGAGGCTCGACTTACGGACGAGGAACCGCGACCGGGCTCCTCCCCCGAAGGCGAGGGTCGTGCAGTAGACCCGCTCGCCGGACCTCTCGAGCACCTCGGCGTCGGTCGCGACGAATGCCGCGCGGTCCTCCTCGGGGACCATCTCGTTCACGGTTGCCCCGAGGATCTCCTCCCGTCTCCGCCCGGCCATCGCGGCGAAGGCGTCGTTGCACTCGACGAAGATGCCGTCGACGTCGAGCATGTAGAAGGGGTGCGGGAACTCGTCGAGAAAGTGCTGCACGAAGAGGGCCTGCTTTCGGAGCGCCATCTCGGCACGCTGCTCCTCGGTGATGTCGGTCAGGATCAGGTAGCGCGTTATCTCGCCCTCGTGCTCGACCGCCGAGAGGCGCGCGTAGAGGTAGCGCTCCGTGCCGTCCCGCCGCACCCAGCACCGGAAATCCCGGGGACGGAGTGGTTCGGTGATGTGCGCCGCGATCAGGGCGGTAACCCGGTCCCGGTCGGTCTCCGCGATCAACCGGGTCAAACCTTCCCCGCCCAGGTCGTCCCCCAGGAACTCGATCGCCCGACTGTTCGCGAAGACGAGGGCCTCGCCGCGGTAGATCAGGACGCCGTCCTGTACGTTCTCGGCGAGCCCGCGGAAGAGCGCTTCGGACGCGGCGAGAGCCTCGGCGGCCCGGCGCTGCTCGGTGACGTCGGCGAGGACGAGGACGACCCCGCGCTCGCCCTGTTCGAAGACCATCGGGATCGCCCGGCACCAGTACCAGCGCTCGTCTTCCCCCTCGAGATGGATCTCGGTGCTGGTCGCCTGGCCGGCCGCGGCCCGGTCGAGATCCCGGACCAGGTCGTGGACCAGGGGATCGGGGGCAGGGAGGTAGTCGAGCCGCTGCCCGATCACGCGCTCCCGCGGCAGCCCCAGGAGGGCGAGGGCTGCGTCGTTCGCCTCGGTGACGCGCCGTTCCTCGTCGAGGACCAGGATCGGCTCGTCCGCGATCGAGAGCATGGACGCGACCGGCAACCTCTTCGCCAGGGTGAAAACCTTGGCCATGCCAAAGGTCCGCATCTCGACCTGGCCCGACGCCCGGAGTACATCGAGATATCGCCCCACGGAGTGCTTGTTCCTCCCGAGTGCCGCGGCGATCTCGGTCACGGACATGCCCTGCAGCTGTTCGCGGAGGATCTCCTGGATACGGGCGATCTCGGCATCGAGGCGGGTCATGGTCTATCCATTGTTCCACTCACTATTTAATCGCTGATGTCTCATGTGGCCATTGTTTGCACCACCTGTTTGTTACATATAAGACAATGATTTAAATATTCAAACCTCGTTCGATTATGGGCATATCATATCGGAGCCAGTTCTCATGCAAACGAGTGGATATCTCCGGACAGCGATCGGGTGCGCGGTTGCCGCGCTCCTTCTCGCTGCCGTCATCGCATCCCCGGCCGCTGCCGGGGCGAAGTACACGTCGGGCGGCCCGGTCCTCTCTGCCTCTC
>CAYWVY010000067.1:0-10620 GCA_964461885.1 uncultured Methanospirillum sp. | reverse complement strand
CGTTACAAAAGGGTGCGGGTGCGGGATGGCGGGGATCGCCTCGCAGGAGCGAGGAGGGATTCAGCTTCCCCGACCCTCGACAATCCGGATCTCCTCGTCCGTCAGGCCGTACAGTTCGTAGGCCAGGGCGTCGACCCGCCTGTCCGCGGCCGCGGAGGAGGGGGGAAAGGGAGAGCCGTCGTCACCGCATCGCGTGCGTCGGCCGGCGGAGGCGCTTGTACGCCTCCATCACGACGAGGATCGTGGACGCGATCGCGATCAGCACGCCCCAGGCCATCGGGCTGATCGGCCCGAACTGCAGGAGCTCGGCCGTGAAGGGGATGTGCATCAGCACGAGGTTGACCCCGGCGGCCGCCGCCACGGAGAGAACCAGGAACCGGTTGCGCGAGAGCGGCATCCGGAACGCCGAGACCGTCTCCGAGCGGGCGTTGAAGATCTGCACGTTCTCGAAGAGGACGAAGAGGACGAGGAGCAGCCCCCGCGCCTCCGCCTCGGGGATCCCCGCGCCGAGCATCCAGGACCAGGCGAGAAAGCCGACAACGCCGAGCCAGGCCGCGACGATCAGGTTCTCCTCGAGCATCAGCCGGTCGAAGAGTCCCTGGTCGGTCGGCCGCGGCGGCCGCTGCATCGCGCCGGGCTCGCCGGGCTCGAAGGCGAGGCCGAACTGCTGGATCCCGTTCGTGATCAGGTTCAGGTACAGGAGCTGGACCGCCACGAGCGGGAGCGGCAGACCCGCGAGGACCGAGAGGAGGAAGAGGAGCACCTCGGCCGCGGCGGTCGAGACAAGCAGGTAGGTGACCTTCCGGACGTTGTCGTAGGCGAAGCGGCCCTCCTCGACGCCGGCCACGATCGAGCTGAACCGGTCGTCGGTCACGATCATGGAGGCCGTGTCCTTCGCCACGTCCGTCCCCGAGCCCATCGCGACGCCGATGTTCGCTCGCCGGAGGGCCGGGGCGTCGTTCACCCCGTCCCCCGTGACCGCGACGAAGTGGCCGAGCCGGAGCAGGGCCTCCACGATCTCGAGCTTCTGGAGCGGGGCCACCCGGGCGAAGACCTTCGCAGAATCGACCGTCTCGATGAACGCCGGGACGTCGGGCGAGCCGATCGCCTCGAGCTCGGCACCGGTGGTCACGTCCTCGGCGCGCGTCGCGATCCCGAGGGTCCGGGCGATCGCGAGCGCCGTGCCCGGGTGGTCGCCGGTCACCATCACCACGCGGATCCCGGCCGCCTGGCACTCGGCGACGGCATCGGCCGCGTCCGGCCGGACGGGGTCGATGAACGCGGCGAGGCCGAGCAGCATGAGCGGCGGGAGCTCCTCCCACCAGACGCCCGGGTCCTCGCCCTCGGCGACGGCGAGCACCCGGTACCCCCCGGCCGTGAGCGACGCGAGGGCCTGCTCCACCCGGCGGCAGTCGAGGGGGACCGGGCCGTCGGGCGTCGCCATCGTTGTGCAGCTCGGCAGCAGGGTCTCGAGCGCTCCTTTCACGAGGATCCGCCGCCCGCCCTCCTCCTCGATGACGGCCGCGGCGTACCGCCGCTCGGACTCGTACGGGATCCGGTGGACCATGCGGGCCGACGCCCGGAGAGTCGCGGGGTCGAGACCGAGCTTGTACCCAAAGGCGAGAAACGCGATGTCGACCGAGTCGCCGTGGTACCGCCACCGGCCGCCGACGCGCTCGAGGCCCGACTCATTGGCCAGGATCCCGACCGTGCCGAGCCGGGCGAGGATGGCCCGCTCCGCAGGGTCGACCGAATGGCCCGGCGCGCCCTCAACCACGCCCTCGCCCTCGTATCCCGTGCCGGTCACGGGATAGTGTGACCCGGACGGGAGCCAGACCGTGGCGATCGTCTGCTCGTTGACCGTGAGCGTCCCCGTCTTGTCGCTCGCGATGCAGGTGCAGCTCCCGAGGCTCTCGACCGCGGCGATCCGCCGGACGATCACGTTCCGTTCGGCCATCCGGGCGGCCGCAATCGAGAGGACGACCGTGAGCGCCACCGGGAGCCCCTCGGGGATGGCCGAGACGGCGAGGGCTACCATCGAGATGAAGACCTCCGAGGGCGGCATGCCCCGTGCCAGCGCGATCGCGCCGAGGACGAGGCCCGCGCCGAGGACCCCGAGGGCGATGCGCCTCGTGAACTGTTCCATCCGGATCAGGAGCGGCGGCTTCGCGCTCTCGACGCCGGTGATCGACTCCGCGATCTGGCCCATCTGGGTGTATTCGGCCGTTGCCACCACCACGCCGGCGGCCCGGCCGCTGGTGACCGCGCTGCCGGCGAAGGCCATGGTCCAGCGGTCGGCGACCGGGGCTTCGTGCGGGAGCGGCCCACCGACGCCTTTCTCGACCGCGACCGACTCCCCCGTCAGGGTCGACTCGTCGATCAGGAGGTCGCGGGCCTCGAGCAGGCGGAGGTCGGCCGGGACGCGCCGGCCCGACTCGAGAAGCACGACGTCGCCGAGGACCAGGTCGTCGGCCGGGATCTCGAGGACCCGGCCGCCGCGGCGGACCTGGGCGGTGGCCGTGAGCAAACTCCGCAGCGCCTCGGCGCTCCGCTCGGCCCTCTCCTCCTGGTAGGTGCCGATCGCCGCGTTGATCAGCACCACGACCAGGATAAAGGCGGTGTCCGTCAGATCCCCGATCGCGGCCGTGATCACGGCCGCGATCAAAAGGATGTAGATCAGGGGGTTTCTGAACTGGGAGAGAAAGAGCGCGGCAAGCGAGCGCGGCGGCGACTCCGGGAGGCGGTTCGGGCCGTACCAGCTGAGCCGGCGCGCCGCCTCCTCGTCGCCCAGGCCGGCAGGGCTCGACCTGAGCCGCTCGAGCAGGGCCTCGTGGTCGCACGCGTGCCACGCGATCGGCTCGTCGGTCTCGTCGTTCCCCGGCATCAGCAGGAAAACGCGGGCGTTATAATTGAAGGTAATGGATCCGGCCGGGGCGGGGCGGATCACCCCAGCCCGTCGACCTCGGACCGGATCGTCACGAAGACTGGCCCGCGGACGTCGCTCTCAGGAGCGGGCGAGCAACCGGCCGGCCGGTTCCGGGATTGGGTACCCCTCCGCCCGCGCCGTCTCGAGCCAGAGGGCGATCGCTGCCTTGATTTCAACGAGAGCTGCCTCTTCGGTCTCGCCGAACGCGGAGCAGCCCGGCAGTTCGGGAACGATCGCAATATAGCCCGCGTCCTCGTCGCTGTAAAAGATCTCGATCAGGTATCGGTTGATCATCGTTCCTCCAGTAGGCGATAGCGCTCGATCATCGTACAGAACTGTCGGACCTGATAAGGTTTCGCCATGCCGTCCACCTCCTGGAAATTCAACAGTTCACGGACACCGTCACGCACGAATATGTGGTGGCTGCGTTTGACGCCCCTGAGATGGAATCCGAAGGCCATCGCCGTCCGGCAGAGGTTTTCGAACCGGACCCCCTTCGGGTTCCTCTTCAGCGCCAGGTACTGCTCTTCCGGGGTCATGGATTCAGGGGCGTTGCACTATTCGGCATCCCCGGGGGCCGCCGGCTCGACGACCTCCGACCGGATCGTCACGAAGACCGGCCCGCGGACGTCGACCTTCTTCTTCCGGTCCGTGACCGAGCGCATGGCGAACTCGGCCACCTTCAGGTTGACGTCGCTCGGGAGCTTGGCCATCTTGACCTGGACGGTCGTGCCCCCGCCGCAGCGGGCCGCCTCCTCGACCCGCGCGGCGCCGAGCGCGGCCACCGCGTCGAGGAACCGGATCCCGGTCGGCACGCCGTGCTCGCGGACGTCCCGGAACTTCTCGGTGTCGGGCACGCCGAGCACCGAGCCGTCGCGGACATAGACCTCGTTCATGCAGGCCGGCCCGAGGAGCCGGGACGTCGCCTCGGGCTCCTCGACATAGACACGGAGACGGGTGCCGGCGACCTCGCCCGCCCACGCCTCGAACGAGACCGGGCCCTGCGCGTCTCCGTGCTCGGCCGCAACGGCCGCGATCGCCGCGGCCATCCGTCGCCCCTCGACCGTCGCCGGCTCCTCGCGCAGGCCGACGGCCGCCGCGAGCTCGGTATCGGTGAGCGGTTGCGGGTGGAACTGCGGAAAGACCATGGCCCGGACATCGTCGGCCTGGTTCAGGACCATGGCGAGCCGTTCCACGCCGAGGCCCAGGTTCATCACGGGCACGCCGACCCCGTACTCGGCGAGGGCCGAGGGCGAGTACAGCCCGAAGGTCGCCACCTCGACCCAGCCGATCGCCGGGTGGCGGGCATAGACCTCGGTCTGCGAGCCGGGCATGTAGTACTTGGACCGCTTCTCGTCGGGCTGGAACCGGAAGTCCGTGAAGCCGAAGGCCGCGAGGAGGGCCGCGGAGACGGCCTTCCCCGCCTCGTTCGTCACGTCCTCGCCCGCCACCACGCACGAAGCCGAGTGATAGGTCATCAGCCTCGTCGGCCCCTCCTCCTGCTCGCGGCGGAAGCAGCGGTCCACCGAGAAGAGCCGGAGCGGGAGCGGCGAGCGGTCCCAGATCGCCCCGAGAGTCATGAACCAGCCGCTCGTCATGTGCGAGCGGAGGGTCGAGCGCGAGGATTCGGGCGCGAGTTCGCGGAACTCGGGGAAGACCTCGTCCATGATCCGGACCACGCGGGCGTCGTCCGTGCCGAGGACGCAGGCCATCTCGTGGGCCAGCTCGTCGCCGTCGATCGTCCCCTTCTTGTACCCGTGCAGGCACTCGCGGAGCGCCTCCTCGGTCGGCTCCTCCATGGGCGTGCCAAGGATCCCGTTGATCCTATCGAGCCGCTCGCGGGCGATCCCCACGTTCGGCCGGGGCAGGCCGCCGAGGTAGAAGACCCGGTCGAGCACGGCCATCGCCTCGGGCCCGAACTGCCTATAGACCTCCGCCTCTTCCACGATGATCGGGTTCGCGTACTCCGAGAAGCCGATCGTGAGGTACGCCTCGCGGAGGCGGTGGATCGTCTCGAAGACCGGGTGGCGGGAGGCCCGCGTGTACGAGAGGCGCGGGTACTGCCCGGTCGAGCACGGCGGCGTCAGCACCGACGGCCCCGCGTGCCATGCCCCTTCGAAGTCGCATCTCGACCGCTCCCTCCACTCCTCGACGTTGAACCTCATACCTGCTCCAGCACGACCACGCGGCTTGCGACGTTCTCGTCCCGCACCCGGTACCCGGCGTGCCGGGCCACCTGTCCGGCGAACGCCCGGATCCGGTCGTGGGACGGCATGTGCGCCGCGGAAAGTCGCTTTCTACTGTACCCGAGGTGCATATAGCCTTTGACCTCGACAAAGGTCGGGGCCGAATCCGCGACCATCGCGCCGTATCCCGCCGGGTCGTGGTCGTTCAGGCCCGCGACGAGGGTGACCCGGATCGCCGACCGGCGGGCGCCGAGGAGGGCCAGGCTCTCGCGCACGAGCTCCCAGGCGTCGGGGTCCGCCGGCCGGCAGACGCGCCGGTACGTCGCCTCGTCCGGGGCGTCGAGCGAGACGTAGGTCTGGAACGGGCGGCAGTCGGCGACGACCCAGGGGCGCGTCCCGTTCGTGACCAGGAACGTGGTCATGCCCGCCGCCGTGCAGAGCTCGAGAAATCGCGGGAGCTGGGAGTAGAGGGTCGGCTCGCCCGCGAGCGAGACCGCGACCTGGTTCGGGTGCGCGGCCTCCTCGAACCGCCCGGGCGCGACATGGACCTTGTACCCGGCGAGCGCCTGCTTCTGCAGGCGGGGCAGGGCCGCGAAGAGGGCCTCGGGCGAGAGCTCGACCTCCTCCGTGACCTCGTGTTCGAACGAGCGCCAGCAGAAGATACAGCGCTGGTTGCACCGCAGGGTCGGCGTCATCTGGACGCAGCGGTGGCTCTCGATCCCGTAGAACTGCTGCTTGTAACAGGTGTCGCCCCCGCCAAGGGCGCGGCGGCACCAGAGGCAGGGCTTGACGGCCGCCGTCGAGCGGCGGTCGACGAAGAGGTAGCCCTGCCGGGCGAGGGCCTCGCGGGCCGGTTCACATGGAGGCGAGGGCATCGATCCCGAGGGTCTCGAGGGTCTCTTTGAGGGTGTTCTGCGCGGCCCTGACCAGCGTGAGCCGGGCATCGCGGGTCGCGCCCCCGGCCCGGAGCACGGGCTCGAAGTGGTAGAAGGTGTTGAAGAGGTCCGCGAGCTCGCGAGCGTACGTCGCGAGGAGGTGGGGCCGGAGCTCCTCGACCGCCTGCTGCACAACCACGGGGAACTTCGCGATCTGGCGGGCCAGGGCCAGCTCGTGCGCGGAGTCGCAGGCGTACGCCTCGCTCCAGTCGCCGGCCTTCGCGAGGATCGAGCAGGCCCGGGCGTGGGCGTACTGGACGTACGGCCCGGACTGCCGCTCGAAGTCGAGCGCGGTTCCCCAGTCGAAGACGGTCGCCTTCTCGGGCGAGACCCGGACGATGTCGTACCGGATCGCGGCGAGCGCGACCGAGCGTGCGATGGCCCGCCGCTCCTCCTCGGGGAGCTCGGGCCGGCGGACCGTCACCTCCTCGAGGGCACGGCGGCGGGTCTCCTCGATCAGGTCGTCCGACGGAACGAACTTCCCGGCCCGGGTCGACATGGAGCCCTCGGGGAGCGAGACGAACTCGAAGAAGACGATCTCGGGCGGCTTCTCGCCGAGCAGGCTCAGCCCTGCCTGGAGCTGGGAGCCGATCAGCTTGTGATCCGCGCCCAGAACGTCGATGACGCGATCCGCGTTCCGCGCCTTCCAGACGTGATACGCGAGGTCGCGGGCCGCGTACACGCTCGTCCCGTCCGAGCGGCGGAGCACGTACCGGTTCTTGATCCCGAACGCGGAGAGGTCGATCCAGAAGACCTCGTCCTGGTGCGCCTCCGGCCGCCGGTTGAACCGGGCGAGGAGCCGCTCCATGTCCCCGATCCGGAGGAAGTCCGACTCCCAGACATAGCGGTCGTGCGGCGCGGCGAGATCGCCGAGCGTCTCCTTGAACCCGTCCAGGCAGGAGGCGACGGCGTTCCGGAACTTTTTGACCGTCTCGGGGTCCTGCGCCTCGACCTGCTGCATGAGCGAGTCGACCTCGGCCGTGATGGCCGGATCGGCCTCGATCCGCCGGTTCGCCTCGACGTAGACCCGGGCCGTGTAGTGGTCGGGCTTCTCGCCGGGCGCGGCCCCGATCCCGAGGTGGTCCATACCCCAGACCACGATCGCGATCTGCCGGCCCATGTCGTTGACGTAGTACTGGACCTCGGTCGCGTACCCGGCCTTGCGGAAGGCCCGGGCCAGGGTGTCGCCGATGACCGAGTTCCGGATGTGGCCGACGTGGAGCGGGCCGTTCGGGTTGGCCGAGGTGTGCTCGAGCACGACCCGTTCGGACTTCGTGGGAAGCGCCCCGTACCCCGGCGCGAGGGCGGCCCTGACGGCCCCCTCGAGGTACGCCGGCCCGAACCGGAAGTTGAGGTACGGCCCGGTCGCCTTGACCGTGACGCCGGCGTCGGCAAGAAGCGGGGCGATCTCAGCCGCGAGCTCCTGCGCGATCTGGACCGGGGCCTGTCGCCGCTTCTTCGCGAGCGAAAACGCGACGGTCGAGGCGAGGTCCGCGTGCTCGCCTCCCTCGGCGAGGAGGACGTCGTTCTCGGACGTGGCTTCCTGCAGTACGGTCGCTATCAGGTCTCTCGTCTCAAAAAACATCAGTATCCCGTCCGGTAGCGGAGAATGGCCGCGATCCCGCCGAAGGCCGTCATCAGGATCGAGCCCTCTTCGAAGTCGTCGGAGATGATCTCGACCTTCGCGCTCGACTGGTCCGCGAACGAGGTCAGCTCGTCGATGATGTCCGACTCCTCGTCGAGCGCGAGCGGGCTCGAGCAGGTCGGGCAGGCGCCGGTCTCGACCTCGCTCGTGGGCTCGCCGGGCCGGTTCTTGAGCGTCCGCTCGGCCGTGTACCCGCAGGCCTCGCAGCGGAGCTTCTGCCGGACCTCGCGGAGGCCTGAGGAGAGGAGGAGGAGGTCGACGGCACCGATCTCCAGGTTCTTCCGCACCGACTCCTCGCCGTAGGAGGCGAGCCCGTCCTCCTTGACGAGCTCCTTGAGGAACCGCTGCATGCTCGCCTTCTCCTTCATCACCTCCACGCCGCGGAGGGCGTCCTGGGCCGCGTCCACGAGCTCGGAGAGCCCCGACTCGTTCGTGTACGCGACGTCGAAGATGCCGATCACGCGCTTCTGGACCTCGTGGTGGAGGTAGTTGCCGGCCTCGAACTCCTCCTTGGTCGGGGACGGCCCGCCGATCAGCACGCCCTTGAACCGCTCGAAGTAGTCCTTCTCGGCCATGAACGCGGCCGAGGCGCGCTCGCCGACCTTGGTGTAGAACTCGTTGATCGCGATCTCGCGGAGGCGGGAGAACCGGACCGCGGACTGCCCGCCCTTGCGCTGCTTGCCCGGGACGGTCGAGGTGGCGCCGGCGATCGGCTCGATCCGGGCGCCGCGGAGGAAGCCCCAGTAGGCCTCGCGGCGGTCGAGGACGAGGAGGCCGTACACGAACTTCTCCTCGAGCATCGCACGAAGGGGCTCGAGCTCGAAGGTCGAGGAGCAGCGGTACATGTACATCCCGATCGGCTCGGGCGGCTCGACGATCTGGCACTCGAGGTCGTACTTGTCGCCGCCGCGGTGGACCGTGCCGCAGAAGACGGCCATGCCCAGCTCGGGCGGGCGCTTGTAGTACTTGAGCCGGGCGAGGATCGAGGAGATCGCGGCCTGGACGTTCGACCGCGTCTGCTTGGACTTGATGTTCGCGCACTGGCCGAACTCGTCGCGGAGCTGGGCCGTCACGTCGTAGATCTGCTTGTCCGGCGGGATGTAGAGCGTGATCAGCTCGGTCCCCGCGCCCTGCTTGGCCTCGAGCCGCTCGAGCGCCTTCTTGAACTCGTAGCGGCGGCGGCCCTCGTCCATCTCGACCTGTTCACCGTCGGTCATGCCTCTCCTCGCGTCTGCATATATAGCGGCTCAGGGGCCATAAATCTGCGTCAGCCGGCCGACGAGGTCGGCGTCGACCGTCGGGTCGATCCCGTGCGATCCGTTGAAGGTCACGAACGCCTTCGGCTCCTTCGCCGCTTCGAAGAGCGCCCGGCCGTCCGCGAACGGGATGACGGGATCGACTTCGGCGTGGTAGAGGACGACCGGGCGCGGGCTGATCGCGCTGATGTACGCAGCCGGGTCGAGCGAGGCCGTGAAGCGCCGCGAGACGTCCCCGGACGTGCGCCCGGCGCTGATGCCCGAGGTCGAGACCCCGGCGTACCCGGCGAAGGCCGGGTCGATGCCGGCTGCGATCGCCGCGTACCGGCCGCCGTTCGAAGAGCCGACGGCCCAGACGGGAACGCCGTACGTCTCGGCGAGGTAGGCCCGCGCATGCATGGCGTCCGCCACGACCCGGTACGACTGCGGCCACCGATCCTGCCGGAGCCGGTTGAGCTCGTCGCTGCGGTCGAAGGGTTCGCCCGGCGTCTCGAAGCCGTTGCCGCGGGCGTCGAGGTAGAGGAAGGCGATGCCAGCGTCCGCGAAGGTGCGGAACCGCTGCGTGTGGCCCGAGACGGGCTCGTTCGCGCCGGGGACGTAGACGATCGCGGCCTTCGGGTCGGGGGGTGCGGCCACGTACGCAATCACGGGCACGCCGTCGTCCGCGGCGAAGACCACCCGCGAGAGGGTGATGTCCCCCGTGGCGTTCAGGACCGTCGCGTTCGCCGGGGCCCCCGGCCCGAGCGCGATCGCGAGCCGGCCGTCGCCGTCGAGGGTGAAGCGGTCCCCCGCCGGGGCTTCCGTGCAGCCCGCAACAAGGAGGAGGGCGAGGGCGACGGCCAGGCAGAAGAGCGCGGGGGTCCTCATGGCGATCACCCGAGCCCGCGCTGGACCAGGCAGAGCGTCTTCGCATCGCGGATCCGGCCGTCGAGGGCCATGGCCCGGACCTCGTCCGCGGGGAACCGGGCCACCTCGATCTGCTCGTCCTCGTCCTTCTCGAAGTCCGTGCAGGGCGCAAGCCCGCGCCCGAGGTAGAGGTGGATCACCTCGTCCGTGAACCCGGGCGTGGTGTAGATCGCCCCCAGGGGCACGAGCTCGGCGGCCGAGAGGCCCGTCTCCTCGATCAGCTCACGCCCGGCGCAGACCTCCGGCGCCTCCCCCTCCTCGAGCGTGCCGGCCGGCGCCTCGAGGATCCACTCCCCGATCGCGGCCCGGTACTGGCGGATCAGCACGACCTCGTCTTTGTCGACGGGGAGGATCGCGACCGCGCCGCCGGGGTGGACGACCACGTAGTCCTTCCGGCCCGAGGGGAGCTCGACCGACCGCTGCTCGATCCAGAGCCGCCGGCCCCGCCAGATCTCGGTCACGGCTGCCCCCGGTACGGGACGGGGTCCGGCAGGCCGACCTCGGCGAACGCGGCCCGGCGGTAGTGGCAGGAGCCGCAGGTCCCGCAGGCCTCGTCTCCGGCCTGGTAGCAGGACCAGGTCAGGTCGTACGGCACGCCGAGGTCGAGGCCGATCCGCAGGATCCCCGTTTTGGAGAGGCCGACGAACGGCGACTCGAGCCGGATCGAGGTGCAGTCGGCCGTGCCGAGGTCGATCGCCCGCTGGAATGCCGCGATGAACTGGGGCCGGCAGTCGGGGTAGCCCGAGTAGTCGAGGGCCTGGACCCC
>CAYWVY010000066.1:3405-11327 GCA_964461885.1 uncultured Methanospirillum sp. | reverse complement strand
GGCACCGGTTCTATCTAGACTGTTTCCCGCAATCACGAAAAAAATTCGGAGGTATTCTACAGGGCCAGTTACTCGGCCCGGGCGACCCGGATCGTGACCGCGAGACCATCCAGGTCCCAGTCGGCCACGAGGGTCCACGGCTCGTCCTCGGCCGCAGCGATCTCGCCCTCGTCCGCGACGGCGAGGGTCGCGGCCCGGACCTCCTCTCCGATCGTCGCGTGCCAGCCGGCGACGAGGGCCGCGATCCGTGAGTCCCGGAGCACGACCTCGACCTCGATCAGGTCCTCGACCGCGAGGTCGAGCTGCCGCCGCATCTCCTGGACCCGCCGGACCAGCTCGCGGGCCCAGCCCTCACCCTCGAGCTCGTCGTCGAGGGCGACGTCGACGTAGACCGTGCCGCCGTCCATCGGGGCGGAAAAGACGCCCTCCGGGAGGGACTCGTGGAAGGTCAGCTGGTGTGCGTCGAGCGTATAGTCACCGAGTACGACCGTCCCGTTTCGCTCGAGCGTGGCCTTCAGGGCCGTGCCGTCTGCCGCCTCGACGAGGTCCTTCACTTTCGGGGCCTCGCGGCCGAACGCGGGCCCGAGCGCCTTCATCACGGGCTCGGCCCGCCAGCCGATCCGCTCCCAGGCGCCGCGGACCACGGCGACCTCGCGGGCGTTCGCGCGGGACCGGCAGACAACGTTCTGCGAGTGGATCGCGTCCTTGACCTCGTCCGCGTCGGTCACGACCGTGACAGTGCGTACAGGCCAGCGGAGCTTCCGCTTCCCGGCCTGCCTGGCGTTCTGGACCGCGTCGTCGAACGAGCGGACCAGCGCCGTGGCCCGCTCGAGCACGGAGTCCACGAGGTCGGGGTTCCCCTCGGGCCACGCGAGCATGTGGACCGATTCCGGATCGGCCTCGAGCCGGAGGTTCCGGTAGCAGGCCTCGGCCAGGTGCGGCGCGAACGGCGCGAGCAGGGCGAAGAGGCGGCGGAGCACGTAGTAGAGGGTCTCGTACGCGTCCCGCTTCCCCTCGTCCTCGCCCTCGAGCCACATCCGCGGCCGGACGAGCTGGATGTACCAGCGCGAGAGGTCCTCGAGCACGAACGAGAGGAGCTCGCGGACCACGCGGTGGAGCTGGTAGTCGGCCAGATCGTTCGCGCACTGGTGGGCGAGGGTGTTGACCCGCGAGATGATGAACCGGTCCTCGGTCGCCATCGAGGCATACCGGCGGTGGACGTACGCGCCGTCGTACGCGCCCACGGCCTCGGGCGCGAAGCCGTCGAGGAGCATGTACGGGAGCGGGAACCGGTAGACGTTCCAGAGGATGTTCGCGGTCCTAGCCACCGTTTTGACCCCGTCCCAGTTGAACTTCAGGTCGTCCCAGGGGGCGTTCGCCGAGAGGACGTAGAGCCGGAGCACGTCCACGCCGACCTTCTCCACGACCTCGCTCGGCGCGACCACGTTCCCGAGCGACTTCGACATCTTGCGCCCCTCGGCGTCGAGCGCGAACCCGTGCATCAGCACGGACTTGTAGGGGGCGCGGCCGAACGCGAAGGTCGCGGCACCGAGCTGCGAATAGAACCAGCCGCGGGTCTGGTCCTGCCCCTCGGTGATGAAGTCCGCGGGCCAGAGCTGCTCCCAGGCGTCGATCTTCCCGGGGAAGCCGAGCGTGGCCCAGGACGCGACGGCCGAGTCGAACCAGACGTCGAAGATGTCCTCGACCCGCCGCATGGTCCCGCCGCAGGCGCAGGGGATGGTCACCTCGTCCACGAACGGTCGGTGGGGGTCGGGGACGGGCGAGCCCGAGAGCGCCTCGAGCTCGGCGATCGTCCCGACGACCCGCCGCTCGTTGCAGGCCGGGCAGACCCAGACCGGGATCGGGATCCCCCAGTAGCGCTGGCGCGAGATGCACCAGTCGCGGGCGTCCCTGACCCAGTCGTGGAACCGGGCCGAGCCGGCCCACTCGGGGTACCAGTGGACCTTCTCGATCGCGTCGAGCATCTGCTCCTTCACCTCGGGGATCCGGAGGAACCACTGCGAGGTCGCGCGGAAGATGATCGGGGTTTTGCAGCGCCAGCAGTGACCGTAGCGGTGAACGACCTCGGCCCTGGCGAGCAGGTGGTCGCCAAGGGCCTCGAGCACTTCCAGGTTCGCCTCGCGGATCGGCCGGCCCGCGAACGCACCGGCCTCGGCCGTGAAGA
The DNA here is from genome assembly GCA_964461885.1 of uncultured Methanospirillum sp. Lineage (GTDB taxonomy): Archaea > Halobacteriota > Methanomicrobia > Methanomicrobiales > Methanospirillaceae > UBA288. Next base: position 9,142 of record CAYWVY010000066.1, on the reverse strand, counting down.
CGCCGGCCTCGTCGACCGGGCAGAGGAACGGGAGGCCCTCGCGGACGCCGACCAGGTAGTCGTCCCAGCCGTGGCCGGGCGCGATGTGGACGAGCCCCGTGTTCTCGAGCGTGACGAAGTCGGCCTCGACCACGCGGTGGGGCATGGTCCGCTGGATATCGATGAGATCCTCGAGGGGCGAGCGGTACGCGGTCCCGACGAGCTCGGCCCCGGGCCGGGTCTCGAGCACCTCGAAGTCCTGATACCGGCCGCGCTTCAGGACGGGCTCGACCAGGCCCTCGGCGATCCAGAGCCGCTCGGAGATCCCCTCCTTCTCGGCCCGGACGAGGGCGTACGAGAGCTCGGGGTCGACCGCGACCGCGACGTTTGCCGGGAGTGTCCAGGGCGTCGTGGTCCAGATGACCAGGTACCCGTCGTCCATCTCCGCGAGCGGGAACTTCACGAAGACTGACGGGTCGCGCTCGTCCCAGTACTCGACCTCGGCGTCCGCGATCGCGGTCTCGCAGCGCGGGCACCAGTTCACGACACGGTGCCCGAGGTCGAGCATGCCCTTCTCGTCGGCCTGCCGCAGGGCCCACCAGGCGGCCTCGATGTAGTCCGGGGTCACGGTCTGGTACGGGTTGTCGAAGTCGAGCCAGACGCCGAGCGCGCGGAACTGGTCGGACATCAGCTCGCGGTTCTTTGCCGCGAACGTCCGGCACTCCTCGATGAACCGCCCGATCCCGTAGTCCTCGATCTCCTGCTTGGAGACGAAGCCGAGCTGCTTCTCGACCTGCACCTCGATCGGCAGGCCGTGCATGTCGTACCCGGCCCGGTCGATCACGTGCCGGCCGCTCATCCGGACCTGGCGGAGGACCGAGTCCTTGATGATCTTGTTCCAGGCCGTGCCGAGGTGGATGTGGCCGGTCGTGTACGGCGGGCCGTCCACGAAGAAGAAGGGCGGGTCGCCGGCATGGAGCGCCCTGACCTTCGCGTAGACCTGCTCGTCGTTCCAGAACCCGCGCACTCCGCTCTCGAGCTCGGTCGGCCGGTAGCTCCCGGCGACGTCCTTCACCGCGTACCCTCTCCGTCCATGAGTGGTTTATAAGTCGGTCGTCACAGCCCAAGTACTTTTTCGCGAGGTCCCGGGGGCAGCCGCGCGGCCGATCCTGCCGGGTTTATTCCCTGCACTGCCGATAGTCTCTCACCACGGTATGGACGATGGTGGCATGACGAGAGACCTGTATAGACTCGCGGCGGGGATCGTCCTCGCCCTCCTGCTCGCGGTCAGCGCCGCAGCTGCCGACGCGAACGCCACGTCGGAGACGAACGCAACGCCGCCGGTCGCCTGGGAGCACACCTACGGCGGCCTATCGAACGAGACCCTGCTCTCCCTGATCGGGGCTGCCGGGGGCGGGTACCTGCTGGTCGGAGACTCGGCCGGGGGCGGGGACGGGGGGGAGATCTACCTGGTCCGAACGGATTCGAACGGCACCCCGGTCCGCGAGGCGCGGGTGCCCATCGGGGCCGCGAACCCGGTTGCGGCCTCCCGGACGCCGGAGAACGGGACCGTGGTGGTCGGCGGGTCGGGCGGCGCCGGGCCCGGGAGCGCGGACGTCGTGCTCGCCCGGCTTGACCCTGACGGGCGGCAGCTCTGGTCCCGGTCGTACTCCGCCGGGGGCGAGAGGAATGCCGCCGCCGCCGTCCGGCCGGCGTCCGATGGCGGGTACCTCGTGGCCGGGACCACGGAGTTGCCAAGCGGCGGTAGCCCCGGGCTCCTGCTGCTGAAGGTCGGAGAGGACGGCGGTGAGGCCTGGCACCGGTCTTTGTCGCTCGGCGGCTCCGTCCTGGTCGTCAGCGACCTCGTGGCGACGCCTGACGGCGGGTACCTCGTTGTCGGCTCGACCGGTGGAGGCCGTGCGGCCCTTCTCGACATCCTCCTCGTGAAGGTCTCGTCGGGCGGCAACCGGGAGTGGCAGCGGACGTACTCGTTCGGCGCGGAGACGGCCTCCGGCCAGACGCTCGCGCCGGCCTCCGACGGCGGCTGGCTCCTCCTCGGCGGGGTGGGCGGGGCGGGTTCGCACGCGGCCGTCCTGGTGAAGGTGGACACGGCCGGGAATGAGCAGTGGCGGAAGCGGCTCTCGGCCGGAGGTGCGCGGACGTGGGGGTACGCCCTTGCCCCGGCCGGCTCGGGCGGGTACGCCGTCGCCGGCGCCGTCGCGGCGCGGGAGGGTACCCGGTCCTACGTGGCCGTTCTCGACCGGGCTGGGAGCGAGGCCTGGAACCGGTCGTTCGCGATCGGCAACGGCCCGTCGCGGGCGCTCGCCGTAACGGCCCCGGACGACACCCGTCTCGTGGTCGCCGGGGCGGCGAGCCGGACGCCGGACGCGCTCTACGACCTCTACCTCGCGTCCGTCGTGCCCCCGACGGTCGCGCCGAACGCCACGGCGACGGTTCACGTCACCGCGACCGTTACCGCGACAGCGACGCCGGGAGAAACGCCGACGGCGAACGCGACGTCGACCTCGACCACGCCCCTTCCGATCCCGACGCAGGCTGCGCCCGCCCCCCTGCTCTGCCTCGCCGCCTTTGCGGGCCTGGCCGTCGCCGCACTCCGGCGGCGATAACCCCCTTTCTCTCTTCCGGCACGGCTGCGCATCCCGTCGCGCTCCGGGAGGGAGCAATCCAATTGCAATGACTTTTTAAGCCGGCCTCCCGGAAATTTTACTGGATACAGGTTTGGTGAGTCTATGCAGCAGCACAACTTCTGGATGGTGTCCGCGGTCGCGCTCGTCGCCCTGGCTGCGCTGATCGGCACGGTCGCCGCAACCGCTGCGGCTCCGGTCGTGGTATGGGAGAGCTGGATCGGTGGCACGGACCACGAGACCGTGCACGGGATCGTCGACTCCGGCGACGGTGGGTATCTGCTCGCCGGGAACTCGACCCCCGCGAACGGCACCGGGGACGCCTACCTGGTCAAGATCGACGGCAACGGCACCAGGGTCTGGGAGAAGACCTATGGCGGGGCCGGCGAGGACCTCTTCATGGGCATCGTGCCCGTGGAGGGCGGGTTTGTGCTGGTCGGGACCACCGGCGCGGTGGCGAACACGCCCGACCGCCTGCTGCTCGTCAAGGTCGACCTGAACGGGACGACGGTCTTCGAGACGAACGCCTCGGGCCGCGGCGTCGCGCGCGGGCTGGGCGTGGTCGAGACCACCGACGGCTCGCTCATCGCGGTCGGCCTCTCGGCCCCGAGGGCCTCGTCGCCGAACGACATCTACCTGGTCAGGATGGATGCCGCCGGCACGCCAGCCTGGGAGAAGTACTACGGCGGCCAGGGCGAGGACAAGGCCTTCGCGATCGTCGAGGCCGGCGACGGGGGATATGCCGTGGCCGGGGCCGTGACGCCCGACGGGAAGACGGCGGCCGACGCCTTCCTCCTCAAGGTCGACCGAGACGGCACGAAGGTCTGGGAAAAGCGTTACGGCACGGGCGACCGGCAGGAGGTCGCGTTCGATCTCGTCGCCACCGCCGACGGGGGCTTCCTCATGGTCGGCCGTTCCTTCACGGGGTCCGGGTGGTGGGGGACACCTGAGAGCTCGGAGACCTACGTCATCCGCACGGACCCGAGCGGGGTGACCCTGTGGGAGAAGGCCTTCGGCGGTACCGGCTTCGACCGCGCCTGGGACAGCGCAGAGCTCGCTGACGGCTACCTGCTCTTCGGCTCGATGACCATGGCCGACGGGACCGAGGACTTCCACCTGATGAAACTGACGCGGGATGGCATGGTGGGGTGGGAGCAGAACCTTTCGGCCGGCCCGGGCCCCGACCGGGGCTTTGCAATGCACCGGGCGCAGGATGACGGTTGGATCGTCGCCGGGTCGAGCGAGTCGAAGGGGGCCGGCGGACGCGACATCTGGGTCATGAAACTCGCTCCCGAGGCCGCCGGTCCGAACGCCGCGACCACCGGGACGGTCAATGCGACCGCGTCCCTGCCGACGACTCCCCTACCGGCCGCGAGCGGAGCCCCGACCGGGACGACCGCGGTGCCGGCCACGACGCAGGCACCGCTCGGCCTCGCGGCGGCTTTCGCCGCGCTCGGCGGCGCAACCCTGATCGCCCTCCGGCGGCGGTAATCTTTACCCTCTTTTCGGGCAGACAGGTCTCCATGCAGATCGCTGTCTGCGGGGCGAGTGTCTGCGGCGAGGACCTGCTCGAGGCTGCCCGGGCCGTCGGCAGGACGCTCGCCGGGCACGGCGCTGTCGTCCTGACCGGCGGACGAAGCGGAGTCATGGAGGCCGCGGCCCGGGGCGCCCGCGAGGCCGGTGGGGTCGTCGTCGGCGTCCTACCCGACCTCTCGGACGGAAACCCGTACCTCTCGGTCCGGATCAGGACAGGCATGGGCCATGCGAGAAACGTGATCCTGGTCCAGTCGGCCGAGGCGGTGGTCGCGGTCGGGGGCGAGTTCGGCACCCTCTCCGAGCTCGCGATCGCGCTGAAGCTCGGCATCCCCGTGGCCTGCTACCGTTCATGGGACCTCCCGGGCGCGGTCGCCTGCGCCACGCCCGAGGAGGCCGCGCTCGCCGCCCTCAGGGCTGCGAGCAGCGTCGCTCGCCGGTGCGGCTGAGGTCGTACCCGCCGAGGGCTTCGAGCCGGGCGCGGAACGCGTCCGACGAGATCATGTCCACGAGCGCGGCCACCCGGGAATCCTCGAGCGAGGCCGGGTCGAGCGCGAGTTCGTACCGCTCGGTCGCGACCGGGCTGAAGGCGAGCCCGAGGGCCTGCGCGGCCGAGTAGACCCCGAGGCCCATCTCGGCCTCGCCCGACTTCACGGCGACCGCGACCCCGAGGTGGGTCGTGAACTCGCGGTTGTAGCCCCGGATCGAGGCCGGGTCGATCCCGTGCTCGTCGAGCCAGCGGTCGAGGAGCATCCGCGTCCCCGAGCCCCGCTGGCGGTTCGCGAAGGTGTGCTCCGCGATCGCCTCGATCCCGAGGCCGTCGCGGGAGATGATCCCCTGCTGCCGTTCGGCCACGCAGACAAGGAGGACGCTCCTGTCGGGCAGGTACTGCCGGAGAAACGGCACGTTGAAGTCGCCGTCAGGGGCGAGCAGGTGCATGGGGGCCGCGTGGCAGTGGCCCCGGCGCAGGGCGAAAATGCCTCCCATCGAGCCGACATGGGCCGAGTGGAGGTCGATCCCTTCGGCCGAGAGGAGGTCCGCGAGCGCGTCGACGGCCGGGTCGTGCGACCCGGTGACGAGCAGGGCCTGCTCGGCGGCGCCCTGTGGAACGGTCAGCCGGACCGAAACCTCGTCGCCGGCCTCGATCCCCTCGCTCCGCGCCGGCACCCGTAGGTACGCATTCGACCGGACCACGGACATCTGGACCCCGGCGCCCCGCGACTGCGGGACGGCGACCCAGCGGTCGCCCACGCGCCCGACCGCGAGGAGCACGAACTCGTCCGCGCCGACCTCCTTCGTGAGTGGCGACGAGAGCTCGGCCCGGACATCGCTGGATGGGAGGATCGGCAGGCCGAAGTGGGAGAGCAGGGGGATCACGATCTCGCGGAGCACGGTCAGGGCCGAGAGCGGGTACCCGGGGAGGCCGATCACGGGCTTGCCGTCAACCCGGCCGATGATCACGGGCTTGCCCGGCTTGATCGCGACGCCGTGGACCAGGACCTCGCCGAGATCGGCGATCACGTCGGCCGTGAAGTCGCGGGTGCCGGCCGACGATCCGGCCGAGACGATCACGAGGTCGT
>CAYWVY010000066.1:0-3395 GCA_964461885.1 uncultured Methanospirillum sp. | reverse complement strand
GCGGTTGCGAATCAGGTCGTACTCGTCGGGAGTGTTCGGGTACCGCGTGCACCGGCACCCGAGGGAGTTGAGCCAGGCGGAGGCGAAGAGGGTGTTCGACTCGACTACCTGCCCGGGCTCCGGCCGCTGGCCGTGCGGGACCAGCTCCGACCCGGTCGGGACGAACCCGACCCGGACCGTCGCGACCTCGACATCGGAGAGACCGTAGGCCGCGAGCGCCCCGAGATCCTCGGCACGGAGCCGTCGCCCCCGGGGCACGGCCATCTCGGTCTCGCCGATGTCCTCGCCCGCGGGCCGGACGTGCTGCCAGGGGGCCGCTGCCCGCCGGATCGTGAACGAGCCGTCGTCGTTGATCAGCACGTCCTCGATCATGATCACCGCGTCGTACGGCGGCGGGGCCACGTTGCCCGTGTTGACCCGGAGGGCGTCGAGGAGCCGGACTGGCCGCCCCTCGCTCGCGCCGGCCGTGTCCGCGGAACGGACCGCGATCCCGTCCATGGCCGAGAGGTGGACCTCCGGGACCGAGAACCGGGCGAAGACCGGTGCCGCGGTCACTCGTCCGACCGCTTCCTCGAGCGGGACCGTCTCCGACGGGCGCGGGAACGCGAAGCCGGCCCGGAGCGTCTCGAGCGCCTCTTCGAGCGAGACGACCGCGAGGTACCGCTTTACCACAGCAGCACCTCCACCTCGTCGCCCGTCTCGTAGCCCTCGCGCCCGGCCGGGACACGGAGCAGGCCGTCGGCCCGGACGAGCGAGTTGAGCAGCCCGGACTTCGCGAAGACCGGCCGGGCTTCGCCGTCGCGGACCGTGACGCGGACGTAGTCCTCGCGCCCGCGGGCCGAGGGAACATTCTCGACCAGCCGCGCGCGGGCCCGCCGCGACCGATCTGTCCGGTCGCCCGTGAGTGCCGCGAGCATGGGCCCCGCGATCACGATCAGGACCACGAAGGCCGATGCCGGGTGGCCTGGCAGACCGATCGCGGGGATTGCGTTCACGCGGCCGACGATCGTGGGCTTGCCCGGCGCGAGCGCGATCCCGTGCACCAGCACCTCGCCGAGCTCGGCGATCGTCGCCGCGCCCAGGTCGCGCTCGTCCTTGGACGAGCCGCCCGAGACGAGGACCGCGTCGCACTCGTTCGCAGCCGCCCCGAGAACGGTGCGGAGCGCACCCGGCTCGTCGCGGACGATCCCGTAGAAGCGGGTCTTGCAGCCCCGCTCAGCGCAGAAGGCCCGGCAGAGGTACGAGTTGACATCCCGCACCTCGCTCCTCCCCGGCACCGCATCGACGGGCACGACCTCGTTCCCGGTCGAGACGACACCGATCACGGGTCGCCGGCGGACCTCGACCTCCACCCTGCCGACCGCGGCGAGGGCCCCGACCTCCTGTGGCGAGAGCCGCCGCCCGGCCGGGACCACGATCTCGCCGGCTCCGAAGTCCTCGTCCGGGAGGACCAGGTTCTCGCCGTCCGCGACCGGTTTTGCGATCAGCACCTCCTCGCCGAGAAGCTCGGCGTGCTCGACCATCGCGACTGCGTCGGCCCCCTCGGGGACCTCGCCGCCCGTCGGGACGTACGCGCACTCGCCGGGGCCGAGCCCGAACGTGGCCCCGGCGCCCATCACGACCCGTCCCTTCAGCCGGAAGAGCGAGGGGATGGTGTCTGATGCCCCTACCGTCTCGGCCGCCCGGACCGCATAGCCGTCCACGGTCGAGCGGCGAAAGCCCGGGAGGTCCGTGTCGGCCCGGGCGTCCGCGCCGAGCACGCGGTTCCAGGCCTCGTCGAGAGGCACGGTCTCGGTCCCCACGGGGCGAGCCAGCCCTACTGCGGACGCAACCGCCTCGTCGACCGAAACGACCGAGAGAAACCGGACCATCAGTTAAAGCAGCCGAGCTGGCAGCCCCTGATCTTCACGTCGTGCGTGTTGCAGTACTCGCCGATCTCGTGCTTCGTGACGCCGTACTTCTTCGACATGACCTCGGCCTGGGCGCACTGGATCTCGTTCGTGATGCCCATCTCGTCGAACGCCTTCCGGAACGTTGCCTCGTCCATGCGATCATACAGGAGTGCGTTAGAGATAGGTTTTTTCCACCGGTCCGGACCGGAGCACTCTTCTGCCGCACGCCCCCACGCTCGTCACCATGCGGATAGCGGGCGTCAACTCAAGCGACGATCCGGCCGGCGTTCGCATCCGGGAATGGTGCGAGGCGCTGGTCGGCGACCTCCGGCCGGCCGACGACTGGGAGTTTCACGAGGTCGCGGGACGGCTGATCCACGCCGAGCGGATGGACCGGGGCCTCGGCGCAGACCTCGTGGTCTTTCTCTCGCGCCACACCTCAGTCAAGCCCGTGCCGCAGCTGACGGTCCACGCGACCGGGAACGTCGGCGAGGCCGCGCTCGGTGGCGAGCCCGACCGGGTCGCGCCCTGCCCGCCTCCGTTCATGCAGGCCGTGCTCCGCCGCCTGGCCGCGCTCGCCCCCGCAGGCTACCGCGTCAGCTACGAGCGGACCCATCACGGCCCGACCGACCTCGAGACGCCCTCCTGCTTCGTCGAGATCGGCTCGGGCCCCGAGCAGTGGGCGGACCCGGTTGCGGGCGAAGCAGTGGCCCGGGCCGTGCTGACCGCGGCCCCGGATCCGCTCGCCGTCCCCCTCCTCGGGCTCGGCGGTACCCAGTACGCGGCCCGCCAGACCGCGGTCGCGCTCTCGACCCGTGGGGCCTTCGGCCACATCGTCCGCACGGCCGACCTGTCCCGGCTTGACGGGCCGATGCTCGCGCACCTCGTCGACGTCTCGGGCGCGGTAGCCGCGTACGTGGACCGCAAGGCTGTGCCGCGGGGAGACTACGAACGGCTCGTGCCCCTTCTTGACGAGTCGGGCCTCCCGCTCCTCGGCGAGAACGCGCTCGCCGGGCTCGGATCACTCCCCTGGGCCGACTACGAGGCTCTGCTCGCGCTCGCGGCGACGGTCGCCCCGGGGGCCGCGCTCCGCGTCGGCGCGCTCGACTCCTGCCCGGACCCGGTGCCGGTTCGGCCGGAACCCGCGGTGATCGCCGAGGCGCTCCGTGCCGACGAGCGGAGCCTCGCGGGGGGCGTCGAAACTCTCCCCGTTGCCGCACTGGCTCGGGAAGGGCGGCTCCTGCCCGTCTTTCTCGCTCCGGCTCCTTTTGCGGAACAGATCATACATGATTTAATAACCCTGTGTGTAAAATCCATAACAGGTAACCAGCAGACCGCCATCGTGGGCGACCGTCTGATCATCAGACGAGAGCGGTTCGATCCGAAAAAGGCGTCCGCACTCGGCGTGCCCCCGGGACCGCAGTTCGGACGGCTGCAGCGCGGCGAGACCGTGGTCATCGACGGACTGGAGATACGCCCGGAGATGGTGCGGTCCCCCTGCGC
>CAYWVY010000065.1:9360-11580 GCA_964461885.1 uncultured Methanospirillum sp. | reverse complement strand
CGGGCACATCCTCTTCAGCCCGGTGACCGTCGATGCCGGGCCCGTCGGGATGGGCCTCGCCCCGCTGGCCGTCCTGCCCGACTACCAGCGCCGGGGGATCGGGTCGGCCCTGGTCGAGCGCGGTCTCGCGGCCCTCCGCGGGCGGGGCTGCCCGTTCATCCTCCTCTACGGGCACCCCGGGTACTACCCCCGCTTCGGGTTCGAGCGGGCGTCGGCCCACGGCCTTGCGAGCCACCTGGGGGAGGTGCCCGACGATGCCTTCATGGTACTCGTGCTCGACCCCGGCGCCATGAAAGGGGTCGCGGGCGTGACGAGGCTGCGGGCTGAGTTCGACGCGGCAGGGGGGTAAGCCCTCGTCCCCGCGGGGGTGATACGGCGACGGCCGGGCCGTACTGCCCGGCATCACCGGGAGCCTCACGTGTGCTGTCTCGCCTGTCTGCCGCGGAGCTACCCCCACGAGGAGCGGCTACCGCCGGCCGGGCGGCAACGGGGACCTCCGCGCGACGGATCAATTCTTCGATCAGGCCCGCACGATATATGGTAGACGCATGAGCCTCGCGACAGCCCAGACCCTGAAGATCCAGAACGTGGTCTCGACCGTCAAGGTTGCGACCGCGCTCGACCTCGTCGAGCTTGCCGGGCGGATACCCGGCGCCGAATACGACAAAAAAAAGTTCCCGGGTCTCGTTCTCCGGCACGCATCCCCACGGTTCGTGGCCCTGGTCTTCAGCTCGGGAAAGCTCGTGCTCACGGGCATGCCGCACCCGGACGTGCTCCCGGAAGCCTTCGCGAACGTGCTCGAGGTCCTCCGGGCCGCCGGCGCCGCGATCGAGCCGTTCGACCCGCCCCGCGTTGTCAATATCGTTTCGAGCGGCACCTTCGGTGAAGGCGTCGCCCTGCAACGGCTCGCCATCGCCATGAACCTGGAGAACATCGAGTACGAGCCGGAGGTCTTCCCCGGGCTCGTCTACCGGGTGGCCGACCCCAAGGGCGTGGCGCTGGTATTCGGGAGCGGTGCGTTCGTGGTCACGGGGACGCGGACCGAAGACCAGGCCGCCCGTGTCGTGGCGGAGGTCCGCCACGCGATCGACCAGGCCGACGCGTGGATCCTGGCCTGACACCATCGGCCCCGGTCGGGACCCCGGCCATGAGCAGGAGGAGGAGCGGCTCGGGAGGAAGGCCGCGCCGTTCGGCGAGCCTGACCAGGAACGCCGTCCCGACCACAGGACCGCGCCCTTCGTCACGAGGGCCGCGAGCGTCGCGAGGACACCCCAGTCGACCGCCGCCACGGCCCCGTCCGGGAGTGTCCGGCCGCGGACCCGCCGGACGGCCAGCAGGGCAGCGGCCACGACCCGGACGGCGAGCGGCGGGACGAGCGGCATAACGGTCAAATAGCAACGGCGATTATTCTAACCGTATGAAGTACCACTACGTGATGGTTGCGCTCCTGGTCGCGCTCGCGGTTCTCGCGGCCGGCTGCACCGGCGGCGGCACCACGAACGCGACGACCACGGTTCCGACCACCGCCGCCCCCGGCACGGCCGGTACCACGCTTGCCGTCACCACGGCCGCGCCCGCCACCCTCGACACCCTCCCCGCGGGCCAGAGCCTCGGGATCTCGGTGAACCGGCAGCCGCTCAACCGCGAGATCGACGTCACCTTCAACGGCGGCTCCGCCCAGGGATCGGTCCGCGCGATGGAGGTGACCGTGACCCGTTCAGACGGCACGACCGAGACAAAACCGCTCGAGGCCCGCCAGGGCGCTGAGGTGACCTTCAAGGGCACGAAGGGCGTGGACACGGTGGTGGTCACGGCGACCCTGACCAACGGTAGGACCTACCGTTTCTTCGAGCAGTCGCTCGCCAAAGCCTAGGCTCACCCCCTTTTTTCAACGAGCCAGTGGAGGAGGACGCCCTCCTCGCACGGGACGGCCGACGCGAGCCGGAGCCGGACGAACGGTCCGTCCGCGGAGAGCCCGTGGCCGTCCGCGAGGGTTGGCGCGGTGCTCCCCCCGATGATGATGTTGCCGACGTAGACAAAGAGCTCGTCCACGAGCCCGGCCGTCACGAGCGCGGCGATCAGGGTGCCGCCGCCCTCGACCATGAGCCGCCTGACCCCGAGGTCATGGAGCCTCTCAAGGAGGAGCGCGAGGTCGACCCGATCGATCCCGGCCACGACGATCGTGGCGTGCTCCTCGAGCGCGGCCCGCTTCTCGGCCGG
>CAYWVY010000065.1:7354-9350 GCA_964461885.1 uncultured Methanospirillum sp. | reverse complement strand
ACGCGGAGGCCCTCGCCGCGGTGGAGCACGGATGCGTCCAGGGGGATGCGGGCGTGTGAGTCGACCACGATTCGGGCCGGGTGCGGCCCGCGCCCGTCGGCCTCCCGCGCCGCGATGAGGGCCGGGTCCTTGACCGTCAGGGACGGGTCGTCGGCGAGCACGGTCCCGATACCGACCATGACCGCGTCCGCGCCGGCCTTGAGGCGGTCGACCCGCCGGAAGTCGCCGGGGCCCGAGATCTTCACCTGCCGGCGCTCGTACGTCGAGAGCTTGCCGTCGGCCGACATCGCGGCGTTCACGAAGACGTGCGGTCGTCGCATAGATCAGGGTTGGGCGGCGGGGAATATGGCACCTCGCCCGGCCGGCAACAGGCTTAAAGGCCGGGGCGGCAATCACCCTTTCATGCTCGAACTCCTGTTCGCCCCCCGCTGGTCGCCGTACCTGGCCGGCGCCGGGATCGGGGTCCTCATAACCCTCGCGTTCCTGCTCTCGAACCGGCCGCTCGGCGCCTCGACCGCGTACGCCAAGGTGAGCGGCATGATCGGCCGTCTCGTCGCGCCCGGGCGGGCGGGGGCGATGGAGTACTACCGAAAGGTCGAACCGACCGTGGACCGGCAGTTCATGATACTGCCCGGGATCATCATCGGGGCCTTCATCGCCGCGTGGCTCTCGGGCTCGTTCGGGATCGAGGTCGTGCCGTCGTTCTGGGTCGACCGGTTTGGCGACAGCGTACCCCTCCGCTGGATCGCCGGGATCGCTGGCGGGGTCCTGCTCGGGTTCGGCGCCCGCTGGGCCGGCGGGTGCACGAGCGGCCACGGGATAAGCGGGAACCTCCAGCTCTCGATCGCCTCGATGCTTGCGTCCGCCGGGTTCTTCATCGGCGGGATCCTGATCTCTCTCGCGCTCTTCGGGGTGCCCGCGGGCCAGGGGGTCTGGGGCCTCCTCGGGGGTGCGCCGTGACTCTCACGGGTATCCGGGAGAACCGGCCCCTCCAGACCTTATTCGGCCTTGTCTTCGGGATCCTCTTCGGCTTCCTGCTCGTGCGCAGTGGGGCGACCGAGCACGCGGTGATCTGGGGCCAGCTCCTCCTCACCGACTTCACGGTGGTGAAGATCATGCTCTCGGCCGTGCTCGTGGGGATGATCGGCTTCCACCTCCTCCGCTCGCTCGGCCTCGCCGATGCCAGCGTTGCCGAACCATCGCTCGGGACGCATCTCGCAGGCGGCCTGATCTTCGGCCTCGGCTTCGGCCTGCTCGGCCTTTGCCCGGGCACGGTTGCCGGCGCCGTGGGCAGGGGGTCGATCGACGCGCTGGTCTGCGGCGCCATCGGCCTCGTGATCGGCGCCGGGCTCTTCGCCGTGGTCTACCCCCGGGTCAGCCCGGTAGCGGCCCGGACGGGCAAGCTCCCCTGGAAAACTGTCGGCGACCTCCTAGGCGGGGTCAACCCCTGGTTCGTGGTCGTGCCGGCCGTGGCCCTGATCCTCGCCGTCCTCTGGATGCTCGAGTACCTGGGGCTCTGAACCGTTACCAGCGGTGCTCGTACCCGCGCCGCTCGACGGGCGCGCCGTCGAGAAGGACGCGCCCGGCGTCGGCCGTGACCGTGCCGATCGGGGTGGCCGCGACGCCGGGGACGGGGAGCATCGCGGCGGGGCAGCAGAAGAGGAGCTCGAAGTCGCCCCCGCCGTAGAGCGCGAGCCCGGTCGCTTCGGGCTCGGGCACGCCCTCCGGCCGCGGCAGGGCGGCAGACGAGAGCGCGAAGCCGCAGGCGTTCACGGCCGCGAGATCGTGGAGGGAGAGGGCCAAACCGTCCGAGAGGTCCATCATGGCCGTGGCCCCGGCCAGGCCGAGCGCCCGTCCCTCGACCACGCGGGGCTGCGGCTCGAGGAGCGCGACTTCACGGTCGTGGGCGTGCTCGCGCCGTCGATGCCGTCGGTCCGCATGTACGACATGACCCAGAACCCCATGGTCGAACCCGAGGGGCTGTTCATCCCCTTTG
>CAYWVY010000065.1:0-7344 GCA_964461885.1 uncultured Methanospirillum sp. | reverse complement strand
CGGGGCTGCGGTTCGAGGAGAGCGAGGCGGTGGCCGGCGTACCCGTACAGGCCGGCCTCGGCCCGGCCGGGCGTGCCGGTCAGGCAGACCAGGTCGCCGGCCAGTGCTCCCCGGCGGCGGACGAGGTGCGGCGGCTCGACCCGGCCGAGCGCAGTCGAGACGAGGGTCAGCTCGTCGTGGCGGTCGATGTCGCCGCCGACGAGCCGACCCCCGTGCCGGGCGCAGCAGTCGGCCGCGCCGCGCGTGATCTCGCCGAGCCGGCCCGGGTCGTCGAGCCCGGTTGCGAGCAGAAGCGCGACCGGCTCGGCCCCCATGGACGCGACGTCCGAGAGGGTGACGGCCGCGGCCATCCAGCCCCGCTGCCAGTCGGTCATGTCCTCGGGGAAGTCCGTGGTCGCGTGGAGCATGTCCGTGGTCAGGACCAGGCACCAGTCGCCGCAGGAAAGCACGGCGCAGTCGTCCTCGACAGTCGCGCCGCCGATCACGGCCGAGACGTCCGCGAGCAGGGCCCGGTCATCCACCGCGCCGCACCTCCTTCCCCCGTTCGGTCCGGTAGTCGCGGAGCACGCCGACGAGCATCTCCTGCTGCTGCCGCCGCCGGTGCTCTTCCTGCCCCCCGGCCCAGGCGGCCTCGGCCGCTCCGAGTGCCTCCACGTCGGCCCGGCCGAGCAGCCCCTGGACCCGGGCTCCGACCTCGCCGCCCGCGACGAGGGGGAGGTCGTACTCGCGGCAGAGCTCGACGAGCCGGGGGTCGACGGCGCCGAGCGACGGCGCGTTCAGCACGAGCCCGCGGACCTGGAGGTCCGCAAGGTCGCGGACCGTGGTCCGGCCCCACCCGTCGGTCGCGGCCACGTACAGGAGGTCCCCGGGCCGTATGCCGAGGGTCTCGAAGAGAGTCCGGACGGCGTCGCGGGTGAAGGCCCGGAGCACCTTGACCGGCACCCCGGCCGTGTCGAGAGCGGCCTCCTCGAACCGGCGGAGCTGGGCAACCCGCCGCTTCAGGCGCCGGACCTGCTTCTCCTCCCGCTTCAGCCGGGCGCGGAGGCTCTCGATCTCGGCGTCCCGCGCCGCGACCTCGGCCGACTCGCGCACGGTCCGGGCCGTTTTCGCGCGGGCCGCCCTCAGCCGCGCCTCGAGCCGGTCGATGGCGCGGTCCTTGTCGCTGCTCTCATCCTGGAGCTCGCGGACGAGCGCCCGGAGTCGCTTGTTCTGCCCCTCCAGGAGGCGCACGCGCTCCTCGCCCTCGCCCAGCGGCTCGGGCGGCGTCGGCGGCGCCACCGGGGCCGGTGGGGCCGGCTTCTCCCGCATCCCCTCGAGCACCTGCTCGAGCGACTGGCCCCGGACCGCGCCGGCGCGGACCTCGTCGAGGTCAACCCCGGGCGGGACCCGGCGGAGCATGTTCGCGAAGCGGTTGCGGTAGTGGCGGGAGGCCTCGAGCGCGGCCGTCAGGGCGTCGCGCTCGTGGTCGTTGGTATACGGGTGCGGTCGGGCCGCCTCGAGCTTGGCCTCGACGCTGATATCGGCCTTCGGCGTGTACGCCACGGCCGAGAAGGCCCGCCGGACCTTCTCGACCGAGAACGGCATCTCGTGCACGTCCGAGGCGATGACGAGGGGCCGGCCCACGCGGGTCAGCTCTTCGACCAGGTCTGCCATGGTCAGCTGCCGGCTCGACCGGAGCGCGAGCAGGTTGCCGTCCAGGTCCAGGGCCGCATACGCGGTCGTCGTCCCCGGGTCGATCCCGACGATCAGGTACCGGGGCTTACCCGTGACCGGCCTGAAGCGGATCCGCTCGAGCCTTTTCCCCGTGATCCGGACCTGGACGTCGGCCCCGCGGTAGGTCGAGACCGGGACATCCCGCCGGGCAAGCGGCAGGGTGAAGACGACCCGGCTCGACCCGCCGAAGGCCCGGGTCTCCTGCTTCGCGTACCGCACCCCGGCGGCCGCGAGCTCGGCCTCGATCTCGCGCGCCTTCCGCTGGACTGCGCCGTGAATCTTCCGGGTGTAGCGGTTCTGGGACCAGCCGCCCCGCCCGGGTGAGCGGTGGCGGGTGACCGCAACCTCGGTCGTGTTCTCGAACGCGATCACCTCGGCCCCGGCCCCGAGCGAGGCCACGCGGGCGATGGTCCGGGCCTCGTCATACGGCGAGAGCCGGTTGAACCGGATGTTGAACCGGCCCGCGACCTGGGCCAGGCTCTCGGTCCGCTCGCCCCCGGTCACCTGGACCAGGCGCGTCCCGGTCGGCATCGCCTGGAGAAGCGCGTAGAGCTCATGCTGGTCGGCCGCGAGCTCCTGGAGCGAGTCGACCGCGAGCACCTCGGGCCGTTCCTCGGCCAGGCGGCGGAGGAGCCGGAAGAGGGTCACCTCGGTCTCCTCCACGATCTCCCCGTCCTCGAGGCGGACGAATGCGTAGCTCGGCCGTCGCGAGCGCGACCGGACCGAGCCGCGGATCACGTCGACCCCGATCACCTTCATCTCAGGACGGACTCCACGACCTCATCGAGGTCATGGACTACCCGGTACTTCCGGGCAAAGAAGGTGACGATGTTGAAGAGGTCGCGCGTGAGGATGACGCGCGCGTTCGGGTGGTCGGGGGGGATCCACTGGGGCCAGTCGATCAGGACCACGCGGTCCTCGTCGACCATCACGTTGTACTCGGAGAGGTCGTTATGGATCGCACCATGCCGGTACGCGGCCCGGACGTTCTCGATGATCCGGTCGAAAACCGGTTCGGGGTCGTCGAGGCGGCACCGGTTCAGGGTCGTGCCGCCGATGAGATCCATCACGACCGCGTGCCGGTCGAGTCCGATCGGGGCCGGTACCTGGACGACGGGCGAGAGCCGGGTCAGGGCCTCGAACTCGCTCTGGGCCGAGAGGCGGGAGGCGTAGAGCCAGGGGCAGTGAGTCCGCTCAGGGAGGTAGTCCCGGTTCAGCCGGACCGACTGGAACGAGCGCTGCCCCACGTGGTGGAGCTTGATCGCGACCGGGGTGAGCCCGAGCCCCTCGTACACGATCGACTCCTTGCCCTCGCCGATCAGGGAGCCGAGGGCCCGCACCGTCCCCTTGGTCGAGAGCGAGCGGAGCGCGAGCGTGTCGAAGCCGTTGAAGACCAGGGCGTAGCCCTCGTACGGGACCTTCGCGTACCGGACCAGGTCGTTCTCCATCACGCGGCCGATGCGGTAGTTGAGCTCGGACTCCGAGAACCGGGTCGCCGACTTCAGCTCGTCGAGGGGGACCCACTCGAACCGGCGCATGAGGCGTTCAATAGCGGTGAGCACGCGGATGTCGTATGGGTGGAGAGACCGGATCACCTCGGCCGAGAGGGGCATGTCACCAACAATGACACGCCGACGGTTATAAGCAGCGCGGACCCGGCAGGCAGTGTCATTACCGGGTGCGGCCAACGTAGCTGAAGTGATGGAGCCGGAGAGGTGCAGCCGGTGCCGGCGCGAGGCCGTGGCCAGGCAGCCGTACTCGGGGCGGGCGCTCTGCGCCGACCACCTGGTCCGCGACGTGGAGAGCCGGGCCAAGCGCACGATCCGGCAACAGGCGGGGGTCCGGTCCGGGGCCCGGATCGGGGTTCTTGTCGAGGACGGGCCGTACGGGGCGTCGCTCCTCGCGTTCGTCCTTCGGCAGTTCGGTCCCCGACGCGACGTCACGCTCCTCGCGCTCGTCCCCGGCGGGACAGTTCCCCCGTGGCTCCCCGGGGATGTCGAGGCCGTGGCCGTCGGGCCGGAGAAGCCAGAGGACGCGGCCGTCCGCCGGGGCTGCACCG
This sequence comes from uncultured Methanospirillum sp., assembly GCA_964461885.1. Lineage (GTDB taxonomy): Archaea > Halobacteriota > Methanomicrobia > Methanomicrobiales > Methanospirillaceae > UBA288. The sequence continues at coordinate 3,572 of CAYWVY010000065.1, read as the reverse complement.
TGCTCGTCCTGCCCGCAACCCTCGAGGAGCGGGCCGCGGAGATCCTCGGAGCCGTCCTCGAGGGACGGCCGGCCGCGCTCGTCACCCCAGTCCGGAGCGGGCGCGTTCGGACCGTCCGCCCGTTCGAGCACGTGCCCGGGGCCGAGCTCCGGCTCTACCTCGCCGCCCTCGGCGGCGCCGGGCCCGGAGGCGAGCCGCCTGGGCCGGCCGACCTGTTCGAGGCGTTCGTCGCGGACGAGCTCGCGGCTCACACGGCAGGCCACCCGTCCGCCCCCTTTGCCCTGGTCCGGCTCGCCGACTCGCTCGCCGCCCTCGCCGCAGGGGAGCCGGACCGATGCTGAACGGGTTCCTGCAACGGCTCCGCTCCTTCGCCCAGTTCGTCTCGGTCGAGCGTATCAGGTTCTACCTCCTGCTCCTCGTCGCCACCGTGGGCGGCTTCACGGTCGCCTTTCACGAGTTCTACCCAGTCCTCGAGGGGAGGCCGATCTCCTGGACGGGAGCGCTCTTCTTCGTCGTGGAGACCCTGAGCACGACCGGGTTCGGCGACCTCCTCCCGTTCACGAACGAACTGACCCTCCTCTTCTCGATCGTCGTGATGGCCGCCGGGGTCGTGTTCTTCTTCATGGCCGTCCCCGTGCTCCTGACCCCGTTCATCACGCGCGTGATCCGGGACACGCCCCCCCGCCGGGCCTCGCGCGCCTTCGAGGACCACGTGGTGATCGTCGGGTACGACGACACGGCCCGCTCCATCGTGGACAACCTCCGGATCGGGGACCTGCCGGCGGTCATCATCGAAAAGGACGAGGCCGCGGCCATGCAGGCATACACGCAGTACCATGGGGTCGCGTACGTCCTCTGGGGCGACCCGGGGCTCGCCTCCACCCGGGCCGCGGCCTCGCTCGGCAGGGCGCGGTACGTGGTCGTGGTCGGGAGCGAGCAGGAGGCCGCGAACACCCTCCTGGCCGTCCGGGACCATACCCGCGCCGAACTGATCGCGGTCGTCGACGACCCGTCCTTCGACCGGTATCTCCGGTACGCCGGGGCCGAGTACGTCCTCTCGCCCAAACACATGACCGGGCGGATGCTCGCGCGCCACGGGTTCGTGGCCGAGGACGTCGGCTCGGTCGCGGACACGGTCCCCGCGGGGCCGGTCGTCCGGCGACCGGCTTCGTCCGCGCCGGAGCTGGTCCTGGTCGAGGCCCCGGTCCCGCACGGCTCGCCCGCGGTCGACCGGACCCTCGCCGAGATCGGTTTCTCCCCGAACTACGGGGTCGAGCCCCTCATCCTCTGGCGGAGTGGCGCCTTCACCCTGCTTCCCGGCGGGGACGCGGTGGTTGACGCGAGCGCCATGCTCTTCCTGCTCGGCCGGGCCGGAGAGGTCGCAGCCGCGATAGACCAGGAGCTCCGGGCCGGGGCCGACGGCGACCGCCGGGCCGTGATCGCCGGGTTCGGGGACGTCGGCTCGGCCGCGTACCACGAACTCGCGGCCCGGGGGATCGACTGCACCGTGATCGACCCGCGCGACCACGACGTCGCGACCGTGATCGGCCGGGCCGAGGACGAGGCGGTCCTGAAGCGGTCGGGGATCGAGGAGGCCCGGCTCCTGGTGGTCGCGGTCAACGACGACGCGGTCAACATCTTCACGACCCTGATGGCCCGGAACCTGAACCCCGACCTGAAGATCGTGGCCCGCGCGAACCACCCGAGGGCTGTGGACCGGCTCTACCGCGCCGGCGCCGACTTCGTCGCCCTCCAGCCGACGATCGGCGGGCAGGTGGTCGCCGGGATCGTGCTCGCGGATCGCGTCCGGGTCCTGCTCGACCTGCCGAACGGGCAGCGGGTGGTGCAGCGACGGTGGATGCGCGGGCCGAGCCGCACGGTCGCGTGGTTCGAACGGCGGTCGGGCGCGGTCGTGGTCGGGGTCGAGGGAGCGGCGGGGGTCGAGGTCCGGCCCGGGCCCGACCACCTCCTCCGCGAGGGGGACCGGGTCATGCTGATCGGGGGCGTTAAGGAGTTAAAGCGCGCCATCCGATTGATGTAAATGGAACCGATGGCCACGGGCGGGTGCGGGTGCGCGCTCGTCCGGATCGAACAGCTGGTCCGGCACGCCTTCTGGGAGGCCGGGGTCGAAGGTGTCGTGGTCGGCGTCTCGGGCGGGGTCGACTCAGCCGTTGCCGCGGCCGTCTGCGCGAAGGCGCTCGGGCCCGACGCGGTCCTCGGCCTCTCGCTCCCGAGCGGAGTCAGCGCGCCCGAGGACCTCGAGGACGCGACCGAGCTCTGCAACCGGCTTGGGTGCGAGCACCGCGTGGTCTCGATCGAGCCCGTGCTCGAGGCATACCGGGCTCTCCCCGGGTTCCAGGCGAACCCGTACCTGTTCGGGAACCTGATGGCCCGCACGAGGATGGCCGTCCTCTACTATTATGCGAACCGGGATCGGCGGCTCGTCTGCGGCACCTCGAACCGGACCGAGTACCTGCTCGGGTACTCGACCAAGTGGGGGGACAGCGCGGCCGATCTGCAGCCCCTTCTTCACCTGTACAAGCGCGAGGTCTACCAGCTCGCCCGCGAGCTCGAGCTCCCCGCACGGATCCTCGAAAAGCCGCCCTCGGCCGGGCTCTGGCCCGGGCAGCGGGACGAGGACGAGCTCGGTCTCTCGTACGCGGCGATCGACGAGGCTCTCGCGGCCCTCGCGACGCACAACTGGCAGGCGGAGACCCCGGTCGAGGAGCGGGTGCTGGCCCGGGTGAAGGCCTCGGGCCACAAGCGGCGCGGAGCCCTCAGCCTCGTTACGGAAGAGTGAGGAGGCCTGCGTACTCGCCGGGGGCGTTGAGCCAGTCGAGGGGGACCCGGTCCTCAACGAGATCGTAGAGAGTGTAGTCGGGAAGGATCCCGAGCGGCAGGACGTCGGGGGGCTCGACACGCCGGAGCGGCGGCACGCCCGGGTAGATCGGGTTCGGTACGAACCCGCCGTCGACGAGCTCGTAATACGCGCCCCCGCGGAGGACCTCGTACGGCCTGTAGTCGCTCGAGAACGAGCTCGAGACCAGGTTCGCCATCACGAGCTCCTGCTCGTCCGGGTTGATCGTGACATGGCCGTACCCGGGCGGGATCAGCACGATCACGCCGGCCTCCGCCTCGATCAGGGCCGCGTCCGAGAGGTCGGGGCGCTGGAGCAGGTAGTGCGCCCGCCCGCTCATCACCTCGTAGACCTCGGGATATGGGACGCCCGACGGGCTTGCCGGGTGGTAGTGCCCCTTGGTCTTGACGAACTCGTTGCAGAAGACGCCCGGGGGGATCCGGGTGATGTCGTACCGGACGTGCTGCGAGGCCAGCCATCGCCGGTCTTCGTCGGAACGGGCGACGTCGCGGTACATGTAATAGATCGGGCCGGTGATCCGGCAGGCCGGGTCCGCGGTCATCCCGGCGAGCTCGGACCCGTCCCGCGCCACGGGCGCGGGGAGGTCGGCGTCGGTCCAGCCAGGTATCATGTCGACGATGTTCTGCGCCGATACAGATAATACCCGCCCCCGATCAGCAGGGCCGCGACGACTGCGAGCACAAGGGGCGACCCG
>CAYWVY010000064.1:311-11728 GCA_964461885.1 uncultured Methanospirillum sp. | reverse complement strand
GAAATGCTTGAGATCATCGAGCAGACCACGGTCAAAAAGATCTTGGCCATCTACACCAAGTACAAAGACAAACTCGACTGCTTCCACGTGGCATTTTCGGGCGGCAAGGACAGTTGTGTCCTACTCGACCTTGTAAAGAAAGCCTTGCCCAAAGGCAGTTTCGTTGTGGTGTTTGGCGACACTGGGATGGAGTTTCCAGACACCTACGAGGTCATCAGGAAAACAAAACAGCAGTGTGTTAAGGACGAAATACCGTTTTACGTCGCTAAGTCTCACCTTAACCCGAAAGAGTCATGGGAGCTTTTCGGTCCCCCATCGCGCAGTTTACGTTGGTGTTGTTCGGTGCATAAAAGCGCACCGCAAACGTTGAAGCTGAGAGAAGTGACCGGCAAAAACGACTTTATTGGTCTTGATTTTGTTGGGGTTCGGGCGCAGGAGAGCGTTGCTCGAAGTACATACAAGTACGAAAACTTCGGTGCAAAACAAAAGGGTCAGTTTAGCCATAACTCAATACTTGAGTGGACATCCGCGGAGATATGGCTATATACATATGCAAACGATGTGCTGATTAATGAGACCTATAAAAAGGGCAACGGTCGTGCCGGATGCTTGCTTTGCCCAATGTCGGGTGGCGCAAGCGACTACTTGCGGCGAGCAAGCTATCCAGCAGAGATCGACAAATATATCAATTTGATTAAAAACACCTATGACGGGGACAAGCGGAAGAAAAGCAACACTGAATCCTACATCGTAAGCGGCGGTTGGAATTCGAGAAAGAATGGTCGTGAGTTATCGAACCATACGCTCCGATGTATTGAAAAGACTACAAACGGGATTCTGACAATAACCATTGCGTCCCCTGATTCCGACTGGCTGGAATGGATAAAAACACTTGGAGACTTACACGGTGAAAAAAGTGATTACTACGTCCAATTTGATGGCGAACGCATACGTTTCTCCGTTAAGGCAACAAAGAACGGATATATTGTAACGATTCCCGAAGCTCTACTGAAAGAAAGACCTGCATTCGGGAAGATATTCCGGCAAGTATTCCGAAAAGCCTCGTATTGCAAAGGTTGTCGAGTTTGTGAAACAAACTGCCGAAAAGGATGTATAAGTTTTGTTAACGGTAAAGTTAGAATCAACAACTGTATCCGGTGTTACGAATGTCATGCAATCGACAGCGGCTGTCTATTGTTTCATTCGTTACGTCATCCACAAGGAGGAGGGAATTCAATGAAAAGCCTAAACTCATTCGCCGACCATGCTCCAAAGCCGGAGTGGTTGCGATCATTTTTTGAACTGAAGGATGCGTTCTTTTTGGAACATACTCTGGGACCAATGATGTTCGATATGTTTAGGCGTTTCCTTAAGGATGCTTCCTTAAATGAGAAGAACCACTTTACGCCGTTTGCAGAGTTAATTTCACAAATTGGCTGGGAGACAGACACTGCACAAGGTTTGATTCTTATCAACCTTGTTGCTGAAAACCCACAGATGCAGTGGTATACCAATAACCTTGATATCGGCAGAGCCTATGCCCGTCAGACCGTCGAAGACAAGCTGACAGCCGAATATGTCAAGCCGAAAGATGCTAAATCGATCGGCAAATCCTTCAAGCGTCTTGTCGAAACGCCGCTCGGCACGAGCTTACACTGGGGATTCGTCACCGAAGACGGCGAACTTGTTCGCACGAAATGCTCGGTAAGCGATCCGCGCGTGGTGCTCTACGGCTTGTTCAAATTTGCGGAGAAGTGCAACGACTACAAAGAGTTCACGCTCGCTACACTCCTGAACGAGAGTATAAACCGCGACGGCATAAGCCCAACACGCATCTTTGGGCTTGACCGCGACGATATGATTCCCATACTCTTAGGGCTGTCAGCAAAATACCCGGAGTTCATCACAGCGTCGTTCACGCATGATCTGGAGAAAATAACGCTTGCAGAAGATAAATCGTCCCAGGATGTATTGGACTTGTTTAAGGAGAATGCAGCAAATGGCTATTAACAATAAATACCGCGAATATTTCGACATTGACGAAGAATATTTTCCTCAGGTCAATGCCTCCGCCATCGCCGCTGCTAGTCCGGACTTCTGGACGCATACCTACCCGCACTCCACGTTCATCGAAATGTTGAACAGTATGGAGCGTGTTTTGGCGCGGCAGGAGAAGCGTTCCCTCTGGATTGAGGGTGCATATGGCACGGGCAAGTCCCAGTGTGCGTACGCCCTGAAAAAGATTCTCGAAGTACCGGAGGATGAACTTCGCGCATATTGGGAAAGATATGAGCCGCTGAAAAAGAAAACGGATCTGCTCGAAAAGCTCATCGGTCACAAACAAAAGGGCATCCTGACCGCATATCGCTACGCCTCGGGTATGATTAACTCTCCCCGCGACTTGTTCCTAGCCGTTCAGGAAACCCTGAAGGCATCATTAGTTGCTGCGGACCTTTACGCCGGAGAGAACACGCTAAAAGAGAGCGTCATCGCCTGGATTGAAGAACCATCGCACAAACAATTCTTTGACGCGCTTTTGAAAAAACCGGAATGGGCATCTTTATTTGCTCAATCCTCCGTAGACGATGTGCTGAACGCCCTTCGCAAAGGCGGCGAAGTCAAGACGCTGATGAACAATATCTTCCGGCTCGCCGATAAAGAAGGGATAACCGCGTTGACTATCGATTCAGACGGGCTTATTGCCTGGCTGATCGACATTATTGACCAAAATAATATAAGAATCGTCTTTATCTGGGACGAATTCTCCGATTACTTCAAGAACAACCGCGAGAGTCTTTCGGAGTTCCAGAAGCTCGCTGAATTGGTAAATTTGAAGCCGTTTTATTTCATCGTCGTTACACATGAGTCGGGGCAGTTGATCGCGAACGCCGACACGACTTGGACAAAAGTGCGTGATCGTTTTATCCCTGTTCATATTGCTTTGCCGGACAACATCGCTTTCGAACTCATCGGACACGCTTTCAACGTGAAATCTTTTGCCAAGACTGAGTGGGGTACATTGGTTGATGGTGATTTGGGAAGTCGAACAAGTACCTCCCGTTCAAAAGTTATGGCTTTGGCGAAGATTGATGATCCGCAAGTAATGAAGGACATTATGCCGCTTCACCCGATGGCGGCCTTGCTCCTCAAAAATATCGCCTCCGCTTTCAAGTCTAACCAGAGAAGTATGTTTGACTTCATCAAGTCCTCGAACACGGACGATGTGAAGGCATTCCAATGGTTCATAGAAAATACAGGGCCTTTTGATGATCACCCGCTCCTCACAGTAGATATGCTGTGGAACTTTTTCTACGAAAAGGGCCGGGATAGCCTCACACCAGACATTCGCCTGATATTGGACACCTTTCCGCAACAGCACAACTTGCGTGAAGATGAGAAAGCTGTCCTGAAAGCCATCCTTATCATGCAGGCGATTAACAGCCGGCTTGGCGGGTCGATTGACCTGTTAAAAGCAACCGAGCAGAACCTCAGCTATGTCTTTGAGGGCATTCCGGACTTAGAGGGTACGAAGTCCGCCAATCTTGCGAAAGGGCTTAAAGAAAAAGGCATTCTAGTTTACAATCCGATAGGCGAAGGGCGTTATGTGTATGCCGCCGCCGTACTTGCGGGCGACCAAGCAAAAATCGATAGTCACAAGAAAGAAATTCGACAGAATAGCACAACCTCGAAACTTGTGGTCGAGGGGGGACTTTCTACCGTTCTATCGCTTTCTCCCGCTCTTCGTCTGCGATTTGAGTCGGAGCCGGGTACGGGCAAAATCACCCCTGTGACTTCCGCAGACTTTACCCGTACAATCAATAGCCTCCGCAATGAACCCGCGGGGTGGCATTTCCCTGTCGTTATTGCCTTTGCCAAGGATGAGGCAGAGGCGGCTGCCTTCCGAAAGACTCTTAGAGCAGCGGTCGCTGATGAGCAAAACGAAAGCATCGTGTTCATCGATGCGCTTTCCACGCCACTCGGCTCCGAGGCGTTTGAGCAATATGTGGACTTTTCTGCAATGGCGATGTACTACCAAGGGAGCAACAACGCCTCGTCAAAGGAAAATTCTGATAAAGCAAAGCGCGTTTTAGACCAAGACTGGAAAAACCGTATCTACAACGGTCAGTTCCTCATCTATACCTACGCCAATCAGGAAGGCGAGAAACTCGGAAACGGTCAAGGCGTGGCAAGCGTTCTTCAGACCATTGTCACAACAAAATTCCCTTATGTATTTGACTTTGCAAAGGGGCTCACGGAAAGTCAGTTGAAGATAACTCCGGGAATAAACCAGTCGGCAAAGGCAGGTATTACGCAAGCCACGAGTGGTGTTGTCGTTGGCGTTGAAAAACATGTGTTGCCGACTGTATGGAAGATTGATAATTATTGGCAAAACCCGACAACTTCTCCCTTACCGATCTCGAAAATTAAAGTGGAGATAGACAAACTGATCGAGGCTGCGTTTGCTCGTGAAGGGCAGATTTCGATTGGCGATATCTACGAGACCCTTAAGAAGACCTACGGTTTTGCTCCGTGCAACCTCTCGGCGTTTATTGCGGGCTTTCTGTTGAAAGAGTACGGCAGCGAGCCGTATCGTTACAGCGATTCATCCGGCGGTCACGGGCAGATGACGCAGGACAAACTTGCAGAGATGCTGGGCAACTACATCGGCAAGTCCCCGAAACCAACCTTTATCGTAAAGATGACTGCCGAGGAGAAGGCGTTTTACGAACTCACCGAAAAGGCATGGGGTATCCCGCATAATTCGTGTTCATCTGCAGGTCAGGCAGCTATTGCGGTAAGTAATAAAATGCGTGGACTGAATTTGCCTGTATGGTGTCTTGAAGAAGTGGATACAGTCGGCATCTTCTATGTGGTTCAGAAATATAGTGAACTCGTTCAAAAGGAAGGCAACGAGGCTCACAAAAAAGCAGTCGAAATCGGAGAGATTGCGTCTGCAAGACTATCCCTCGCCGACAGTCTGTCTGCCTTGGTCACTAGCGATAATTGCCAGAAGGGTATGCTCGAATATCTCCGTTCCTTTGAAAACGGTAAGGTTATGGAACTCGCCAAGGCAATTGGCGCTGAGGACACTGTGCTCGCCGATATTCGCCGTTTGTTCGGAGTAAAACACTCGTGCCTGTGGGATAAACATCTCGGCGAGGACGAAATTCGTAAACTGCTGACCGAGTACGGCATAGTCAAGGAGAGCAACGCAATCCTGAACGCTTCGGCCCATTCCTTGACGGAAGCGTTCACAGCGTGGTGCGAACGGCTGAAGTTCATCGGCATCTCATGCGATGCTTTACGGGCAAAATACCCTGCGTTCGCAAAAGTCCTCGACACGCTCTTGAAAATCTGCAAGCAACAGGAAATATTGCCCGAACAATTAAAGGCATTCCATTCAGAACTTGTGACCCACGGTGCAGAAATCTGGGAATTGTTGGACAATAACAGGCGCGTCTTTGCTGAGGTTTATAAGCCGTACCTTGAAGACCTGAGTGATGACGATGTCGCCGTTATTAAGAGCACGCTGCAGACAGGCTTGTTTGAATTGCCGAAAACCGACTGTAACGCCAAAGTGAGAGGGGCTGCCGAGGAATTCCGACAAAACCAGTTGAAGTCGCAACTCTTCCGCTTATGGAAAGACAAGACGGAAACGAAAAACCCGCGCGAATGGTCGACCCGCAACAGGACACCCATCCTATGCTGCGTCTCCGAAGCTGAGTATGAGAAGGCAAAAAAGGCATTCGAAACCCTTAATCGCAATTGGGGAACGGATGCCGAAATCAAAGATTCTCTCGCTTTTCTGGAATCCACTACTCTGTATGATGTCCTCGCGGATGAAAAGAAACGGAACGCGGCATTCAACCGGGATATCGTTGGCGAATACAGTGCGTTGCTTCCAGACCTCGACAAGATAAGGGATAGCCTAGACCGCCTTTCCGTCGATACGTACGATTGGCGTGATAACCCGAGCGTTAAGAGCAGGGTAAAACAACTTGCCGAAGCCGAGTACAACGCAGGCGGCAGCGATAAGGTCCTCGAACAAATCGATGAGATGGATGACGCCCAGTTAAAGCAATACCTTAAACGGCTTGTCAAGGACAGCATTACCGTCGGCATTGAAATATTGACGAATACAAGCAGGAAATAGAATGCAAACCGATTCGGTACATAAATACTTGAGTTCTTCCGTCAAAACGCCGTATTTCCTGTTTATCGGCGACGATCAGTACAAGACCGCCATTGATGAATTGTCGGTGAAGGGTCTTGATTTTGTACAGACGAGCGACTTCTGCGGCAGCGATGACAAACTGCCGGACATCGACGGTCTGCTCACTTATATCGAAACGGCTGATGTAAACGCAAAAAGCAAAAAGTTCGTTGTGAAGGGGCTTGGTGAATACCTCGCACTCCGCGGGCATGGTGAAGCCTCTCGTACTCTATCGCGGTTGAAAGATCTGAATATCGGCGATGCAAAAGTTGTGTTGCTCTTGAGAGGCCTTGCATCACAGATTGCCGGATTACAGACCGACCCTCGCTTTGATCACCGTCGGTTCAGCGTCATTAATAAAGCGGTGTGTGACTTATCAATTACCCTTGCCGCCCCATCTGTCGGATTGTCGGCTTTACCGGGTTTCAAAGCGTTACTTGCGGAACTTGAAAACGGCCGGTGCGGAAGCGTTGTCGTAAGTACCGCAGTCAATCTCGATGAGGCAATATTCACCGTACACCCAATCAGCAATGCGCATGAAGCCATTAAATCCTCCATAAAAGGCTTTGCTTTAGCACGTTCCTGCGGGAGCGACGCTCGTTGGGCGGAGTTGCTGACAGAACTCAACCAGAGCAACAGTTCGCTTGACGAATTGTTCGAGAATCATGGACTTGGAAATAATCCGGAGTCGGATTTCTACGCCCGCATTGCAGGGAGCGAATACCGCAACTGGCTCTATTTTATCTGTTTGAAGAGCAAGGCTGACACAGTACAAAACGGATACCTCCGGTTCGTTTTGGATAAGACGAGTCGCTTTGAGGATTTCGTTTCAAACATTCTGAACGCAATTATCGAAATCCCGCATACCGACAAACGGTTTTCATTGTTTTATCGGGAGCGTAAAGCCCTGGTTGAAAAGTTTCCTGAGTCAGATATCGCAGCCTTCGTGGTGAACAATCGACAAAAAGTGCCTGAAAGCATTTATAAGCTGACTGACGGCACGAGGGTGGAGCGCGAAGAAATTATCGCTTGGCTTTCACAAAACGGCTTGATCCCGGAACTGGATAGCATTTATCCCGCGTTGGCTGCTTATCTAAAAAAATACATTTTTAAATGCTCGGAACTTGCCCCGGAACTTGCGGACTTGCTGACTGAGTATTTCGAGGAGTACAAACGGCAAAAGCTGTCTAACAAACTTGAAACTGAGTTTTTAGCGAAAGTCGATGGATTTGCTAAAAAACGGCAATTCAACCAACTGCCAACGCGGAACGAAATTATGGACAGTATAGATAAGAGTGGCACTTTTTTGTACTTGCTCGATGCACTCGGCGTTGAATACTTAGGCTTGATCGAAGCCTTAATTCAAAAACGTGGCCTATCGGTTCGAGTTCAGATTGCCCGCGCGGAACTGCCGACGATAACATCTATCAACCGCGATTTTTTCGATGCGTGGCAAGGCCGTAAGGAAAAGAACGATGAACTCGATGATACTAAACACAGCGACGCGGGCGGTTATAACTTCACCAATAATGAACTACCTATCCATCTTGCTAAAGAATTGGATATCGTGGCGGCGATGATTGACAAGGCGGCTACGGAACTTGCGCTTAGGCGTTGTCAACGCTTCCTGATCGCAAGCGATCACGGCGCATCGCGGCTTGCTGTTCTGCATCGTAAAGAGGAAAAGTACGATACCGATACCACAGGCGAGCATTCGGGACGTTGCTGTAAGGTATCTCAGCCCTGTGACCTCCCGTTCGCTGCAGAGGAGAACGGATACCTCGTACTTGCTGATTACGGTCGCTTCAAAGGTAGCCGTGCAGCGAATGTCGAGGTTCACGGCGGGGCGTCTTTGGAAGAGGTCGTCGTTCCCATTATTGAGCTGTCGCTGAAAGATGGAAGTGTAACGGTTAAGCTGGTCGATGAGACCGTGATGGTAGACTTCCGAACCGGTACGGAGATTACGCTATTCATTAACTCGCCGGTTCAGAATGTTTCCGTTGTCCTGAATGGGAAGCGTTACTCGGCTTCGCAGAAAGGCGCCAACCTTTACTCCGTGAAGTTGCCTGACACAAAACGGGCGGGTGAATATCCTGCGGACGTTTACGCCGGTGACAACCTGATTGGCAATATTAAGATTCAGGCACAAGGCAAGAGCGGCAAAGTCAATGACGATTTTGATGGTTTGTTCTAGGGGAATGATTGATGACTGAAAACCTCAGAAATTGCTTTGACGAGATGGTAGTGTACAAAGACCTCAAGAAAAGCAACTTTTTCTCCGCTCTGAGCCTCCCTTCCTTTATGCGTGACTGGCTCTTGAAAAAATTCGAGGACGAAAACGGTCACTTTGATCCCGATGAAGTTTTTCACTTTGTGCGAACGTATTTGCCGCGCAAGGACGACTGGACTGCCATAAAAAATCGGGTGATAATTGAACAGGAGCGGGTGAAGTTCCTTGCCAAGGTGTCGGTTGATATTGACATCAAGACAGGAGAGGTGTCCTTTTCGTTGCCCGACTTCGGCTTGACGAGCAGGGACACCATCATCGAAGATTCCGTGTGGCAGGACTGTAAGGAGGACTTAGTCCGCGGGCGCGAAACCTGGGGAATGGTCGAAATCGGCTATCGTCCGCCTGATGACTATGACACAAGCTTTTCCAAAAGCAATGCAAGGGGTGCTACCCAGGGCAAAATCAAGCTAACGGCTTTCAAGACCTTTTGTCCTTATACCATCGATATCGACTACTTTAAGGACGCTCGCCGAGAATTTACGACGGCAGAGTGGCTTGATGTTCTGCTTGGTGCGGTAGACTACAATGCGAGCGGCTACCTTGGAGACGAGGAAAAAAAACTCACTATGCTCACCCGCTTACTTCCGTTCGTCGAGAAGAGGTTAAACCTGATTGAACTTGCCCCGAAAGGAACCGGCAAGTCGTATCTGTTCGGTCGGGTCAGTCGTTTCGGTTGGCTTTCAAGCGGTGGAGTTATGAGCCGTGCCAAGATGTTTTATGACCAAAACAGGCGAATTGAGGGTCTGATCTCCGGCAATGACTTTATTGTTCTTGACGAAGTGCAGACCATTTCTTTCAGTGATGTTGACGAGATGCGAGCGGCATTGAAAGGGTACCTTGAATCGGGAATTTTCACTGTTGGAAACTACGAGGGAACCGCCGAAGCAGGTGTCATACTTTGCGGTAACATCAAAAAGGAAACGATGGACGAGGACGGCTTCGGCAATATGTTTGAGGAATTGCCGTCAGTTTTTCACGAGTCGGCACTGATAGAACGTTTTCACGGCTTCATCAAGGGGTGGAATATTCCCCGGATGAACGACGACCTCAAGATTTCGGGCTGGGCTTTGAATTCCGAATACTTCTGCTCGATAATGCACGAACTGCGTAACGATATGAGTTATCGCGCCATTGTGGATGAATTAATCGAGGTCCCCGAAGCTGCGGATACGCGCGATACAGAGGCGGTCAAGCGTATTGCGACCGCTTACTTGAAATTGTTGTTCCCACATGTTCGCAGCGCGGACGACATCACCGCCCGTGAGTTCAAGCGTTACTGCCTCGATAGAGCCCGTAACATGAGGGACACTATCAGGTATCAACTGGGTAAGCTTGATGTAGAGTATCGCGGGAAGGACATCCCTGCGTTCAGCGTCAGACCAGACTCTGAAATGGAGTAATTGGGTGCAAAAGAAAAGCTGTTATGGCTGCGGAAAAGAAGCCCTAAGCAAGAACGAAATCGGGTTGACCAAAAAATTGCTCGATGAGAACTCCAAGCGTTTCTACTGTTTTGATTGCCTTGCTGAGTTTTTGGAAGTAGATGTCGAGATTCTACTGGTTAAAGTCCAGGAATTTAAAGAGCAAGGCTGTAAATATTTCTAATGGGTGGCACCATGATTTATGCTGACAACGCTGCTACAACGAAAATATCTGACCGTGCCTTTGAGCAGATGCTTCCGTTTTTGCGTGACCAATATGGCAATGCCTCCGGCCAGTATTCGTTTGGGACCAAGGCGAAGCAAGCGATCGAGCAAGCTCGCAAGCAGGTTGGAGCTGCTATCGGTGCGGAACCGTCAGAGATCATATTCACATCCGGCGGATCGGAAGCGAACAGTTGGGTGCTACGGAATGTAGCTGAGATCTACCGCGATGAGCCATTACACATAATAACCTCGTCTATTGAACACCATTCCGTACTACACTGTTGCCGTGCACTTGAGCAAATCGGTGTTGAGATTACGTATCTTCCTGTTGACAGAACGGGGCGAGTTTCGATTGATATTGTTAAGGCGGCAATTAAATCAAATACAAAACTCGTTTCAATCATGCTTGCCAACAATGAAATCGGAACCATTCAACCGATCACAGAGATAGGTCAGTTTCTTCATGAGCAAGGTATTCTATTTCATACAGACGCCGTTCAAGCGGTCGGGCATATTCCAGTAGATGTTCGAGAGTTGCGGGTCGATTTTCTTACCGCTTCTGCCCATAAATTCAATGGGGCAAAAGGAACAGGAGTTTTGTATTTGCGGTCAGGCTTGGAATTATCGCCGCTGGTGTTCGGGGGTAAACAAGAGCGCGGTCTTCGCGCCGGAACGGAGAATGTTGCCGGAATAGTCGCGGCAAGTTGTGCCCTTGAGGAAAGCATCAGCGATATGGATGAGGTCGCGAAACGGCTAAGAGAAATGGTGAATGCAACCATCAATGGTGTAAAAGAGAGGGTACCGTCCGTGCGAGTTAACGGGGATACAGCGCATCGTTTGCCCGGCATGGTAAATCTTGGATTCGATGGGGTTTCGGGTGGATCGCTTTTGCACCTGCTTGACCTGAAAGGAGTTTGTGTATCGACGGGTTCGGCATGTGCTTCCGGCAGTGATGAACCATCGCATGTACTTCTCGCGTTGGGTTTAAACGAGCAACAAGCAAGGTCTGCTATCCGGATTTCCTACGGCAAATACAATACCCCTGATGAAGTAAAAACTATCGTGGCGGCAGTCTGTGCTGCCTACGGCAAAATAAAGGCAAACCAGTAAGGAATTTTTCCGATCAGGTCATCCCATAATTCTCCAGATCACAAGAGTGTATGCCACCTGAATGAGTCCTACGAATGAGCATTCATATCGTTCGTAGCGCAGGAGAATCTTCTTAGACGCTTCGATCCAAGAGAAGAATCGTTCAATCGCACTCCGTCTC
>CAYWVY010000064.1:0-301 GCA_964461885.1 uncultured Methanospirillum sp. | reverse complement strand
CGAACCCTCCGCGCCAGGCTGATCCTGCGATCGAGGGAGGCCCCCCGTCGGAGGGCTGCAGGAGGTGACGGCCACGGTGCGCCTGCGACGCAGCGCAGGGCTGAACATGGACTTATCCCCCGATACGATCACAATTCATTCATGACAACGGGTATAGCAACGCCCGCGGATGCGTACGCGGCGTTCCTCGCGGCGTGGCCGAAGATCGTCGAGGAGTGCTGCGCGGTCTGGGGCTCCGAGCTCCATTACCAGGCCATGATCTACCATGCTCTCCGCACGACGGGCGCGGTGCCGCGCTGCC
>CAYWVY010000063.1:4759-11947 GCA_964461885.1 uncultured Methanospirillum sp. | reverse complement strand
GCCGGTGCCGCAACAGCATGCTCATCGACTTGAGCACGATCGCCGCGCCGATCAGCAGCAGGCCCACCACGGTGAAGAGGCCGCCCACGACCGAGAGGAGGACCGGCACCTGCTCCGTGGCCGAGAACCGGGCGATCGCCCAGGTGTCGATCACGGCCCCGAGCGCGAGCAGGACGAGGCCCGGCGTGCCGAAGAAGAGGAGCGGGCTCCGGGCCCCGATCAGGGAGGCGATGTTCGTGAGCACGCCGAACCCGTGCGTGATCGGGTTCTTCTTGTGCTTGTGCGGCACCTCGTACCGGACCGAGATCGGGACCTCCACGATCGCGAGATCCCGCGCCGAGAGGAAGGCGATCATGTCCGACTCGACGTTGTAGCCCTCCGAGACAAAGGTCTTGGAGGCCTCGAGCGCTCGCTCCGAGAGCGCCCTGAAGCCCGACTGCGAGTCGCTCGACTTGAAGTCGGACGAGGCGTTCGTGAAGACGTTCAGCACGATCTGGCCGAAACGGCGGTAGAGCGGGATCTCGGCGTCCGTGCCGAGAAAGCGCGAGCCGATCACCAGGTCGGCCCCCGCCTCAAGGACCGGGGCCGCCACCGCCGGGACCTCGTCGGGGTTGTGCTGGCCGTCGCCGTCGATCAGGACGAGGACGGCGTAGCCGCGCTCCCGCGCGTACGCCATCGCATCGAGCACGCCCGCGCCCTTCCCCTGCTGCCGCTCGTGGACGAGCACGCTCGCGCCCGAGAGGCGGGCGATCGCGGCCGTATCGTCGGACGAGCCGTCGTCGATGACCAGCACCTCGTCCACGTGCGCCCGCGCCTTGAGCACGAGCGAGCCGATGGTCAGCCCCTCGTTGTAGCACGGGATGGCGACCAGGACCCGCCGCGCTGCGGGCTCGGGGGGCGAAGAGGTGGCGGGCATGGCGGCGGTCCGGGGGGCGTCGTCGGGCACCGGGGCCCGGGCGGACGCTCCGGTTATGATCTCACCCCGGGAGGGTATGAGCGTTATGCCGATCCCCCGGGGCGGCGGGGCAGAATGGCGGGCCGGGTCTTCAGCGCCTCGACGAGCAGGCGGATCCCCGCCTCGAGGTCCTTGAGGTCGATCACCTCGACCGGCGAGTGGATGTACCGGGCCGGGGTCGAGAGGACAGTCGAGGGGACGCCCTCGCGCGAGAGGTGGATTGACGAGGCGTCGGTCGTCCCGCCCGAGCCGACCTCGAACTGGACCGGGATGGCGTTCGCTTCGGCCGTCTCGCGGAGCCAGGCCAGCATGGCCGGGTGGGCGAGGAGCCCCCGCCCGTTCGCGTCCGCGATCGAGACCACGGGCCCCCTGCCCATCTCCACGGGCGCGTCCTTGAGCTGGACGCCGGGATGGTCGCCGGGGATCGTGACGTCGGTGGCGATCGCGCAGTCGGGGTCGAGCGCGTACGACGAGACCTTCGCACCCTTGAGCCCGACCTCCTCCTGGACCGTGAAGACGCCGTAGATCGTCGACGGCGACTCGACCTGCCTGAGCACCTCCACCAGGAGCGCGACGCCGGCGCGGTTGTCAAAGGCCTTGCCCGAGACCCGGTCGCCGCAGAGGGTGCAGAACTGGCGGTCGAGCGTGACCGGCGTGCCCGGGCCGATACCGAGCTCCCGCGCCGCGTCGCCGCTCTCGGCCCCGACGTCGATGAACATCTCCTCCATCTTCAGGGGCTTCTTTCGCTCATCGTCGTCCATCACGTGCGGCGGCTTCGAGCCGAGCACGCCCAGGATCGGCTCCTTCGTGCCGTGAAGCCAGACCCGCTGGCCCGCCACTATGGGAGCGTACCAGCCGCCGATCGGGGCGAAGCGGAGGAACCCCTCCTTCTCGACGTACTTGACCATGAACCCTATCTCGTCCATGTGCGAGGCGAGCATGATGCTGAAGTCGTTGCCCCGCTTCACGGCGATGAGGTTGCCGAGACGGTCCTCGTAGAGGTCGTCGACGCAGCCCGCGAGCTCCTCGCGGACGATCTCGCGGATCTCGCCCTCGCTCCCCGAGACGCCGTGGGCATTCGAGAGGCGGGCGAGGAGCCGGACGAGCCGGTCCCTGTCGTTGGTGCTATCCTGTTCAGCCATTGATGACTCCTGCAATCCGCTCGAGGGCGGTCGTGAGTGTCTCGCGCGAGGCCGCGTACAGTATCCGGGCGTGGCCCGCGCCGCGGGGGCCGAAGGACTCGCCCGGCACGATGATGACGCCGGCCTCGACGATCCGCCGGACGAGCGCGGGGTCCATCGGCGGGAAGGCGTAGAAGGCGCCCTCCGGGCGGGGGAAGGCGACCCCGAGCTCTTCGAGCCCGTCGCAGAGGAGGTCCCGCCGCGCCCGGTACTCGTTCCGCATGGCCGTGACGCAGTCCTGCGGCCCGGTGAGCGCCGCGACGGCCGCGTACTGCGCGACCGAGGCGGCGCAGGCCTGGCCGTACTGGTGGATCTTGTTCGCCTGCTCCACGAGCTCCTCGGACCCCGCGAACCAGCCGAGGCGCCAGCCGGTCATGGCGTAGGTCTTGCTCGTCGCGTTGATGGTGATGACGTTCTCGCCAAAACGGGCGGCGGAGTGGGCCGTCACCCCGTCGTAGACGAAGTGCTCGTAGACCTCGTCCGAGATGACGGTCGTTCCCGCGTCGGCCGCGTACTCGACGAGGGCGCGGACCGAGTCCGCGGGCTCGACCGCGCCGGTCGGGTTCGAGGGCGAGTTGATGACCAGGAGCTTTGCGCCGTCGATCCGCTCCTTCGCGGCCTCGACGTCGATCCGGAGGCGGTCGTCAAGGGCGAGCCCCTCGGGCCGGCCCCCCGCGAGCGACGCGAGGGACGCGTACGAGACAAAGGCCGGGTCCGCGTGGAGGACGCGGTCGCCGTCGTCGACGATGGCCAGCATGGCGAGCAGGAGGGCCTCGGAGGCGCCGGCGGTCACCATCACCTGGTCGGGGGTGTACGCGACCCCGTTCTCGCGCCGGGTCTTTTCGACGATCGCCTCGCGGAGCTCGGGGACCCCGACGTTCGGGGTGTACCCGGTCTTTCCCTCCGCGAGGGCCCGGCAGGCGGCCTCCTTGATGTGTTCGGGCGTGTCGAAGTCGGGCTGGCCCAGGGTCAGGTTGATCGAGCCCGGCCCGGCCCCCTCGAACCACTTCCGGACCCCCGAGGGCGCGAGCCCCGTGACCCGGCGTGCAAAGCGTGTCATCTCACTCGATGTTGGTGTGGCGCGTCTTCATCTCTCCCTCGTCGACGTGCCCGAGCTCCATCAGGCGCGAGATGACCGCGTCGGCGAAGATCATGGCGGTCGTCTCGAAGAGGGTGCCGAGCGGGGCGAACGACTTGTGCTCGCCGGTCATCTGCCGCCGCTCGAACTCGCACGAGTCGTCCGTGACGGGGTCCCGGTTCGACTCGATCTCGACCACCACGTCGGCCATGGCCCCGACCCCGCTCGACGGGTTGGCCGTGATCACGCAGAGCGTGCCGCCCATCTCCTTCGCGGTGGACGCGATGTCCACGACCGTCCGCGTACGGCCCGATCCGGAGAAGATCACCATCACGTCCCCCCTGCCGAACGAGGGCGTGATCGTCTCGCCGACCACGTACGACTGCAGCCCGAGGTGCATCAGGCGCATGGCGAAGGCCTTCGCGACAAGCCCGGAGCGGCCGGCGCCCATCACGAAGACCCGCCGGGCCCCCTGGATCGCCTCGAGCAGGCGGTCGACCTTGGCGTCCTCGATCCGCTCCGCGATCTGCGCGATGCGGCTCCCCATCAGGCCCATCCAGGCCTGGACTCTCCCCGTCCCCATTCTCTTCAGGCGTTATCGTCCAGGTATGATGAGTGTTCCGGGCCGGCCCCGCCAAAGAGGCCGAGGCGGCAGAAGAGGGCGGGCGCGCCGGCCATGACCCAGGCCCCGACGGCGGCGGCAGCGAGGTAGATGACGATGCCGGCCCCGGGGCCGCCCTCAGGCAGGACCGCGCCGACGCCGAACCAGAGCACGGCCATGACGGCGAGGCCGAGCAGGGTCCCGGCGAGGCCGGCGGAGCGCGAGCGGAAGGCCCGGCAGCCCCGGTCGAGCTCGTGGCCGAGGACGATGCCGAGGGCGAAGCCGGCCGCGATCAGGGTGTACTCGATCGAGACGGGGGCCAGGCCCGCCGTGAAACCGGTCCAGGACGGGTCGGGGGCCCACGGGCCGATGGTCGCGGCGACGGCGGCGGACGCGCCGACAGCGGCGAGGGAGAGCGCGGCGCCGGCGAGGACCCGGCTTCGCGGGGTCATGCGGCCCGCGGCCCGGAACGCGGATGGCCCGGCCAGGACAAAGGCCGCGAGGACCGCGGCCCCGATCAGCCAGCCGCCGAGGACGTCGGTTGGGTAGTGGACGCCGAGGGCGATTCGCGAGACCCCGATGGCCACGACGAGGGCGGCGGCGGCGACCGCGGCCCAGGGGCGCCGGAGGCGAAGGGCGACGAGGCCCCAGATCGAGAGCGCGAGCTGCGCGTGGGCCGAGGGGAAGCCGAACGAGCCCTGGAGCTCGAGCGGCATCACGTCGACCGAGACCCAGTACGGCCGCGGAGCGTGGACCAGGAGCTTGACGAGGTCGTTCACGATGGCGCTGACCGCGAAGAGGACGGCGAGGGAGAGCGCGAACGGGCGCTCGCGCCACCAGGCGAGAATTGCGATCAGGCCCAGGTAGAACGCGGGCGAGCCGAGGGCCGAGACGGCGGCCATGGGCAGGGCGAGGGCCGGGACCGACTGGAGCCAGAGGACGGGCTCGAACTCCCAGATCATTGCGAAAAAGGTGCACCGGCTGCGTGGAAAAAGGCGATCCTCCCGCGGCGCGGGAAAAAAGTGGAGATTTACTCCCGCCGCCGGGCGACAAGGAGGGCGACGCCGGCAAGGCCGGCGAGCGCGACGAGCGTGCCGAAGCCCGGGGCCGGAGTCGGCGTCGCGGTCACGTTGCCCGCGGAGGTCGTCGGAGCCGTGACGCCGCCGGTCCCGGTCGGAACCGTGCCGGTCACGTTGCCGTCACCGGGGGTCGCGGTCGGCGTGACGTTGCCGCCGGCCTCGCCCGTGACGCGGAAGGTCGCGGTCTCGGAGGCCTGCGCTTCGGGCGACTCGACGGTCACCTGGTAGGTGTCCTCAGCGAGCCCGGTCGTGTCGGCCGTGAAGTTGAAGGTGTTCTGCCCGCCCTCGCCGGCCTGGACCGTGGCCTGGCCGGAGAGACCCGAGGTCCCGGAGGCCGCCGACTTGTCGGTCGGCTCGAACGCGGTCGAGATGACCGTGACCAGGAGGTTGTTCCCGGGCGCGAGGTTGGTCGTGCCCTCGATGCGGAGCTCGTCGCCCGGCCGGACGTCGGCGACGGTGAGCGTGATCCGCGCGTCCTGCACGGCAAAGGTCTGGCTGGTGTAGGTGTCGTCGATGTTCGCACCGTTGAGCAGGTTCACGAGCGCCGAGGCGGCGTCCGAGCCCTGGAGCCGGCCGGGGCCGGCGGCGACGAAGAAGTTGCCCGAGGTGTCGTAGACGCGGGTGACGCCGCCCTCGACGACCTCGCCGACGTCGAAGATGCCGTTGGTCATCGGGTGCTGGACGATCGCGTAGTACTGGCCGGTGGCCAGGTTCTGCGTGGTCCCGCGGCCGATCTCGTACTCGAAGGTCGAGTCGTCATTGATGGCCTGGCTGGACCGGCTGTAGTAGTTGGTGCCGAAGATCCAGATGGCGACGCCCTGCGCGGGGTCGCCCTCGGCCGTGCCGGTGATGGTCACGCTGTCGCCACGGGCCACGGCCGCGGTAGAGGCGTTCGCGGTCACGAACGGCCGGCGGGTGATGACCGAGGTGGAGGCGTACTGGGTGCCGCCGAGGGTGTCGCGGTTGTTCGGGCTCGAGACGGCGTAGACCGTGTACGAGCCGGCATCGATGTTCAGGTTCGAGGTGGCCCAGCGGTACTCCCAGGTGTCGTCGGCGGCGACGGCCTCGCTGGTGAAGCTGCCGGCGTCACCCGTGACGACGCCCGTCATGTCGGTGAGGCGGGCGCCGCCCGAGGGGAGGTTCGGGCCGGTGATGAAGAGGTAGGTGGTGTCCGAGTCGGTGTTGGTGCCGCTGAGCAGGACCTCTTCGCCGAGGTAGAAGGCCTGGTCCGCGGGCGCCGCGATGGTCAGGCCGCCCTTGGCGATCACGATGCCGACGGTGTCGTACCTCGAGCTGGTGGCCGAGTCGAGCCGCTGGACGCGGACCGTGTAGGACTGGTCCCTGGTCTGCTGGTTGGTCAGGAACCCGACCGTGCGGCGGCCGTTGTCATCGGTCACGACGCGGGCGAAGTACGGGTTCGCGGTGGTGTTGCCGGGAGCGGCCGGGACGTCGTCGGCGACGGTGCGCGTGCCGGAGAAGGCGAGCGCGCCGACGGCGGCGTCACCGGGGGTCACGCCGGCCTGGCCCTCCTTGATCCGCGGGGCCTCTTCGGAGGTGGGGATGGAGGAGGTGGACGAGAGCCAGAGGGCGTAGGCGGTGTTCGCCTCGCCGGTGACGATGACGGCGAAGTCGTTGTTGCGGACGATGGTGTCGTTGGTGTTCGCCTGGATGGCGAGCTCGTCACGGCCGAGGCTGATGGTGTACTGGCTGGTGATGGTCTTGCCGGTGTAGTCGGCGCCGGACGGGTCCTTGTAGTTGTCCTTCATGCTGTTCAGGTTGGACTCGGCCCAGACGCGGAAGTCGCCGGTCTGGTAGGTCGGGTTGCCCGTGTCCCAGGCGGAGCCGTTGGTGCCGAGGCCGGGGACGAGGAACGAGGAGGAGGTGACCGGGATGTTGGCGATCGGGTTCTGGTTGCCGAGGTCGTCAATGAGGGCGCTGTAGACGCTGCCGTCGGGGCCCTGGACCTTGACGGTGACGGGGGCGCCGACGCCGCGCTGGGTGTAGACGGCGTCGAGGTTGGAGTCGATCCGGAAGCTGAGGAGGCGGCCGCGGGTGATGGTCCGGCCGGTGACGTCCTGGTTGTTCTCAACGCCCCAGACGCGGACGTTGAGGGACGGGTCCTTGACGTTGATGGCGACGGCCCGGTTGCGGTTGAGGTCGTACCAGGCGCCGGTCCTGGTGCCGGGCTGGACGTAGAAGTTGGCCGGGTTCGAGACGATCAGGGTGTCGTCGGGGGACGAGGTGGTGATGTCGGCGCCGGCCTGGAACCAGCCGAGGGTGGTGCCCGCGACGAC
>CAYWVY010000063.1:0-4659 GCA_964461885.1 uncultured Methanospirillum sp. | reverse complement strand
GATAAATCCTTTCCGGTACCGGCCGGCCTTTTCCGGGCCCTGCCGGGCCGTCGAGGGGGCGCGGGGATTCGTGGAACAGGGGAACGGGAGAACGGATAGCTCAGGAGCCGGGGCGAGCGCAGGGTGAATGCGTTGCCCTGCGCAGAGGGAGGGCGCGCCGGCCACGGTCGGCCATGAGCGACGGATCGCACCGGCATGCCGTTGACGGGGGCTCCCAGTTGTTCAGCCCCGTATCAAAAGAGGAGGAGCCACCCCTGATCTTCAGAGGTTGTTGAAGAGCCAGACGACGTCGGCGAAGTCAACCCGGCCGTTGCCGTTGTAGTCGAACGCGCCTAAAGGCTCGTGGTCCGCGATCCAGGTCATCTGGTTGAAGAAGAGGACGACATCCGCGAAGTCCTTGCGGCCGTTGCCGTTGACGTCTTCGTACAGACCGTCGCTGTTCGTGTCGGTTGGGATTCCCACCCCGCCCGGGACCGCCACCACACCGGACGCCTGTGTCCGGGCGGTGATATTGACCCATGTCGAGGGGTTGCCGACGCTATCGTACGTCCGGGTGCTGAAGGTGTACATCGTGTTCGAGACAAGGGGCGACCAGGTGAAGGTCTGGACGCCCCTGGCGACATCCCCGATCTCGTAATCGTTCAGGTAGACCCGGACTTTGACGAAGTCAGCGGCCGTGGGATCAGTCCAGCTCATGCGACAGGAGGTCGGCATCTTCTCCGTGATCCGGAGGTCCGTCACGGGAGGCGGCGGCGGTCTATCGAAGACGGCGAAACCGGCCGGCAGGGTCGCAGTCACTCCGCCGGAGCTGGTCACCACCACGTTCCAGGCGCCGGTGTCCGCCAGGGCCGGTAACGCGAACGCGCAGGTGATCTGCGTCGGGGACTTCACAACGACGTCCGTGCCCGGGATGGTGAGGGTGTCGAGGCGGACGAGTTTGACGGTGACCCCGGACTCGAACCGGCTGCCGGTGATCGCCACCGGGACGGTCGTGCCCCGGACCCCGGTGTTCGGCGCGATCGCGGTGACCGCGAGCGGGGGTTCGATAGTGAACCCGTTGGGCAGGGTCGCGGTCCGGGCAAGGTTGGTCACGACTACGTTGTATGCGCCCAGCTGCGCTGTCGCGGGCAACACGAA
Source organism: uncultured Methanospirillum sp. (assembly GCA_964461885.1). Taxonomy (GTDB): domain Archaea; phylum Halobacteriota; class Methanomicrobia; order Methanomicrobiales; family Methanospirillaceae; genus UBA288. Next base: position 3,522 of record CAYWVY010000063.1, on the reverse strand, counting down.
CGAACAGGTGATCTGCGTCGGTCCGGCCACGACGATGCTGGAAGCGGAGATCGTGGGCGCCCCGGCGCGGGTGAGCTGGATAGAGGTCGAGCCGGGCTCAAACTCTGTCCCGGTGATGGTGACCGGGACGGTCGTGCCCTGGATGCCGGTATTCGGTACGATCGAGACGACCGAGATCGGCGGGAGGGTGATCGTGAACCCGTTGTTCAGGGTCCCGGATCGCCCGTCGGGGATCGCGACGACGACGTTCCAGGCTCCGGACGCTGCCGTCGGCGGGAGCTCGAGTGTGCAGGTGATGGTTGCCGGCGAAACGATGACGACGTTCGCGGCCACGATCCCTGTCTGGCCGGACTTCGTGAGCGTGACGGTGGCGCCGGCCGCAAACTCGGTGCCGCCGATAGTAACCGGGACGGTTGTGCCCCGGAGCCCGGTATTCGGCGTGATCGAGATGACGGTGACCGGCGGCATCTTAATGGTGAACCCGTTTGCGAGGGTTGCACTCTCGCCGTCCGGGTTCGTTACGACCACGTCCCAGGTGCCGACAGCTGCGTCTGCGGGCAGGATGAGCGTACAGGTGATACGCGTGGTTGAGGTCACAACGACGCCCGCGGCAGTGATGTCGGGTTCGCCGGACCGAGAGAGGGTGACAGTCGCACCGTTCACGAACCCGGTGCCGGAGACGGTGGCGCCGATCGTGGCTCCCCGGATGCCGTTATTTGGCGAGATGGAGGTGACTACGAGGCCCGGGTTGATGGTGAAGCCGTTCGCCAGGGTCCCACTCGGCCCGCCGGGGTTCGAGACCACGACGTTCCAGAGGCCTAGCGTCGCGGTCGGCGGCAGGTCGAAGCTGCAGGAGATGGCGGTCGACGATCTTACGTCCACACTCGAGGCGTAGATCGCGGCAGACCCCCTGGTCAGGCTGACCGTGGCGCCGGGTGCGAACCCAGCACCGACGATCGCGACCGGGACAGTTGTCCCGCGGGTGCCGTTGTTCGGCATGATCGAGATGACCGTGAGCGTCGGGGGCAGTACGGTGAACCCGTTCGGGAGGCTCGCGGACCGCCCCGAGCTGGTGACGTTCACGTGCCAGGGGCCGGTGGCGGCGGTCTCGGGCAGGACGAAGGTGCCGTTGATCTGCCCGGTCGAGACCACGGAGACGGACGTGGCGGAGATGGCCGAGGAGCCGGTGCGGGTGAGGGTCACGGTATTCCCGCCGGAGACGAACTCGGCGCCGGCGATGGAGAATGGGACGGTCCAGCCCGCATTGCCGCTGGTCGGCACTATCGAGATGACCTGGATCGGCGGCAGGGTGATCGTGAACGCGTTGGCCAGGGACGCGCTCGAGCCGTCGGGGTTCACCACGGCAACGGTCCAGGTGCCGGTCTGCGCTGTCAGGGGCAGCGCGAACTCGGCGGCGATCTCCTCGGGCGAGACGGTTACGGTCTCCTGGCCCCAGATGTCGGGCTGGCCGCTCCTGGTGAGGCGGACCGTGGCGTCGGGCTGGAACCCGGTGCCGGCGACGACAACGGGGACGTTGGTGCCCCGGACGCCGGTCTTCGGGGTGATCGAGGTGACGGTAATTGCCGGATCGATCGTGAAGGCGTTCGCCTTCGTCGCGCTCGTACCGGAGGGGTTTGTCAGGACCACGGTCCAGGTGCCCTTGACCGCCGTCAGCGGTATCGCGAGCGTGCCCTTGATCTCCCCCGGTGAGATCCAGCCAATGCCAGTGGCCACGATCTCAGGCTGCCCCGTCTTCGTGAGTTTGACTGCCGCGTTCGGCTCGAACCCGGCCCCGGTGAGGGTGAACTGAACGGTTGTGTTCTGGGAGGCCCTGGCCGGCACGATCGACGTGATCGACGGGTTGACCAGGAACCCGTTGACAAGGGTCGCGCTCGCGCCGCCGGGGTTCGTGACGGTCACGTTCCACGCGCCGGTGGCGGCGCCCACCGGCAACGGAAGCTTGCAGGTGATCTTCGTCGGCGAGACCACGACGACGTTCGTGGCCACGATACCAGGCTGACCGGCCCTGTCCAGCCGGACGGTGGCTCCTGGCTCGAACTTAGTCCCCGCGAGGTTGGTGACCGAGACGGTGGCGCCGGGAATGCCGCTTGACGGCGAGATGGACGAGACCGTGAGCTGCGGGGGATAGATCCAGCGGATGCCGGCGGCGTCGTCGGCGTGGAGGGTCTTGAGGTTCCGGTTGCCGAAGGTGGGGCCGTTGTAGTAGAACATCGCCTTGGCCATGTCCGAGGGATACCCGGGATACCACCCGTAGAGGCTGTCGAGCGATAGCCAGCGGCCGAAGAGGTGCAGAGCGCACTTCTCGAGGTTTATCTGTTCCCCGGACGCGGTCCCGGTTGTCCAGGCCATTCCGCCGTTGAAGACGATATCGGCCTCGATGATCGCGCCGTTTGTATCCAACCAGACGTATGACCAGCCATAGTCTCGGGACGGATTCTCGAACTCCGCCGCAGGGTGGAAGCTGACCAGGTTCATGCCATCCAGGCCGAAGGTCGTGCTCGTTGCCGTGCCCCCGTACTCGAGCCGGAAGCCGGAGGTCGGGATGGCCGCGTTCCAGGTGTTTGCGGCTTTCTGTAGTGCTGCTGCCGCGCCTGTGACGCTCCCAGGATTGACGTAGAACGTGGCGGGGGCATTCCACTTCGCCTTTCCGTACCCGAAGGTGACGGTGAAGGGATACGAGGAGGAGGAGGGCCGCCCGTCCTCGGGGACAACGAAGACGAAGCCGCTGCTGGCGGAGGCCCAGATGTCGTCGGCCGTTTTTCCGGTCGGGACGCGGACCACGATCTTCGTGTCGGTCCAGGAGACGATGTCGTTCTCGTTATCGGCGAAGTACCAGGCGCCCGAGGCCCAGATCGGGGTCCAGTTCGAGCCGTCCCACCGGGAGAGGAAGCCGACATCGGCCGTGGAGCTGCGGGACGTCTTGGTGCCGAAGCCGGTGCCGGTGATCGTGATCTCGGTCCCGGTGCCGGCAGAGGCGGAGGCGGGGGAGACGCTCGCAATGACCGGCGGGCTGCCGGCAACGGCGCGGGTCACCGGTTCGACTACCGAGGGGAGAGAGACGGCCCGTCCCTGCGCGAGGTCCGCCAGGTACTGGTCGTAGTCGGCGGCGGGGATGCCGCCGTCCCTCTGCTTCGAACCGGTCGGCACCTTTCCATTGACGACCGGTACGACGTGCTGGACCCTGCCGCCGGCCGGGACGCCGAGGTCGGCGCCCTTTCGGACGAAGATGTAGGCTTCGGTCCCGGGAACGAGGACGGGCTCGCCCCCGGCCCACTCGGTGATGCCGCCCGCGGTGCCGCCGAGGACCCCGATCGTCTCCGTAGCGGAACCTTCGCCTTTCAGCCGGTTCGTTACGGCGATCCTGGCCGTGGTCACGATATGGGTATGGTCGTCGTTCCACCGGCCCTGGACGTCGGTGATCGTGCCGCGCACGATCTCGTCGGCGGCGGCGACACGGTCCGCGTCGCTTGCGGGGATGGTCAGCGCCTGCACGCCCGCGAC
>CAYWVY010000062.1:0-12777 GCA_964461885.1 uncultured Methanospirillum sp. | reverse complement strand
ATCTCCCGTCCCGCTCCTCGAGGCTTTCGAGCTTGCCGAACGCCTCGCCCTTCAGGTTCCCCAGCATGACATAGAGTGCCATGGTGGACCCCTTCCCGCTGGTCGTTATTAAGGGTGCTGGATCGCCTGCATACGGTGGTCAAGACACCTGTCGCACCTCTCTGCCCCGTCTGGCGAGCTCCCGGGCCGTGCAGGCTGCCGGGCGCGGGTCATCCCGTGGACTTCCCCGAGCACTCAGTAAAGCGTAAACCGCCGGGAGGTGTACGTTTGGGGATGGACCCGCACGACCGTGTAAGGGGATCGCTCACCGGCCTCGCCGTGGGCGACGCGCTCGGCGCCCCCGTTGAGTTCGAGGCCCCGGGCACGTTTCCGCCCGTGACGGACTTCCGGGCCGGCGGCCCGTTCGATCTTGAGGCCGGCACCTGGACGGACGACACCTCGCTCGCCCTCTGCCTGGCCGAGAGCCTGGTCGGGCGTCGGGGTTTCGACCTGCGGGACCAGCTCGACCGCTACGTGGCGTGGTACCGCTCCGGCCACCTGAGCGCGACCGGCCACTGTTTCGACATCGGCACCACGACGCGGGCCGCGCTTCACAACTACGAACGGACGGGAGACCCCGAGAGTGGTCTGGCCTCGGAACGATCGGCCGGGAACGGCTCCCTGATGCGCGTGGCCCCGGTCCCGCTCGCGTACCACCGTAACCCCGCCCTAGCCGTCGGGCTCGCGGGCCGGAGCTCGGCGACCACCCACGCGCTGCCGGTCTGCGTCGATGCCTGTAGATACTGCGGCGCGCTCATCGTCGGGGCGATGCAGGGCCTCACAAAGGACGAACTGCTCGCCCCGCGCTTCTCCCCGGCCCCCTGCGGCTGGAACGAGCACCCGCTCCACCCCGAGATCGACGAGGTAGCCCGGGGGTCGTTCCGTGAGCGGGAGCCGCCGGCTATCCGCGCCGCCGGCGGTGCCGTCGGGTGCATCGAGGCCGCGCTCTGGGCCTTCGCCCGCTCCTCGTCGTTCGAAGAGGGCGTCCTCCTGGCCGTCAACCTCGGCGACGACGCGGACACGACCGGCGCCGTGTACGGTGGGCTGGCCGGCGCGTACTACGGCATCGACGGCATCCCCGCACGGTGGCGGGAGGGGCTCGCGCAGGCCGGGGTGATCGAGAAGTTCGCGGACGGCCTCTTCGCCCTGAGCGGCGAACTGCCGACGACGTAGCGGGGTCCCGCGCGGCCCGACTCCCGCGAGATCAGATGATATCGATCGCGAGGAGCTCGGCAACCTCCTCGTCCTCCTCGTCGTCCCGCGTCGTCCGTCGGTACGGAGGGGCGGCGCTCTTTATCGGTCGTTCCCGGAGCCAATGCCGCACCCGCTCGAACCACCCCATCGACGTTCCCCTGATGGAGTGATCGTCCCGACCGGTGAAATGCATTCCCCCGGTCCGGTCTCCGCCCATGCACGTATTCTCCTTCGCGCCGGCCAGGCCCGCCCGCGCAAAGCGACACGGCTAAGGCCGCTCCCGCCGAGAATTCGTCGGCAGAACCGGGGCCTCCGGCCGGGGACCACGGAACCCTTCGAGCACACCCCGCGGCATCGGCCGTGCACCCCGACGACACCCGAGGCGTTTACCATGCAGAAGTTATCGATCTCCCTTCCCAATGACGCCGCAGCCGGAATAGACCCCGCCTCGGCGACGGCCGGCCTTTCCCGGGCCGAGTGGACACGGCAGGCATGCTCCCGTGCGATAACGGGGAGACCCCGGGGAGCCCCGGCGGCGCACACCTCACCGCCGCCGAACGTACCCGCATGGAGGAGGCGATCCTGACCGTCGAGGAGACCCCGGCGACCGTCACCGCCGAGCGCGACGCCTTCGCGGATCGGATGATGAAACCCGAGGCGCTGACCCGGACAGCAGCGGCATCGGCGGCTGCGTGGGCGAGCCGGCCGATCTCCACGGGATGACGCGGGTCTTGCCCGACCCGGGCCGGCGAGGATCAGCTGGATGCCGGCATTCTCGACTGCCCCTCACCCCTGCGAGCTTGAGAGATGAACGTGTACGGTAATTCCAGTTACTCAGACATTCTCACTCTCTAAAATACTCGAACAGGCCGTGCAGATCTCCGTCCTGATTTTTTTAAGATCCGGGTCTATCTCGACGAATTCACTATTCTCCGTGAAGTACAGATACGCCTTTACCTTCTCTCCGGTTATCGACTCCGCCGCCATCGTGTACACGGCCAGCTGGAGGGCGTACTCTTCCCCGTTCCCGGGTTTTCCGGTCTTATAGTCAATCACAGCCCATCCGGTCCGGGTCCGAAGAAGGAGATCGATATACCCCTGAATCCTGAATCCATCTACATTGAGCAGGAAGGGAAATTCGACGTGGTGTTGTTCCCGGCCGGCCACAATCGGTGAAGACCAGAACCGATCATAGAGCGTTTGATAATACTCAATACGTTCCTCTTTCAGCGGAAGGCCTCGAGAGCGGAGCACTGTTGCCGGGGGGATTCCAGAAAAGACCTCGTGGATAACCTGGCCCTCGGTCCAGGGTTGGTCCTCGAAAACCGATACGGCTAGAGATGACGTGTCCGGCGTTTTTTCAATATACCGTTCCCTGTGCAGGTCAGGGGACCGACTGTAGAGTTCGATCTCGCTCGGACTGAAGATCCGGTCCGCTCTGTCGATATCCGGGCGCAAAGTCCGAAACTCGGGAAAGGTGAGTGAATCAGGGGTCGTCGGTTCGATCAACTCTCTCTGTGTCGTATCGAACATCCGGGTGCCCGATCTATTACAATGAGAGATCCTGAACGACACGTCCGGTATCCCGGTGTAGTCAAAGGATTCGCCTTCTTCCGGGATGGGGATCCGAAAATGTCCGAGCATCATCTTCATCCGGCTGGTATACTCTGCCGGATTCTCTGAAACCGAATCCGGGTCGATCTCGGTTCCAGACAGGATGAGATGATCCTTTGCCCGAGTTGTCGCCACGTAAAAGAGACGCTTGTACTCTGCGAAGTCCTTCTGTCGATTGAAGTAATCCATCAGGGCAGACGGTGGGGACCGCTCCAGCGTCCCGGCTTTTTCGGTTGATGGCAGCTTGATCCCGATGCCCAGCCTGTAATCTACCTCGATTGCATCGGAGCGCGTCCTCATCGACTCGGACACCCGGGGCACCCACACGATCGGGAACTCAAGTCCTTTCGCTGCATGGACGGTCATGACGCTGACGACATCGTCATCGGATGCAGCATCAGCCTCCCCTTCCCTCTCTTCGGTATCGATAAGGAGAGTGAGGTCCCTGACGAGACGATCGATTGTATAGAACCCGAGGCGTTCGCTCCCGCTTACATAGTCACAGAACTTTTCCAGATTGGAGATCCTCTGGAGCCCGTCGGGGAGCGCTGCATAGACGACATAGATATCAGTGTCGTCAAAGATGTGGCGGATCAGCTCGGAGGGGGGGATGCGCCGAGCCTCGTTGAGCCAGCGAGAGAGGATGGCTGCCATCCTCCGGATCCTCTCGTCCTGTGCCTGTCGGCAGTGTCGATAGAGTCCCTCTCCTCTCCCGCCACAGAGGGAAAAGATCTCGGCATCAGAGAGCCCAAAGAACGGAGACCGCAACGCCCCGTACAGAGCGATATCATCAGAGGGATTACAGAGGAAGGAGAGGACGTTGCAAACGTCCACGACCTCCTGGGTCTGCCAGAACCCGAGACCGCCATGTACCCTGAACGGGATCTCGTGTGCAGTGAGCGCCGAGAGAAGGTAGAGGAGGTGGGTCCTGGTCTCGATTAATATGGCACTATCCCGGTACGTTGCCGCACGTGGTGTCGTGATGTGTTTTCCGTTCGCATCCCAGTAGACCGCCTTTTCTCCGGACCGTACCAGAGTACCGATTTTCTTCGCAAGGGTGTCGAATTCGAGGATCGCCGACTGCTGCGCAGTGTCTCCCTTCGGCGTGATGAGCAGCTCGACAGACCCGGCATCGTCCTGCCTGTCCTTTGTGGGAGAGACCTGTTTGTAGAGGAAATCCCAGTCGTTTTTTGTTTCAGCGAAGATTCTCCCGAAGAGGCCATTGACAAAATGGATCACTGCGGGGGTACTTCGGAAATTTTCATCGAGGGGGAGTTCTTCTCCTCCCCATTTTTTGATGGAGTCGTTCGTCTCTTTGAACTGGGTTACGTCGGCGTCACGAAACAGATAGATGGACTGTTTCGGATCGCCCACCACGAAGAGTTTCTTCGGATTGTCATCGCCAAACGAGAGTATTTTTAAGATAATACCGTTCTGGACGGGATCGGTGTCCTGGAACTCGTCCACCATGATGAACCGATAGCGTCGATTGAGCGTCTCCCCTATTGACGGGTTCTCGTGGACCATCCTGTACGCCAGGTTGATCATGTCGGTGTAGTCGATCACCCCCGCCCTGCGTTTCTCCTGCTCGACATCACGCGAGAACGAGGAGAACATCACGTCAAGGTCCCGGACAAGGTCCAGCGTGAGCATCATGGCCGGAGAAGCGGGGTCAAAATTGAGGGTGAGAACATCCGTGGGGAGCGCCTTCACCCTGGCACTCATCGCGATATACGCTTCCCGGAGGCCGGTCACCCGATCCCCAAACACCTTTTTGCTCCCCATATTCGTTCGGCCGCCTCTGATCGTGGCGAGTGAGACCAGGGCGTCGCACAGTGCTTCGGGAGACCCGTCGGAGAGGGCAACCTCCAGGTGCGGACGGATCTCTCGCAGGTACCTCGTCGCTGCGTCTCCGTCACCTCCGAAGTCTTCCGCATACTGAACCAGCGACTGGAGAGCCTCGCGGAAGGCGGGATCGGAGGTGAGAGATTCGACCACGTCGTTCCTGACCGAGGCGACGCAATTCTGCCATTGCGAGATACGTTCCGCAGGATCCGATGCGAATGCAGCGAAGAATGCCCGGGAGATATGTCGCTTTTTATACAATATCTCGAGACACGTCCGTGTCTGGCTCTCACCCCATGCAATCAGGCACCGGGCAGTAGCCTTCCGGACCTCGTCCTGCTCCCGTCTCGTGAAGAGCCGCTGTATGCCGTCTTCGATGATCGTTGCGAGCGCAGCCTCGTTCGGAACCGAACCCGAGCGATCAAGACCCGATTCGAAGGAGAACTCTTTGATGAGGCCCCAGCAGAAGGAGTGGAATGTACTCAGACGGGCCCCAATCAGCGCGTCCTTGATCTCGTTCCAGTAGTCTCCTTCCTTTTCGTAGATCTCCTTGACGAGACGATTTTTCATCTCCGCCGCTGCTTTGTCGGTGAATGTCAGTGCCAGTATCTCTGAGGGTTTACATCCGGATTGTTCCAGGAGGTGGAGATACCTGCTCACAAGGGTGTGCGTCTTGCCGGTTCCGGCGCTGGCCGTCACACAGAGGCTCTTATCATAGGCAAGGGCTCTCTGCTGGGCGTCGGTGAGCGATGGCTTGGGGGCGCCGGAGAGCATTATTCCTCGCTCCCGTCTGATCCTGCGAACTCGAGCACGCGGATTTCATCGAACCTGCAGATCCGTTTAAAATCACAATACCTGGAATCACAGGGCGTCGTCGGGGGGTGAAAGACCCCGGACCGAATCGCCTGGATGGACGCCCACGCCGCACAGATCGACTGCTCGATCGCCTCGTTAAAATCGAGCTCCCCCATCCTGCTCCTGGCAGTGAACGTCCCTTCCTCGAAGGGGTGGGTCACGTCGTGAAGCTCAGCCCGGTGATAGACGTCCTTCCTGTGGAGCTTGTAGTATGCCCCTGCAACGCCTCTCTTTCCCGTCACTATCTCGTATGCCCGGATATAGAGGGGCAGTTGCAATGATGTGCCATCGAGGATCTCCGACAGTTTTGGGTGATTTCCGGTCTTGTAATCGGTGATCGCGAAGGTGCCGTCATCCGAGAGATCGACCCGGTCAATGAACCCGTGGATTTTGAACGATGCACCCTCCGGATCTCTGACGGGGATAGTCACCGGCTCGACAGAGATACTTGTGCCTCTATCGGAAAATCCGAAGCTGCACTCGAACTGCGCCGGCCGGAGCTGCGATCGTCCACGGGCAATCTCCGTATCCAGGAATCGCTCGAGAATTCCCTGTTGGTAGCCTCCGGTTCCAAGGAGGTCACTCTTGAAGGCATCCCAGGCGGGACCGTCTTTTCCAAATTCTGCCAGCTCCTTCTCGGCGATTGCGAGGAGTTGTTTCCAGCAGATGTCGCGATCTCCAGGAAGGGGCGGGTTGCCATTTGCCTCGATCCACCGGGTGTAAAATTGTGCAAGGATATGGTGGACAAGGGTCCCCCTGTCCGCAGGTGAGAGCGTGATCTCCACGTCGGGGAGTGCTTCAAGTCCCAGCACATCCTGTGCGTAAAACGAGAAAGGACAGGCTGCATATCTCTCGAATCTCGATACCGAGTACGCTTTGGAGTCGCCGAATCGTTTGCCCAGGGTTGCACGGATCTCTTCATCGTCACCGAGCATACCGTCGAACGGGGAGTCGTATCCCCCGCATCGATGGGCATACTCGATGTTGACCCGGTTCACGATGTCTGCGAGCTGCGTCCTATCCCCGATCTCCGGGAGAATGTGCGGATCCGGCAGTTTTCTATCGCCGAGACATCTTCCTGCGTACCGCTGTCGGTATCTGCGTGATGCCTGGTGAGGCGGTGGTGACCATTCCTCGAAGGGGATGGTCTGCCGAATCTCCCGGAAGAAGGGTGAGGGGATGAGGCCTCCATGTGCGGGCGCGCTGGTGCATGTCAGGTACAGCCTGTCGGTGGCAGCACATAGCGCAGAGATGAAATAGTATCGTTCATCCCGCAGGTTCATGTTTTTCATATCGGGATTGAGCGCGTTCCCTTCAGCATCCGTGAGGAAGGGAAGCAATCCCGGGATATAGGGCAACCTCTCGTCGGTGAGGGCCATGAGAAAGAGGATTGGGACCTTCTGATCGCACAGCTCGCGCAGTCCGCTTACGCGAATGCCCCTGCCGGTCCTGTAACGCTGAACTCTCGTTCTCTGAATCTCGGCCTTCAAAGTTTTGATAAAATCTGCGAACGGAATCTCATGCCCGTTGAACAGGGCCGAGCTGGTCTCCAGCTTGCTCAACAGCTGAGATAACTGTCGAAGATCGTCACCCTCCTGTGGAGTATCGGCGACTTCTGACAGAGGCAACTCCAGATTGGATAAGAACGCCCGGACATTGCGAATATGCTCGTGTACTGTGGTTGATTGCTCGAGGGCTCTCAACTGCACGAGAATCGTACGGGTGTGCGCACTCACTGCATCGCCGAGTTCTATCTCGTATCCCAGCCCCTTTTTCCGATAGTCCGGAGTGTCGGGCGATTCGAATTCATTCCGCAATCGTGTGATTAGAAGCGAAGGGTTCGTTGTCCATGCGGCATAGCCATCGATAATGAAGGCCGCTCGTGCAGTTCTATCGACGATCGCCGGCGTGAGCTGCGATTGTCCCCGTAATAGTCCCAGATACGGGGATGCGTATGCCTCAACAATGTCTTCTCTCCGATACCCTGTTACCGGGATCTCGAGCAGGTGGATCAACGCCTGAACGACAGGGAATTGAGAAAGCGGTATCGTCGCGGAGGACGTAAAGGGCAGTCCACAGTGTGGAAATACTTCATCGATGAGTGCCGTCGCCGCCGAGAGATCGGGCGCCCCTATCGCAATGTCGTTGAAATCAAAGCCTACCTCGAGGAGGCGGAGAATCTCCTGTGCGATCGACTCCACCTCTTCTCTGGGGGATGTGAATTCGTGAACGAGCAGTTTCGTGGACGTGGGATTGTCGGATTTTGCGCTTGAGAACAGGTTTAAAAAAGGTATATGCTCTTCACGTGCGGGTATCGAACCAATACTCTGCGCACCAAGCCATTCTGCCCGATCGGTATAGATCCGCTGATTCTCCGAATACGGATGATAATAGGTGAAAGCTGCGACATTCCTTTCGAGGTGTTGGAGGAACCCCCTGAGATCCGGGTAAGGATTCCTGATTCCGTAGACAAAGAGGTGCAGGTTCCTGTCCGGCCGGAGGGTCGTCGCCTTCTGATAGACCGAGGGCCCGTCGATGAGATTATTCTGGGAGAGAACTGAGCGATAGTGATGATAGAGGCGAGATACCTCAGCGATTTTCTGACTGTCATAATGGGAAAAAAAGGCTTCTTCGTTCTGGTACGCGCACATCTCCTGGAAGAGGGTATAGAGATCGGAAGCTCTTCCCGGGTTGACCCCGGAATGGAAAAACAACGAGCCCTCCTCGCTGGTCTGGAGAATGTCGGTAAGGATCTGTCGTGCCAGCAATTCATCAATGATCAGTAATCCCGGGCATTTCTCCCGGATGATCTCTTCCGCGAATTGAGCCGGGGTCGTCACCGCGTTCTTCCGGAACGCAGGAATTTGCTCGCTCATGCGTTTCGTGATCGAACGGGCAAGTCCTGACGATGGAACGATGAGTCGAGCCCGAAATGGATTTTGCCGCAAAGAATTTTGAAAACTTTCAAGACAGTCGTCCAGACCTGATCCCGGCGGGGTATAGAAAAGCGTCGACATATGCTCACAGTCTGAATCACAATCGCCGTTCCATTGCGTTAAGCATTTCGCATTTTTCTATCGATAGCCCTTAAAAATCTGGCAGTGTCCTCAAAGCGCGGATCTATAGAAACCCTGTATCCCGTGATCATCGTCATCGGGTCGTCACCCCGATAACCCTGATGCTCGTATGGGACCCGGTGCTCGCAGCCCGATTCGAGACGGGGGATGCGGGACAGTCAAAGGGCGGCTCGCGCCGTGCTGAAGCGGCGGGTAGAATCATCGATCGTGATCGTGTACGCGACGGCCGCGGCTCGAGGCGCTGGTCGAGGCCGGGGCCTCGGATGATCAGGAACGCCCGAGGACGGGCCGCTGATCAGAACAATATTTATAGGCATTGCTGGCTGTCTCGGCCATACATCCGCTTCTCCGGAATCACTCCGCGGACCCCTCCGCGGGGATCGGGCATATCTCCATTGTAGCGGGGAATGAGGTGGACGTGGAGGTGCATGATCGTCTGCCCGGCCGCCGGTCCGCAGTTGATGCCGATGTTGTATCCGTCCGGGTGAAAACGGTCGTCGAGATAGCGGCGGCCCTCCTCGATCAGCGAGAGCAACCGGACGTGCTCCTCGAGCGTCGCTTCGAAGAAGGTGGCGATGTGGCGGTGCGGGATCAGGAGCAGGTGGCCGGGGCTCACCGGGTAGCGGTCGAACTTCGCGTACCACCCGTCGCCGCCGAGGACGACCTCGTCGTCCGCGGCCGAACAGAACGGGCAATCTATACTGTCCATTCGTCGAACCCCCTGACGTCGATCAGGCAGTCGCACGTCTCCCGCAGGTGGGCGATTCCGGCCTCCTCCCACCTGGTCGAGAAGGTCGGCCTGCTGATCAGCGAGACCGATATCTCGTTCACGAACCGCACCGGGTAGGCCTGGTGCAGCAGGTGCCAGTGGACAATGATCGCTTCGGCCCGCTCGTCGATGAGGGCCGGGGCCGGGATCATCGCCCGCTTCCTGGCGTTCACGCGGTCCGTCGCCGGGAGGAGGTTCCAGAACTCGTTGTTCCGCCAGAGTGAGAACGGGATGGCATGGTCGACGTTCAGGGCCTCCGCGACACGGATCTGTCGGCCGCTCCAGGCGCACTCGAGCGCGCCGCTCGAGGCGAGGTGCGCGAGGTACACGGACCGCGCGTCCTGCACGGCTCGCTCCGTCTCCGGCCGCGTCTTCAGCCTTTCCATGACCTTCTCTCTCGAAATTGTCCCGGTCTTGTCCGCCTTCGCGGAGAACTCCGCCCACTTGTACAGGAGCGAGTCCTCCCCCGCGATGAAACTGCCGAGGTGCTGGAAGACCTCGAAGGGTTCCCGACGGAACGTGAAGGTGCCGCCCTGCGCGATCAGGAACTTCTGGTCGACCCGCCGGCCGGACCGCAACGGGCCGTGGTTTGCGTACCTGAAGACCGAGTACTCCTCGGTCGAGAGCGAGCGGCCGAGGTATCGCATCGGCATGCTGGTGATCGTGGATCGGACGCGCTTCATCAGCCCGAGCACGTCGGCCTCGACCCCGGGCGGAAACATGCCCGAGACGTAGTCCCGGTAAAACGCGCTCAGTCCCCCGAGCGGGCGGTAGTGGTCCGTGACCCTCTTCAGGTCGTTCCCGAACGCGATCCGGCGGCCGCCGGCGCGGCACTCACCGGAGCGCTGCTGCGGGATGATCTCGTCGGGCTCGATGAGCGGATAGTAATAGAGGATCCACTTCTCGACCAGGAGCCCGAGCGGGAACTCCACGTCGGGCCCTGACTCCCGGCCGAGGGCGGCGTGCTCCTGCGAGATCTCGATCACGCCGCGAAGGAGGGCGAACTTGTACGTGGTGTCCTTGGCGTCGCGTTCGATGATCGTATTGATCTCGCGGAAACCCGAGAGCGGATCTTGATCCATTCCGATTGAACTCTCGGTGTGTTCTGCCATAAGGCCGCCGATCCGAAGGCTGGCGAGAGGGGTTTAAGCGGCTTGGTCGACCGCATCGTATTGGGTGCAGACTCCCACTCTCGAATGTTATTTACGCACCTGTCAACCGTGTCCTATCCGCTCGACATTCGTCTTTCGCTCCCTCCACCATCAGCCACTTTAAGCTCCGACGTGAGTCTAACCTCCCCGGCATCGCCGACAGAAGCTCATCGAAGTGGAATGCTTCCCTGCGGACGGTAACTCAACACTCCCAGGCGAGCTCCAAAATCCGTTAAACCGATCTCTGATACGATTACCTCTAATATTGACGGGGAGTACATTTCAATTCTAAAATTTGGGTTTCCCGAGAATAGACGACTCTCGATTGATATTCATGAGAACACTTCCGCCCGGCATCTACGAGCAACTTGTCAATGAAGCCATCCAGGACGCGATCGAGCACGTACCGGCTTCCGGAAATACGATCGAGACCGAATCTCTGCAAGAATACGAGCCGGAACTACCCTGCCTCCTCGCTCAGTACCTCACGCCGATCTTCCGAAAGGCCTTCTCATTTCTCCAGGACGGCCGCCTGGCGATTCCTGAGCAGGTTGATCGGTGCAACCAGGTCATCGACCTCTTATCCCGGCTTACGGGCGAACGGTGCCTCGAACGCTGCCGACTGTCGCAGGGTGATAGAATGCTTCTCTCCGTGTCCGCGCCGGCCGATCCCTCATCTCTTCCGGCGCTTCCACGCCCGACCGGCCTCCTATCGCAGAATGCCCTCTTCACCGGGTCTCCCTCCGAGCCCAGCCTCGTGCACGAACTCAAGGCCGAGATCCTCTCCGCCGACCGGATCGACCTGCTCGTCTCCTTCATCAAATGGAGCGGGATCCGCCTGCTCATGGACGAGCTCCGCACCTTCACCCGGACTCGCCCGCTCCGGGTGATCACCACCTCCTACGTGGGTGCCACCGACTTCAAGGCGATCGAATTTCTTTCGACTCTGCCGAACACCGAGATCCGGATCTCCTACGACTCCCAGCACACGCGTCTCCATGCCAAGGCCTATTCGTTCTACCGTGACAGCGGGTTCTCGACCGTCTACATCGGATCCTCAAACCTCTCGAATGCTGCCATCACCACCGGCCTCGAATGGAATGTGAAACTGAGCGAACGGAACGAACGGGACCTGATCGACCAGATCCGGATGACCTTCGAGACCTACCTGGCGGCCTCCGATTTTTCCCGCTATACCCCATCCGACGCGGACCGACTCAAGGAGGCCCTCCGTTCGGAAGCCCGCGGCCCGACCACGACCGCCGCTTATTTCGACATCCGCCCGTTCTACTATCAGCAGGACGTGCTGGACCAGCTCACGGCCGAACGAGAGGAGCATGGTCGCTATCGTAACCTGATCGTGGCGGCGACTGGAACCGGAAAGACCGTGATCGCGGCCTTTGATTTCCGGGAGTACATCGCCCGGCATCCCGAGGCTCGCCTGCTCTATGTCGCGCATCGGGAGGAGATCCTCAAGCAGAGTCTGGGCTGCTTCCGGGGCGTCCTTCGGAACTACAACTTCGGCGAGCTCAGCAGCCGGGGACAGGTGCCCGCGCAGATCGACCAGCTCTTCATCACCATCCAGACCTTCAACAGCCAGGACTTCGTCGCCCGGACTCCGCCGGACTACTATGATTATATCATCATCGACGAGGTGCACCATGCGCCCGCCGACTCGTACCAGAACCTCCTTGCTCACTATACTCCGAAGATCCTGCTCGGACTGACCGCGACGCCAGAACGGGCGGACGGCCTGGACATCCTCGGTGATTTTGACGGTCATGTCGCGGCCGAACTGCGCCTCCCGGAGGCGATCGACCGGGGGCGATCGACCGGGGGCTGCTCGCTCCGTTCCATTATTTCGGCGTCACGGACCCCGTGAACCTCGACGATACGACCCTCGCCTGGAGACAGGGTTACTACGACGAGCGGCAACTCTCAGAGCTCTATACCGGCAACCGCGAGCGGCTTCGCGCAATCGTGACGGCGATCGAGACCTATGCTCCACCGATCGACGAGGTGATCGGGCTCGGGTTCTGCGTCTCGGTTCAGCACGCCCAGTATATGGCAGATGCCTTCAACGAAGCCGGGATTCCCTCGGTCGCATTGACCGGTGAGAGCGCCCGCGACGAGAGAGACGGAGTCCGGGAGAGGTTGATAAAGCGGATCATCCACTTTGTCTTCACGGTCGACCTCTTCAATGAGGGGATCGATATCCCCGAGATCAACACGG
>CAYWVY010000061.1:0-13115 GCA_964461885.1 uncultured Methanospirillum sp. | reverse complement strand
GGAACGTCTCGCTCTACAACGAGTCGGACGAGCACGGGACCCAGATCAAGCCGACGCCGTCGATCGGGATGGTCGGAAAGGGGCCGATCCGGTGCTGGACAAAACCGGAGGCCGGTTGGACGCTCTCCCTCGTGGGCGCGACCGGCCCGGACTTCGGCGGCTCGGTCCTGGACGCGGTCACGGGCTGCGGCGGCCACGCGCCGACCATGGGCGACCTTTCGACCCTTGTCCCGGTCCGGAACGCGGTGGCGCGGTCCGAGCGGGTCACGGCGACTGACCTCTCGCAGGGTGGGCTGCTCGCGGCCCTCGCCGCGATCGCACCCGACGCCGCAGTCGCGCTCGAGGGCGACCTGGTCGAGGCGCTCTTTGCCGAGACCCCCGGCCGGTTCCTGCTCGCGACGGCCGACCCGTCCCTGATCGCAGAGGTCCCCCACCGCGTCATCGGGACGGTCGGCGGCGCGGGCCTCCGGATCACTGCGCCCTCGGGCTCGCTCACCCTCTCCCCCGAGGAGATCGAGGCCGCGCTCGGGACGCTCAGCCGCCGGATGGCGGACGCGTAACGAGTTCCGCGAGCTCGCTCAGCGCCGCCTCGTTCTCGAGGTTCTGTCGGTCGAACGCGACCGCGCCGCGGACCCGCGCGCCGCGGGCCTCGAGCGCGGCCCCGAGCAGGCCGGCCGCGCTGCCAGGCCCCCCGCCCGAGGTGATGAAGACCACCGCCTCTTTTCCGTCGATCCCCCGGAGCGCGGCCACCGCGCCGTTCGCGGCCGGTGTCGGGGCGAAGGCCCAGACCGGCGAGCCGAGCACGACCACGTCGTAGTCCCCGACGTCGATCGCGTCCGGCTCGACCTCCGCCGCCTCGCCGCGCAGGGCGCGCGGGGCGCCGACCGCGTACGCGGTCAGGGTCGAGTACTGGTACCGGTCGCGGACCTCGACCAGGTCCGCGTTGGCCGTGCCGGCGAGCCGTGCGGCCAGCAGCTCGGCCACGCGCCGGGTGTTGCCCGAGAGGGTGTGGTAGACGATCGCGACGCGCATCAACGATCGTGCGCCCGGCATCGTGATGAAGATTCTGAAAAAGAGGGGGGAGTTACTTCCGGAACTGGGGCATCATGTCCCGGACTTCGGCCCCGACCTTCTCGACCAGGTGCTCCTCGTCGGCCTTTGTCAGCGCGTTGAAGACCGGCCGGCCCACGAGGTTCTCGAGCATCCACTCGCGCGCGAACGCCCCGGTCTGGATCTCGGCCAGGATCTCGCGCATGGCCTCGCGCGACTCCTCGTTGATCACCCGCGGCCCGCGCGTCAGGTCGCCGTACTGGGCCGTGTTCGAGATGAACCGGCGCATCTTCGTAAAGCCGCCCTCGTAGATCAGGTCCACGATCAACTTCGTCTCGTGCAGCACCTCGAGGTACGCCATCTCCGGTGCGTACCCCGCCTCGACCAGGGTCTCGAACCCGGCCTTGATGAGCGAGGTGATCCCGCCGCAGAGCACGGCCTGCTCGCCGAAGAGGTCCGTCTCCGTCTCCTCCGCGAACGTCGTCTCGAGCACCACCGCGCGCGTTGCGCCGATCCCCTTCGCGTACCCGAGGGCCGTCGCCTTCGCCTTCCCGCTCGCGTCCTGGTGGATCGCGATCAGCGCGGGCACGCCCTTGCCCTCCTCGAAGGTCCGGCGGACCATGAAGCCGGGCCCCTTCGGCGCGACCATGATCACGTCCACGTTCGGCGGGGGCACGATCTGCCCGAAGTGGATGTTGAACCCGTGGGAGAACATCAGGGTCTTGCCGTCGGCGAGGTGCGGCCGGATCTCGGTCGCGTACACCCGCCCCTGCGTCTCGTCGGGCAGGAGCACCTGGACGATCTCGGCCTTCTTCACGGCCTCGGCGACCGGAAAGACCTCGAAGCCGTCCCCGCTCGCCTGCTCCCACGACCGGCCGGGCCGCAGTCCGATGATCACGTCCAGGCCCGAGTCGCGGAGGTTGAGGGCCTGGCCCCGTCCCTGGGACCCGTACCCGATCACCGCGATCCGCCTGCCCTGCACGGCGCCGATGTCGGCGTCCGACTCGTAATATTTCTCGATCATCTCCTCGTCATCCCTGGCCTGAAGCCATATACATATTAAATAATAGAGAATAAACTGTTTACCTTCGTTTTTGGCGCATACGGGTGCCAATCGGTAAGGGTGTAGAGGCCCGGAGTAATGGAACTACCTGATGTCCAGTCCACCTGCCCCGACGTACGGATCAACCTGACGCGCGTCGGTGTAAAGAACGTCAAGAAACTGGTCGAGGTCTCGCGCAAGAGCAAGCGGCCCGTCATCTTCATCTCCACGTTTGATATCTTCGTCGACCTCCCCGGATCGCTCAAGGGCGCGAACCTCTCGCGCAACTTCGAGGTGATCGACGAGGTTCTCCAGAAGGCGATCGAGGGCGACGTCGCGGAGATCGAGCAGCTCTGCAGCGAGGTCGCCCGCGGGCTCCTCGACCGGCACGAATACGCGGACCGGACCGAGGTGATCATGCGGTCCGAGTTCATGGTCAAGCGCGAGACGCCGGTCTCCAAGACCAGCTGTCACGAGGTCGTCAAGGTCAATGCCCGGGCGATCGCGCAGCGCGCCTTCCACGAGCCGATCGTCCGGAAGTCGATCGGGGCCGAGGTGACCGGCATGACGGCCTGCCCGTGCGCGCAGAACATCATGGCCGAGCACGCGTCCCAGGTGCTGCACGAGCTCGGCGTGAGCAGCGAGACCGCGGCGAAGTTCTTCGAGAAGGTCCCGATGGCGACCCACAACCAGCGCGGGCGGGGCTTCCTCTGCATCGAGGTCGACGACGATCAGCACGTGGACCTCGAGACGATCATCACGATTCTCAAGGACTCGATGTCGGCCAGGACGTACGAGCTCCTCAAGCGCGGCGACGAGTCGTTCGTCGTGATGGCCGCGCACCAGAACGCTCGCTTCGTCGAGGACTGCGTCCGCGAGATGGCGAAGAAGGTGCTGGCCACCTTCAGCGATCTGCCCGGGGACACCCGGATCACGATCAAGCAGACGAACGAGGAATCGATCCACCAGCACGACGCCTACGCCGAGCGGAAGGCGACGCTCGCCGAGCTCGTGGTCGAACTTTCGGAGGAGAACGGGAATTCGCGTTCGTAGCCACGCATAAAAATATCACGAATTTTTTCCCCCAAACAGGGTCTCCCCCCTGCCGCCGTCCAGGCGGTGCACGCTGACGGGCTCGACGTGCTCTCTATTCTGAAATTCGCCGGAAATCAGGCCGTTTGCCAATCGGATACCGTTCTGCGGACAACAGCAGAAAGGTTATATTCCGTGCGCGTGTAAGATGGTGTATACGTACCCTGTACGTTCGACCGGCCCGCACGCTGCGGTCCGTCGATGAGACCCTGTACCGACTGTCGAACACACCGAATTCCCACGAGGAGATTCAATTGTCGAAAGTTATTGAGATATCCCCAACCACCCGGCATGAGGGACACTCGAAGCTCGTCTTGAAGGTCGATGATCAGGGGATCATCGAGCGCGGAGACTGGCTCTCGATCACGCCGGTCCGAGGCATCGAGAAGCTCGCGATCGGTAAGACCGCCGAGCAGGTGCCGAAGATCGCGTCCCGCGTCTGTGGTATCTGTCCGATCGCCCACTGCCTTGCCGGCGTGGAAGCGATGGAGGCCTCGATGGGCGTCTACATCCCCGACGACGCCTACCTGCTCCGTGTGATCCTGCAGTGTGCGAACCGTATCCACTCGCACGCGCTGCACAACATCCTCTCGCTCCCGGACATGTATATCCCCGGGACCGACGTGAAGATCAACCCGTTCACGCCCGAGGAGCCCGTCCGGTCGGTCGCAAAGCGCATCCAGCGGATCCGCGAGATCGCCCAGACCATCGGCGAGATCTCCGGCGGCGAGTGCATCCACCCGTCGAACCCCCGCATCGGCGGCATGTACAAGAACCTCCAGCCCCGCGCGGTCTCGAAGGTCTACGACATGGCCAAGGAGGGCCTCGTGCTCGCCCGCGACCAGATGGAGTTCATGATCGCGGTCTTCCGGAACTACCAGAAGCGCGACTGGGCAGAGGTCGGCGGCATGAAGGTCGACATCCCGGACACGCTCGGGTACCACAACCAGGGCTACATGGCCGCGGACCCGCTCTACGGCTCGTCGAGCCTGGACGAGAACCCCGGCTGGAACCCCGCCCGCTGGAACGAGACCCGTCCCTGGGACTGGTACATGGGCGAGCTCGAGGTCACCGACGACTACCCTGAGTACCCGATCGGCGGCACCACGCCGAAGGGCGCGAAGGCCTGGCCCCAGATGGAGGCCTGCACGGGCGTCCCGCTCTACGACGGTCAGCCCGTCGAGGTCGGCCCCCGGGCACGTCTCAGCGTCTTCAAGGGCTACGACGAGAAGGGCACCATCGGCCAGCAGGTCGCCCGGCAGATGGAGTTCCCGGACGCGTTCTACAAGATCATCGAGTGCTGCGACGCCCTGAACACGTCGGCCTCGGTACTCGCGGACGAGATTCCGCAGGGCGACGGTTCGCTCGGCTGGGCCGCCAACGAGGCCCCGCGCGGATGCGATGTCCACCTGGCCCGCGTCAAGGATGGCCGCGTCCAGGAGTACTCGATGCTCGTGCCGACCACCTGGAATTTCCCGACCTGCAGCCGCGCCCTCACCGGTGCACCGTGGCAGCTGGCTGAGGTCATTATGCGTGGGTACGACCCCTGCGTCTCGTGCGCGACGCACATGATTGTCGTGGACGACGAGCACCGGCTCGTGGCGGAAAAGCTGATCGAGTAGGTCTGGTAATGCTGTTCCCACGGATCGTGGTGGCGGGGTGCGGCAACCCCCTCTTCGCGGACGACGGCTTCGGCCCGGCCGTGATCGAGGCGCTGCAGGAGGTCGACCTGCCCGGCGACGTCAAGCCAATTGACGCTGGGCTCGGCGGCCCCCACTTCATCTTTACCCTGCTCGATCCCGAGGTCACCAAGCGGCTGATCATCGTCGACTGCGCGGACTTCGGGGGGGAACCCGGCCAGCTTGCGCGGCTGAAAGTGGAGGACCTGCCACCGGGCGCCTATCGCGACGCCCATTCGTGGGATCTCCAGGAGCCGCTGCAGCGGATCAAGGACCGGATCGAGATCACGATCATCGGGTGCCAGCCAAAGCGCGTCAGCGCGCCAGAGTTCGAAATAGGGCTCTCTGAAGAGGTTGAATCGGCGATACCGAGGACGGTCTCGCTCATACTCAACGAATTAGGAGTCGAGAATGGGACTCTTTGAGAAGATTCTCGCCATCTTTCAGAAGAAGGACGTCACGGTGGAGACACCGCAGACCCCTGCCCCGAAACCAGTAGAACCGGCCGCAACGGCGGCGCCGGAGAGACCGGCCCCCCCGCCCACGAAGGCGATGCCGGCCGAACGTGCACCGGTGGTGGAGGAGCAGAAGCCTGCCATCCCCCCTGATGAGAAGGAACCGACAACGGCACAAACAGATAGTAAGGAGGTAAAACCTGTGTCTGACAAAATTACCGCCGGCCACGTGCACATGAGCGGATGCACGGGCTGCGAGGTTGCGATAGCGGATAACTACGCGGGACTTTTGACCCTGCTCGACAAGTACGTCGACTGGGTCTACGACCTGACGCTCGCCGACGTGCGCCACATCCCCGAGATGGATGTCGCGCTCGTCGAGGGCTCGGTCTGCATCAACGACCGCATCTCGGTCGAAGAGATCCGCGAGACGAGAGAGAAGTCGAAGATCGTCGTGGCGCTGGGATCCTGCGCAGCGTACGGGAACATCACCCGGTTCTGCCGCGGTGGACAGCAGAACCAGCCTCAGCACGAGGCGTTTCTGCCGATCGGCGACCTGATCAAGGTCGACATCTACATCCCCGGATGCGGACCGTCGCCGCAGATGATCAGGAACGTCTGCGTGGCTGCGTACCTGCTCCTGAAGGGCAACGCCGACCAGCAGGCCCTCGCCACGGCCTACCTGAAGCCGCTCATGATGCTGCCGGAGCGCGGCACGGAGGCCTGCTTCTGCGACCTGATGTACGATGTTATCGACCAGGGGCTCTGCATCGGGTGCGGCGCCTGCGCCGCAGCCTGCCCTGTCCGTGCGATCACGCACGAGTACGGCAAGCCGCAGGGCCAGCGCGACCTCTGCATCAAGTGCGGGGCCTGCTACAGCCAGTGCCCGCGGAGCTGGTACCCGATCGACGTGGTCAGCCAGTACGAGTCGATCATGGAGACGATCGACGCTGCGATGGAGCCCTGAGGTGAGTATGATGGTTCAGGACAAATTCCTTGGCAACTACACGTCCTGCGTCGCCGCACGCAGCACCAACCGTGCAATCCTCGCGGGATCGCAGGACGGCGGGATCGTCACCCAGCTCTTCGCGTTTGCGCTCGAAGAGGGGATCATCGACGGCGCGATCGTGGCCGGCCCCGGCGACGAGCCGTACCGCCCCCGCCCGATGGTGGCGACCACGGTCGCCGAGCTCTATGCCGCTCGCGGCACGAAGTACAACATCTGCCCGAACGTCTCGTTCATCAAGGAGGCGACCCGGTCGTACGGCCTCGACAAGGTCGGGATCGTCGGGACGCCCTGCCAGATGCAGGCGGTGCGGAAGGGCCAGCTCTACCCGATCGGCCTGCGCGACGTTCCCGACAAGATCGCGCTCGCGATCGGGATCTTCTGCATGGAGAACTTCCCGTACCAGTCGATCATCCAGCTCGTCGAGGATCACGCCAACACGAAGATGGAGAACGTCGTCAAGATGGACATCGGCAAGGGCAAGTTCTGGGTCTACACCGAGCGCGGTGCGGTCATCCAGGTCCCCCTGAAGGTGACCCACAAGTACGAGCAGCCCGGCTGCCACGTCTGCCTCGACTACGTCGCGAATCTCGGGGACGTGTCGACCGGCTCGGTGGGCACGCCCGACGGCTGGTCCACGGTCTTCGTCCGCTCGAAGAAGGGCAACGACATCTGGGCGAAGGCGATGGCCGCCGGCTGCTTCGAGACGAAGCCGATCGAGGAGGTCAAGCCCGGCCTGGATCTCGTGATGAAGCTCGCGACCGAGAAGATCACCAAGAACCACAAGACTCTTGACGAGCGCGCCAAGTTCGGCGTCGGCAAGGGCCTGCGGAACCCCTACATCTAATCCTTTTTTCGGCGTCGCCGCCGGCGATGCACATATCCGATCCGTCCGACAATAGTATCCCTGATTACGGATGAGAGTCCTCGTGATCGGCCTGGGGGGTGCGGGCGGACGGCTCGCGGACACGCTCTACCGCCGGGACCGTGCGGGCCGGGTCTCGTGCGTCGAGGCGGTGGCGATCGACACGGACGCGCAGGCGATCCGGCAGCTCTCGGCGATCCCCGCGGAGCACCGGCTCTACTACCCGCCGGTTGGGCGCGGCGCGATCGACCTGGAGCAGGTGCTCTTCCACCTGAAACGGCAGGACGCGTCCGGGGTGGACGCGATCCTGCTCTGCGTCGGGGCCGGGGGCGAGACGGGCGCGGTCGCACCGGCGCTCGCGGATGCGCTGAAGGCCGGCTTTGCCGAGCCCGTGCTGGTGCTCGCGGCCCTGCCCCAGCGCTCGGAGGGGCAGCGGATCGCGGCGCAGGCGGGAGAGGCGCTGGACGCCCTGCTGCCGCGGGCGGACGCGGTCCTCCTCTTCGACAACGAGACCTTCGCGGCCCGGCGGGCTGCGGGGGAGCGGGACCCGTCGCCCACGCTCTACGCGGCCCTGAACGACGAGGCGGTCCGCCGGGTCATGCTCCTGCTCCGCGCGGGCGAGTTCGGCCGGGAGGTGGGCCAGGTGGTGGTCGACGCGGGCGAGGTGCTCGGGACGCTCGCGGGCCAGGGGTTCGCGGCGGTCGGGTACGCGTTTGAGCCGCTCCGCGAGCACTGGCTCGAGCGCCTGCTGGGCCGGCCGATCCCGTTCTTCGCGAAGCCTGATCCGTACGACGGGGCGCAGCGGGTGGTGGCCCTCGCGAAGAAGGCCTGCTACCAGGAGGTCTCGGTCCCGTGCGACCTGACAGAGACGAAGAAGGCGCTCCTCCTCCTGGCCGGGCCCTCGCGCGAGCTCTCGATGAAGGGCTTCACGACCGTGCAGCGCTGGCTCGACCGGACGATCGCGGGGTTCGAGCTCCGCTCGGGCGACTACCCGGTCGACGGGGGCCGGGTCGGGGTGGTGGTGCTCCTGGCCGGGCTCGGGAACGTGCCGCGGGTGACCGAGCTCCGCGAGGCCTCGGTGCGCGAGCGCCGGCCGGTGGAGATCGATCTGGTCGATCCTCTGGCGCCAGAGCCGGATGCGCCGCCGTCCCCGTCCGGATGACGTCTGCGGTCTTCCGGCGCCCGGAGGTGCTGGCGGTCCCGGGGGTACCGGCCCGGGGCCGTGCGACGGCGGCGCGATTCTTCATTCCGTTCGAGGGGGCGGGAACGATCCCCGCCCTCTCTTCGGAACCTCATGCATCCCTGTCCGGCATCAATGGTCCCTATACCACCTTTGATTATCCCCGGATGACACAGATTTATGGCCAGCACAGATCAATCGCACGGCCCGGCCGATGTCATGTGATAACCTCCTTTATGCAGGCCGGCCGGGCCGCTGGTGACCTCCCATGAAACCGAGCAACTCCGTTTCTATTCTCTTCGTCCTCCTCATCGCCCCGCTTCTGATCTCCTGCGCCGGCGCGACCGGGCATGCAATGGACGACCCGTATCCGTCATCGCCGTTCATCCGGCACGATGCATCGTCGCTCCGGGAGTGGACCGGCGACTATGAACGGGCGCCCGCTGCTCCGCAGGATTCGAGCGTACGTGCCCGGACCGTCACGACGGCGCCGGCGGCGCTGTCGCTCCTGCCCCTGCTCGACTACGTGCCGGCCGAGCGGGATCAGGGTTCGTCCGGCACCTGCTGGGTCTGGGCCGGTACCGGGGCGCTCGAACTCGCCCACGCGACCGGGCGCGGAATCATGGACCGGCTCTCGATCCAGTGGTTTGACTCGAACTACAACGGCGGGTCCGGGCCAGACTGGGCCGGGAACGGCGGGACGCTGACGAAGTTCGTCGGGTTCTACGACGAGCGGAAGATCGCGGTCCCGTGGTCGAATACGAACGCGTCGTTCGCCGATGGGAACTCCATGGAGCGGGCCCTCGTACCGGCGTCCCTGATCGACGAGATACCGAACTACACCATCGCGGCGGTCAAGGAGCAACGGGTCCAGACCAGGAGCGTGGGCCAGGCGCAGGCAATCGCGAACATCAGGGCTCAGCTCGACCAGCGCCGGCCGGTCTTTGTCGGGCTCGCCTTCCCGAACCAGGGCGCGGTCTCAGACTTCCTCTCGGTCTGGTACTCCGGCGGCGAATCGGCCGTCTGGGACCCGTCGCCGTACGACGGCGCTCGGTGGAACCCCGCGACCGGCGCGGCCCACGCTGTCCTCTGCGTCGGATACGATACCACCGACCCGGAGAACCCGTACTGGCTGATGCTCAACTCGATGGGCACGGGCCTCTCCGGTAACCGGCCATCCGGCACCTTCCGGATGCGGATGGACCTCGACTACGACGCGACCTTCGTGCACGACTTCGCGGTGTACCCGGCGCAGTGGGAGGTGGTCGACGCGGCCTTCGCGGCGACCGTGATCCCCTTTCCCGGGCAGTCAGCCGCACCCCGGGACCTCGATGGCGACGGGGTGTACGAGGACGTGAACGGGAATGGCCGGCATGACTTTGCGGACATCGTGCTCTTCTTCAACCAGCTCGCGTGGTGCGCGGCGACGGAGCCGGTCACGGCCTTTGACCCGAACGGCAACGGACGGGTGGACTTCGCCGACGTGGTCATGCTCTTCAACCGGCTCTAGGGGCGGCGATTTCTCCCCCTTTATTTTCATCGCGAGATGAGATCCGTCGGGTTTAAATTCTCCGAAGCTGACATCGTATTATACTCTGAATTGTGAACGGGCGGGTTCCGGCGGCGCGTTCTGCACCCGTCAGGATGACCCCCCTCTGCCACGGAGAAAAAATTTAAGGCAGTCGTGAGCAGTTTCGCCAGTTCATTCAACTCATATATATCTTTTCTTGAAACCGGCCCTCCGGATCCCCCCCAAAAAAACAAAATAGAAATGCTTTTAATAGTTGGCGTGGCTTATCCTGTACATGAACCAAAGGAGGTTAACATATCCATGACTAACAACGCACGCGGCTCCGGCTGGCGGTACACGTTCGTACTGCTTGCCGTTGCGCTCGCGGCACTTATGCTGGTCTCGTCCGCTGCGGCGGCCGACGACAGCGTGAAGTTCAAGGGATTCGGCGGAGCATTCCCGCCGGTCGCGAACTTCACAGCGAACACCTCGACCGTCGAACCGACGGCCGGTGTCCTGACAGGAGTTGCACCCTTCACGGTCAGCTTCTGGGATCTCTCGAACGAGAGCATCACGGCCCGCTCGTGGGAGTTCGGCCTCGACGCCTCGCTCGTGACCTCGACGCAGAAGAACCCGGTCGTCACCTTCAATAAGGCCGGCACCTACTCCGTCGTCCTCCGCGTGACGAACGCGACCGGCTTCCGGGACATCACCTCCGGCGATAGCCCCGAGGTCACCACCGACGGCTACAAGGCCACGACGATCGTCGTCGAAAACCCCGGATTCCAGGCGGAATACGAGATCGAGCCCCCCATGCCCGACGTGTACGCCGGCTATCCCGTGCAGTTCACGGACATGACGATCGGCTCCAAAGCCACGAGCTGGCTCTGGAACTTCGGTGACGGCACCGCCCACTCCACCGAGCAGAACCCGGTCCACGCATACCAGTTCGCCGGCACCTACGTGGCGTCCCTGACCGTCAACGGTCCGCTCGGGCAGAGCTTCATCTCGCACACGATCACCGTCAACGAGCCGGTCATCCCGACCGCCGACTTCACCACGAACTACACCGCCCAGGGCTTCCCGCCGTTTGCGGTCCAGTTCACCGACACGTCCGCGGGGTATCCCACGGAGTTCAAGTGGGAGTTCGGTGACGGTCAGACGGACACGGCCCGGAACCCGGTCCACGTCTACAACGCTGCCGGCAAGTACCTGGTCAACCTGACCGCGTCCAACGTGGCAGGCGAGAACACCTACAAGAATACGACAGAGATCGTCGTGCTCTCCGCGACTGTGCCCGACGCCGCGTTCACGGCCAACGACATCGCCTCCGGTGCCACGAAGCCCGGCCCCACGGTCGCGGGCAACGCGCCGTTCAAGGTAACCTTCGCGGACACCTCAGTCTCCGACGCGGAAACCAGCCCGGCGACTGCCTGGCTCTGGAACTTCGGCGACGGCACGACCTCGACCGATCAGAACCCGCCGGCCAAGATCTACTCGACGCCCGGCTCGTACCTCGTGCAGTTCACGACGTCGACCAGCGCCGGCTCCGCGTCGGCCTTCGTGACCATCGTGGTCGGCGCGACCCAGGTTCCGGTTGCTGACTTCACGTTCAACAAGAGCGCCTCGGTGGGCAACGGCGGCGCCTGGGCAGGCTTCGACATCATCGCCGGCGGCGACAAGGTCTGGTTCAACAGCACCTCGACGAACGGCCCCACGACCACCTCGTGGATCTTCAGCGACGGCCGGACCTTCAGCACCGAGAACGTCCCCATGTCCTTCCCGACGGCGGGCAACTTCTGGGTCCTGCTCTCGGTCTCCAACTCGAAGGGCAGCTCGCAGAAGCTGAACCAGTTCACGGTCATCCCGAGGATCCCCGCCGCGGCACCGACCGCCGGGTTCAACATGATCCAGGAGGGCGCTGCATCCGGCGTCTCCGCACCCAGTGACATCACCGTGGTCATTCCGGCCAAGGTGAACTTCACGAACGCCTCGACAGGCGGCAAGCCGACTTCGTTCAAGTGGGTCCAGGACGGCACCCAGTTCGCGACCACCGAGAACGCGACCCTGTCGTTCAACAAGGCAGGCACCACCGCGATCACCCTGATCACAACGAACGACGACGGAACCGACAGCGAATCCGCGAACGTGATCGCGGTCGCGCCCACGGCTGCACCGACGAGGCAGTTCACGGTTGACCCGGCCTCGCCCCAGACAGCACCGGCGACGGTCAAGTTCACCTACACGCAGGACCTGAGCCGCCCGGCCACCGAGTGGCTCTGGAACTTCGGCGACGGCACCACCTCGACCGATCAGAACCCGACCCACCAGTACGACACGGCCGGCACCTACACGATCCGGCTGACGGCCAAGAACTCGTTCGGCTCGGCTACGAGCGACGGCCTTGACTACGTCATCAACCCGCTGACCGCCCCCGGCGCCCGGTTCCAGGCGAACACCTACGTGGACGGAGTCTCCGGGACCCCGCACACGAGCAATGCCGCGTACGCCGAGCTGCTCGGCGCAATCCGCGGCCAGGCCCCGCTGACCGTGAACTTCACGGACATCTCGGACCCCGCCTCGACCGCGTGGTCCTGGAACTTCGGCGACGGTACCCCCCAGGCGACGACGAAGAACGTCCAGCACGTCTTCACCGCCCCCGGTCGGTACAACATCCAGCTGGTCGTCACGAACGCCGCCGGCACGACTGCGGTTTTCAAGGAGAGCTGGGTCGTAGTCTCGGCCGGCAAACCGATCAGTGACTTCACCGCAACGCCGACCTCCGGCCCGGCGCCCCTGACCGTCAAGTTCGAGGACATGTCCGAGAACGTGCCGACGGCCTGGACCTGGGTCTTCGACGACGGCACCACCTCGACTGAACAGAACCCTGAGCATGTCTTCACCGAGGCCCGCAACTACACGGTCTCGCTGACCACGTACAACAGTGTCGGCACCGGCACGACCAAGACCGCGACGATCACGGCGGAACCGCTCCAGCCCCCGGTAGCCAACTTCGAATGGGCACCGACCCCGGTGATCGCCGGCGAGCCGATCACGTTCACGGACACGTCCGAGAACACCCCGGCCACCTGGCAGTGGTTCTTCCCGACTCGCCAGGACCTCGTCCAGAGCCCTGTCCCCTACACGTTCGCCGCAGCCGGTGACTATGCCATCACGCTGCTCGTCTCGAACGACGCAGGGTTTGACACGGAGACCAAGATCATCACCGTCGAGGC
>CAYWVY010000060.1:0-13324 GCA_964461885.1 uncultured Methanospirillum sp. | reverse complement strand
GGGGAATCCCCGTATCTGGGGCAACGAATTGGATGAAGTAAGCCTCAGGCGAGATTTGAACTCGCGACCTCGTCCTTACCAAGGACGCGCTATGCCACTAAGCCACTGAGGCGGAACGTATCACTAACATGGTCCTCGTTCCGTAAAAAAGGTTTTGACACTTTCAGAGGCCGTCGAGGGCCACGATGCTCTGCATGACGCCGTCGAAGGTGCCGACCTCGATCACGGGCCGCACGTCGTTGCGTCGAACTGCGGCCATTACGGCCGAGAAATCGATCGTGCCGTCGCCTACGGCGGAGTGCGAGTCGGTCGTCCCGTCGTTGTCGTGGAGGTGGAAGTGGCCGATCGGGACCTCGAGGAACGCAGGGAGTGCTTGGTTCTGGTGAGCGTGCCCGACGTCGAGCGCGAACCCGATGCCGTCGATCAGAGGCAGCTCGTCCGGAGTCTTGAGCAGGAAGTGCTCCCAGTCGCCCATGTTCTCAATAAAAAACGTGGCCGAAAGGTTTCCCGCCGCCTCGAGGAGGTCCGCGAGCGACCGCGCGAACTGCTGCTCGGCCTCCTTCCGGTCGCGCGGCCAGGCAAAGTAGCCGGGGTGCACCACCACCGGCGCGTCGACCTCAACCGCCAGTGCGAGGCACGCGATGGTCACCTCGACGCTGGCGCGGCGGACCGGCTCGAGCAGGCTCGCAAGGTTCACTCCGCGGGACGGGGCATGGATCGCGTACCGGAGATCGAAGGTCTCGAGGACAGCGATATCCTCGAGGCGGTGGCAGCCTTCGTCCATGACTTCGACGTAGTCCGTGACCGCCGAGAGCCGGTCGAGCGCCATCTCGAGGGGCAGATCGTTCAGACAGAAGGATGAGATGGCGAACCCGGTGCGCATGAACGTGTCTCCGGGTGAATGGTTGGCGAGGGGGCGGTATATATGGAATGGTCGCGGTCAGCGCCGGGCATACGCCCGCGCGGCGCCGACGAACGCGGAGCAGAAGCGGGCCGAGAAGTACGCATGGGTGTAGCCCGCGACCGTCGAGTGCTCGCAGAGCCCGTCCCGCCCACCGCCGAGGCCGCGCCCGCGCGAGAGAGCGAGGGCGTATCGGGCGTCCGCATCGGGCGTGCAGTCCGAGTAGTGGAACTCGTGGCCTCGCACGCCGGCGCCGCGGAGGGCCGGGAACGGACCCGCAACGCAGGTGCCGTCGACGTACCCGAGGCCGCGGATGCCTCCGGTCATGGCCGAAACGGCCGGGAGGACACCGCACATCCGGTGGGATCGTCCGTCCGTCTCGAGTGACTGCGAGAGGTAGACAAGCCCGCCGCACTCGCCCCATACCGGCATCCCGTCCGCCGCGGCCCGCGCGATCTCTGCCCGGGCCGGGCCCGCTTCGAGCGCGCCCGCGTGCAGCTCGGGGTAGCCGCCGCCGAGGTAGAGTGCGTCCACCTCGGGAAGGGCGTCGGCTGCGGGCGAAAAGAAGGCGAGGCGCGCCCCCGCATCGCGGAGTCGGTCCAGGTTGTCCGCGTAGTAGAAGCAGAACGCGCGGTCGAACGCCACCCCGATGGAGGTGGAGCCCTCCGTGACGGGTTCCGCGGCCCGAGCATCGAGCGGGGGCGCGGACCGGGCGATGGCGAGCACTCCCTCGAGATCGACATGCGCGCCGATCACATCCCCAAAAGCATCGTGTGAACGGAGCTCGTCGGCCAGCGAGAGCCCGAGATGGCGGCTCGGCACCTCCAGCGCTTCGTCGCGAGGGATCCAGCCGATCACGGGCAGCTCGGCTCCACACTCGATCAGCTCGCGGTGGCGCGCGCTCCCGATCCGGTTGAAGATGACGCCGGCCACCCGGACGGCGGGATCGTACCCGGCCACACCCCGGACGACCGCGTTGATCGTCCGGGACGCTCCCTTCGCATCGATCGCGAGGAGCACCGGGGCCTCGAGGAGCCGGGCGACATGGGCCGTCGATCCATACGCGGTACCGTCAATCCCGTCGTGAAGTCCCATCACTCCCTCGATCACGGCGACGTCCGCTCCGCTGCTGGCCCGGGCGAAGGTCTCGCGCACCCCGTCCTCGCCCATCATGAACGGGTCGAGGTTCCGACAGGTCCGGCCACAGCAGCGGGTGTGGTGCGTCGGGTCGATAAAGTCGGGCCCGACTTTGAACGGCTGGACCACGAGGCCCCTTGCCGTGAGCGCAGCCATCAGGCCGGCCGCGATGGTAGTCTTGCCCGCCCCGCTCGTCGCGGCCCCGATCACGAACCGGGGGACTTTGAGGGTGCCCGCCACCCTCACTCCTCCTGGTCGCGGGGCCAGAGCGTGCCCATAAAGAGGCATTCGTCGGCTGCAATCCCCTCGACCCCTGTCCAGTTGCCGATCGGCAGGTCGAGACCCCGGATCAGTGCGGCAGGGACCGCCTCGTCCGCCTCGCCCATCACGAGTTCGGCGGCCGAGACGATGTTGTCGGCCACCGCGCGCTTGGTCACCTCGAGGACACGGCCGTAGAGGTCCGTTCGGCCCCGCTCGTCGACGACGGCCTGGATTCCCGCGCAGCCGATCGCGACGCCCGAGCATCCCAGTCGCATGGCGTGGGTCCGCGAGTCGGCGACGATGACGCCGAGGCGGACTCCCGTCCGGTTCTCGACCTCGGCCCGGAGCCGGTTCGCGGAGTCGTCCGGCTTACGGGGCAGGGGTGTGACATGTCCCGGCGGGGCGTTTGATCCGTCGACCCCGGCGTTCGGGAGGAGCGTCCCGTTCTTGAGGCAGAGCAGGAAGCCGTCGATGCCGCCCACGATCTGGTCCGACTCCTCGAGCACCACCTGCGCGACCCGGGGGTCGATGGCGTACCGGTGCCCGAGCGCTTCGGCCTCGGACGAGGGGGTGACCTGGTCGAGCGCGATGACGCTCCCCTCGACCGTTGCGACCATAGTCTCGGCGACCACGATCACGTCCCCGTCCCGGAACGCTCCCGCATCGGTCCGGGCGACAGCATCGAGGAGCGCGCCTGCGAGGTCGTCGCCGGGAACCAGGACCGGCGTACCGAGCGCGTGGACTGAGAAGGTGCTGGTCACGGGCATGCCTCCATCCGGCTTCGCACGCGGAGGAGGTCCGCCGTCTCGGGGACGTCGTGCGTGCGCACGAGACATGCCCCGCGATCGAGAAGGGATGCCGTGACGGCAAGCGATGCCGCGAGGCGGTCTTCCGGTGCCCGCCCGGTCAGCGCCCCGAGAAACGTCTTGCGGGAGACCGCTGCAAGGACTGGATGGTCGAGCGCCGTGAACCGGTCGAACGCGCAGCAGAGGGCCCAGTCGTGCTCGACCGTCCGGTGAGCTGTCCAGAGCCCGACCCCCGGGTCGAGGACCAGGGTATCGATCCCGGCCGATTCGGCACGGGTCATTACGAGGCCGAGAGCCTCGAGCGTCGCCTCGACCCCGCAGGCGTCGCCCGGCACCGAGAACGATGCCATGCCGCAGGCGGCAAGATCCGCCTCTCCCGCGCGCGCAGCCAGTACCGGGTCCGATAGACCGCCGATGTCGTTCAGCATGTGGATGTCGTGTCGGAGTGAGGCTTCGAGGACGGCAGGACGGGCGGTGTCGACCGATACCGTGAACCCCCCGCCATCGAGTTCGGAGAGGAGTGCGTCCATGCGTTCCGCCTCTTCGGCCGCCGTGACCGGCGGACTGCCCGGGGCGGTTGACCGCGCCCCGATGTCGAGAATCGCGGCTCCGGCGTCGACCTGCTGCTCGGCAACGCGCCGCACCGAGTCCAGGGGGGAGTACGAACCCGAAAAGAAGGATTCAGGGCTACCGTTGATGACGCCCAGGAGGCGTGGGGGCTCACCCGCCCCTATCCGAACCCCGCCTATGGTGCAGGTCCGCATGCCTGGCGTCCCGCGGCCGCGAACGTGTTCTCCATCAGGGTCGCAATCGTCATCGGCCCGACTCCGCCGGGCACGGGCGTGATCGCCCCCGCGCGTTCGCGTACGGCCTCGAAATCAACGTCGCCGACGAGTTTCCCGTCGACCCTGTTCGTCCCGACGTCGACCACGACCACCCCCTCGTGGACCATATCGGATGTCACGAAGCGGGGTCGGCCGACGGCCGCGACCAGGATGTCGGCCTCCCGGGCCACGGCAGGGAGGTCGGCGGTCCGGCTGTGGCAGATCGTGACCGTCGCGTCGGCATTCAGCAGGAGCGCGGCCATCGGTCGCCCCACGTCGATCGACCGGCCGATCACGACCGCGCGCCGGCCTGCCGGGTCGATCCCGTATTCCTCGAGCAGGGTCATGATGCCGGCCGGCGTGCAGGGAGCGAACCGGGGTCGGCCCGAGAAGAGCCGGCCGAGGTTGCAGGGGTGAAAGCCGTCGACGTCCTTGGCGGGCGAGACGGCGGCGATCACGGCCTCCTCGTCGATCCCCTCGGGAAGCGGGAGCTGGACGAGGATGCCGTTGATCTCTGGATCCTCGTTCAGCCGCCGGACGGTCTCGACGACCCGCGTCGTCGTCGCGTCTGAGGGGAGGGTCACGTTGATCGATCCGATGTGCACCCGTTCACAGGCCTGGTGTTTCATCCGGACGTACAGTGCCGAGGCCGGGTCATCCCCGACCAGCACGGTTGCAAGCCGGGGGTGAAGGCCCGACTCGTCGATTGTCTCGCGCAAGCGTTCGAGCCGCTTCTCCGAGACTCCCTTGCCGTCGAGGACCGTTGCCATGTTGACTCCTTCCGTCTCGTCGTATATCTGGATTACGCCGGGTGGAGCGGGTACTGCGAGGCCATCGCCTCGACCTCGCGCCCGACCTCCCGGATAACGGTCTCGTTGGTGACGTCCGCCAGGACCCGGGCGATCCACGTCCCTACCTGCCGCATCTCCTCCTCCTTCATGCCGCGCGAGGTGACGGCCGGAGTGCCGATGCGGAGGCCGCTCGTCACGAACGGCGAGCGGTTCTCGTTCGGGATCGTGTTCTTGTTGGCCGTGATGCCGGCCTTGCCGAGCGCGATCTCGGCCTCGAGCCCGGTGATGCCGCGGTTCGACAGGTCGATGAGGATCAGGTGGTTGTCGGTGCCGCCCGAGACGAGCCGGATCCCGGCATCGTCGAGGACCGCAGCCATCGCCTGCGCGTTCTTGACCACCTGCCGTGCGTACTCGCGGTACGACGGCCTGAGCGCCTCCATGAAGCAGACCGCCTTCGCCGCGATCGTGTGCATCAGGGGACCGCCCTGGATCCCCGGGAAGATCGCCTTATCGATCTGCGCGGCCCGATCGGCCCCGCAGAGGATGAAGCCGCCCCGGGGCCCGCGCAGCGTCTTGTGCGTGGTCGAGGTGACAAAGTCCACGACGCCCGTGGGGTTCGGGTGGACGCCCGCTGCGCAGAGGCCCGCGATGTGTGCGATGTCGGCCATGCAGAAGGCGTCGACCGAGTCCGCGATCTCCTGGAACGCGGCGAAGTCGATCTCGCGCGGGTACGCCGATGCGCCGCAGACGATCACCTTCGGCTTCACCTTCCGGGCCAGCTCCTCGACGGCGCCGTAGTCGAGGGTCTCCGTCTTGAGGTCGACGCCGTACTGGTGGACTTCGTACATCTTGCCGCTGAACGAGACGGGAGAGCCGTGCGAGAGGTGCCCCCCCTGGGTCAGCGACATGGACATCATCCGGTCGACGCTGCACTCCATGACCGAGAAGTAGACGGCCATGTTTGCCTGTGTGCCCGAGTGGGGCTGGACGTTTGCGTGCTCGGCGCCGAAGAGCTGCGTGACCCGGTCGCGTGCGAGGTTTTCGGCCTGGTCGTGGAACTCGCACCCGCCGTAGTACCGCTTGCCGGGGTAGCCCTCGGCGTACTTGTTGGTCATGATCGAGCCCATCGCCTCGAGGACGGCTCTGCTCACGAGGTTTTCTGAGGCGATTAACTCGAGCCCATTTACCTGGCGGACCCGCTCACATTCGATGATACGTGCGAGTTCGGGGTCCACATCGGCAAGATGCGACATATAAACAATTTTGGACTCCGGGGTGTATGAGTGTTTCTTCGGACCCTCGTTGCCCGATACGGATTGTAAATAATATAACCTTCCCCGTCGCATCTTTTCACCGGAGGGCACGCATGGCTATGAAGGATGCGAAGATCAAATACCTGGAGCACGAGCTCGAGGAGAAGGAGCGCGTACTCGAGCAGCTGCGGGAGGTCGAGAATGCACCGGCTCCTGTCACGGAGGACGGTCGGGTTACGACGCTTGAACGGCGGGTGCGCGAGCTGGAGGCCGTTGTCAAGGGCCTGACCGAAGAGGTCCTGGATCTGAAGGCGCTCACGCTCAAACTGGTCAAGACGGCCGATCGGTTCGAGGGGCAGTCGACCGCCCCCCGTCCGGGAGCGGGACGGGCGAATGCCGCCACCTCGCAACCGTCGTCTGCACCCACGGTCCTTGTCCGCCCGCGAAACGTGGAGAAGCTCGGGCCGTTGCCGTTCTCGTTGTCGCGGCAGCCGGTGGCCGTCGATCCCGCCCCCGCTTCCGCAGTCTCCAGCGAAAATATGGACCTGATCATGCAGCCCGACGGGACGATAAAGCCGGAGCTGCGGCATAAGAACGAGTATATCATCGCGCCGAACGGACCCCAGAGCCAGCGACAGGGGATCCGGCCGGCCGGCGACCGCTCCGGGCGGCACGTGGACGCGGTGATCTTTGCCGACGAGCAGGAACTACCTCGCCCGCCGAAGAAACGATAGGGGCCCGCGTCTTTGTTCATCAGCGAGCTGGAGATCGACAACTTCAAGTCATTTGCCCGGAAGACCCGAATTCCATTTTCCCAGGGTTTCACGGTCGTCTCCGGCCCGAATGGCTCGGGCAAGTCGAACATCATCGATGCGATCCTGTTCGTGCTCGGCCTCTCCTCGTCCCATTCGCTCCGCGCCGAGAAGCTGACGGACTTCATCAATATCTCGAGCAACCGCTCCACGGCAGAGGTCGCGCTCCGTTTCTCGGACGGTACCCGGATCCGGCGCCGGATCAAGCGGACCGAGAACGGCTACTACAGCTACTTCTACATGAACGACCGGCTCTCGAAGCAGAGCGAGGTCGCCGACTTCCTGGGCGGGCAGCTCGGTGTGCGCCCGCACGGGTACAACGTGGTGATGCAGGGCGACATCACGCGGATCATCGAGATGAGCGATCTCGAGCGACGGCGCGTGATCGACGAGATCGCCGGCGTGGCCGAGTTCGACCACCGGCGCGACCAGGCGCTGGCCGAGCTCGAGGTGGTCAGGGACCGGGTCGAGCGCGAGGAGCTCCTGCTCCTGGAGGCCTCGCGCCGGCTCGAGGAACTGGCCGTCGAGCGGGAACAGGCGCTCGTCCACCAGCAGCTGACGCAGCAGCTCGCGGAGTACGCCGACTCGAGAGCGGCGGCCGAGCTCGCCGAGAAGGAGAAGGAGCAGGGTGCGCTCGCCTCGCTCACGGACGGGCACCGTCTCGAGAGCGCCCGGCTCGAGGAGGACCGATCGCACGAGGCCCACAATCTCTCCTACCTCCAGGGAGACCTCACGGCCCTCGACGAGGAGATTCACCGCCGGAGCGGGGCGGAGTACCTGAAACTCCTGAGCCAGCTCGAGGAGGTGAAAGGCACGATCCGTTCGAGCCGACAGTCGATCGACGGCCACCGGCGCGAGCGGGAGGAGAATCTTCAGGCTATCAACCGGGCCTTCGCCGACACCCGCCGAATGGAGGAGAAGACCACGGCGGCCCAGGCCCTCGTCCGGAGCCTCTCGATCGACCGGACAAACCTGGCGATGGAGCAGGCTGCCGTGCAGACGCGGCTCCGGAATATCGAGGGGCGGCTCGCTGACGGTCAGGCAGGAACGGCCTCGGCCCAGGCCGAACTCTTCGGCCTGCTCAGCTCGCTCGAGGAGCAGACCGGCGCGCGCGCCGATCTTCTCCGGCGGCAGGACCAGTTGATCGAGCAGAGCCGGGCGCGGACGCGGGAACGCGACCGAATCGTCGGTCGCCGCGCCGAGATCGAGGCAACGGCCGCCGCGGACCGGGCCGCGCTCGAGGAGACGGGACAGGCGAGAGCAGGGCATGTCGAGGAGCACCGCCGGGTGGAGGCTGCGCTCTCGAAGGTCGAGCGGACCCTGTTCGAGCAGCGGGCCGCTCTCGAGAAAGCGCGGCAGGTGCAGCGTGCAAACGAGCAGGCCCTGATGCGGTGCGAGGCCCAGCAGCAGGTCCACGGGGATGCAGGGGGGCGCGCGCTCGAGGCCGTGCTCGGCATGGACGGGGTGCACGGCACGATCGCCAGTCTCGGACGGGTGCCGCCCGAGTATATGGAAGCCCTCAACACTGCAGCCGGCTCGCGCCTGAACAACGTCGTGGTCGACGACGACGGGGTGGCGAGCCAGGCGATCGCCTATCTCAAGGAGTCCCGGGCGGGACGGCTCACGTTCCTGCCGCTCAACCGGCTTCGCGAAATCTCGTATCCGCCCGTTTCGGGCGACGGGATCATCGATTACGCGGTCAACCTGGTCCGGTTCGATTCACAGTACGAGCGCGCATTCGGCCTCGTCTTCGGGGGGTCACTCGTGGTGAAGACCCTCGCCCAGGCGCGCCGGCTGCTCGGCCGTCACCGTATGGTCACGCTCGACGGGGAACTGCTCGAGAAGACGGGCGCCATGACGGGCGGCTTCCAGAAGCGGGTCGTGCGCGGGTTCGCCGCCTCGGTCGAGGACGAGGTCCGCCGGCTGCTTGCCGTGATAGCGGGCCAGGAGGCGGAGGCGGCCACACTCGACGAGGCGGTTCGTCGTCTCACGGCAGAGTCCGAGACGCTCCGCGCCGCGCGATCGCGCGCCGATCAGGAAGCCGCCCGTTGCGGGGTCCTGGTCGAGGAGTACGAACGGCGTATCCAGGCGCTGGCGCTCGAGGGTACGGAACTGATCCGGAGCGAGAAAGAACTCGACGACGAGGGTGCGGCCTCCATTGCGGAGCGCGCGGAGGTCGAAAAGGCGCTCGACACGCTCCAGGACGCGATCGGCCGTATCAATCGCCGCGTGGCCGCGCTCAGAAAGGAGCTCGAGGAGACCGAGATCCCGGCCCTGACCGACCAGCGAGAGCGGGCCCGGAGCGAGCTCGACGAGGTCGAACGGCGCCTGCGGAACAAGGAGTCGGATATCGCAGACACCCAGCGGGAGCGTGTCTACTTCACCCGCCGGATCGAGGAACTGGCCGCGGAGCGGGAGCGCCTCGAGGAGAAGAACCGGCAGCTCGACGAAGAGACGCGCGAGTTCGAGGCGCGGATCGCCGCAGGGGAGGAGGAGATCCGGAGCCTCGAGGCGCGGCAGCAGAGTTTTTCGGTCGAGCTCGAGGACCTGCGGCGCCGCCGGGCCGAGCTGCAGACGTCGATCCTCGACCTGGAACGGGCCCTGCTCGAGATCGAGGCGCGGATCGAACGGGTCAGGTTTCAGATCGAGGTCTGCGTCGAGAGGGGAAAGGCACTGGACGGCGAGTGCGCGGCCCTCAGGGAGCGCGCGGCCGGCCGGATCACGACCATGACGCTCGCCGAGATCGATGAAGGGATCGCGGCGACCGAGCTGACTCTCCGGCGACTCGGCGCGGTCAACATGCTCGCGGTCGATGAGTACGATCGCGTGGGTGCGCGCGTGACCGAACGGACGGGGATGGTTGGCGTGCTGTCGCACGAACGCGAGACCCTCCTCGAGCGGATCGCTTATTTCGAGATGCAGAAACTCGAGACGTTCCGCACCGCGTTCACTGCGATCAACGAGAACTTCCAGAGGATCTTCGCAACGCTCACGAGCGGCAACGGCCGGCTCGTGCTTGAGTGTGAGGACGATCCTTTCGAGGGGGGCCTGACCTTTGCGGTGCAACCGCGGGACAAGGCCGTCCACCTTCTCTCTGCCCTCTCGGGGGGCGAAAAATCGCTCACGACCCTCGCGTTCATCTTCTCGATTCAGCAATATATGCCTGCGCCGTTCTATGCTTTCGACGAGGTGGATATGTCACTTGACGGTTCGAACGTCGAGCGGATCGCCTCGATGATCCGGACGATAGCGTCCGAGTCTCAGTTTATCATCGTCTCGCTCAGGAAACCCATGATCGACAGCGCGGACCGCATCGTCGGCGTGACCGTCCGGCCGGATAAGTCCACACTCGTTACGGGCGTGCGTACCGGTGATTGAAGAACCGGTTGCCATCCTGGTCGGTATGGCCGAGCGGGGCGAGATCGACCCCTGGCGGATCGACATCGTCGAGGTGACGGATCGGTTTCTCTCGGAGCTCGAGCATCAAAAAACCCTCGATCTGCGGATCTCGGGTCGCACTCTCTTTTATGCGTCGCTCCTGCTCCGGATGAAGTCCGAGTACCTGCTCGATCCGCCCGACGAAGATGGGGGTGAGGACCTCCTCGAGGAGGACGAGATCATCGACTGGGACGCACTTGAGGAACCTTTCGGCGGTGAACCGATCGCTCGCCTCGAGATGGAGATCAACCGGCGGCTCGAACGAAAACGACTCCGGAAGCGGCCCGAGACCCTCTTCGACCTGATCACTGTGCTGCGGTACATGGAGCGGGACGAACAGCGCCGGCGGCGGTGCGTCCGCGTGCCGCCACTTCCTATCGATCCGGCGGAGGTGATCGGGATCGCGCACGAGGAGGGATATCGCGATGCGGCCCACCGGGTGCTTGCGTGGTGCCTGGCCGGATTCGTAGAGGGGGGACGATTCACGATGTCGTCTCTTGTCCGGGTCAGCGGATGGCGTGTGATCGATCTTTACATCCCCCTCCTGTTTCTGATGCTGGATGAGACCGTGGTCCTGGTCCAGGAGGAGTTCTTCGGAGAGATCGATATTCTCCCAGCCCTCGGAGAGGAGTCGCGCGCGGAAGGTGGGAGCGCGCCGTCGGCAGGGGAAGCGCCCTGAGCGGCTCTCGATGCGCGCGGCGCGAGTGGCCGTTGATTGCTGCTTCCTACGAAGGGCCACCGAGGTTGCGAGGCTCGTTTATTTTTTTTATTTTTTCGAGCTGAGGTTATCCCAAAACTGATCATAACCCCACGTCACAACGATGGAATGACCCTTATTCAGTGATATGACGAATGAGTGAGGGTTTTGGGATAACCTCGCTGGATATACGTTGGATCGCGTAAAGAGTGATACTACTTCTCGCAAATTATTTATCATGGCGGACGCTACATTATTACCTCGCACGCGGTGCGAAGCGATCGTCTTCGGATGGTTGGATGGACGGGCGTCGGATTCGATCCCCGTGACATGGGTTTTCCCGCCTCGTTCAGGTGCGCATCTCTTCCGGGATACACATTCGGCCTGGGGTCGTGGAAACGCTTATATGATCTGATGTCATTCATTGTTACCTCGCGCTGAATCGCGAGCGATTGTCGA
Source organism: uncultured Methanospirillum sp. (assembly GCA_964461885.1). Classification (GTDB taxonomy): domain Archaea; phylum Halobacteriota; class Methanomicrobia; order Methanomicrobiales; family Methanospirillaceae; genus UBA288. Next base: position 1,945 of record CAYWVY010000060.1, on the reverse strand, counting down.
ATGACGGTCGGATGGGCGGGCGTCGTAATCGATCTCCGCGACAAAGGGTTTCCTCGATTTCTCTGAATGTCGACGTCCCTCCGGGGGCGCTGCAGTCGAGTCGGGTCGGGAAAACCTTTATATGCTCCGACGTCATTCATTATTATCTCGCGCTGAAGCGCGAGGGCGGTGAACTGCCGCCGAGCCGATGGGTGCTCGTCCGCAAGGATGGGCACGACACGAGGGTTTAAGTGCTCAGGGGTGCTACATAAGTATCTCGCATTGTAGCGCAATGCGAGTGTTGTGTTCACCTCCCGTTACTCTGTAACGGGGGCACGATGACAACCTTTATAATGTATTAAATCATACATTATTCCCTCTGTGATGGAGAATCAACGTCCCCGGCGAGACCGGAGTTGGTTCTGACATTGGTACTGGCAATGCGGAAATCTGCAAAGCAACTGCCAACTCCTTATAAGTTTGTGCTAATGTGATTCTGGTTGATCCTGCCAGAGGCCACTGCTATCGGAGTTCGATTAAGCCATGCGAGTCGAGAGGGGAAAGCCCTCGGCATACTGCTCAGTAACACGTGGATAACCTGCCCTGCGGTGGGAAATAACCCCGGGAAACTGGGGATAATGTCCCATAGGCTACGGATGCTGGAATGCTCTGTAGCTCAAAGATTTATCGCCACAGGATGGATCTGCGGCCGATTAGGTAGTTGTTGGGGTAACGGCCCAACAAGCCTTTGATCGGTACGGGTTGTGGGAGCAAGAGCCCGGAGATGGATTCTGAGACACGAATCCAGGCCCTACGGGGCGCAGCAGGCGCGAAAACTTTACAATGCGGGAAACCGTGATAAGGGAACTCCGAGTGTCCGTAAATGCGGACTGTCCGTATGTTTAAAAAGCATGCGAAGAAAGGGCCGGGCAAGACCGGTGCCAGCCGCCGCGGTAATACCGGCGGCTCGAGTGGTGGCCACTATTATTGGGCTTAAAGCGTTCGTAGCTGGGTTATTAAGTCTCTTGGGAAATCTACCGGCTTAACCGATAGGCGTCCAAGGGATACTGGTAATCTAGGGACCGGGAGAGGTGAGGGGTACTTCAAGGGTAGGAGTGAAATCCTGTAATCCTTGGGGGACCACCTGTGGCGAAGGCGCCTCACCAGAACGGCTCCGACAGTGAGGGACGAAAGCTGGGGGAGCAAACCGGATTAGATACCCGGGTAGTCCCAGCCGTAAACGATGCGCGTTAGGTGTATCGATGACCACGAGTCATCGAGGTGCCGAAGGGAAACCGTGAAACGCGCCGCCTGGGAAGTACGGTCGCAAGGCTGAAACTTAAAGGAATTGGCGGGGGAGCACCACAACAGGTGGAGCCTGCGGTTTAATCGGACTCAACGCCGGAAATCTCACCGGATAAGACAGCTGAATGATAGCCGGGCTGAAGACTCTGCTTGACTAGCTGAGAGGAGGTGCATGGCCGTCGTCAGTTCGTACTGTGAAGCATCCTGTTAAGTCAGGCAACGAGCGAGACCCACGCCAACAGTTGCCAGCATGTCCTCCGGGATGGTGGGGACACTGTTGGGACCGCCTCTGCTAAAGAGGAGGAAGGAATGGGCAACGGTAGGTCAGCATGCCCCGAATTATCCGGGCTACACGCGGGCTACAATGGGCAGGACAATGGGTTTCGACACCGAAAGGTGAAGGCAATCTCTTAAACCTGCTCGTAGTTCGGATTGCGGGTTGCAACTCGCCCGCATGAAGCTGGAATCTGTAGTAATCGCGTCTCAAAATGGCGCGGTGAATAAGTCCCTGCTCCTTGCACACACCGCCCGTCAAACCACCCGAGTGAGGTCTTGATGAGGCTACGTCATACGGCGTTGTCGAATCTGGGTTTCGCAAGGGGGGTTAAGTCGTAACAAGGTAGCCGTAGGGGAATCTGCGGCTGGATCACCTCCTAACGAT
>CAYWVY010000059.1:0-13436 GCA_964461885.1 uncultured Methanospirillum sp. | reverse complement strand
GAACCTGCGACCGTTCGAAGATGCTCCCTTTCCGAACGCCCCACTCCCGCCGACAACTGTAACACTTGTACCGTTGACGCCGAATGCGACCAAGACGAGTGCCGCCACAGTGAGGACAGCTCGTGTAGGATACCAGGAGGCCGTGATCTCGAAGATACGTCTCGGCGGCCTCGTCGTCATGAGTATATCGACCCAGGTCAATGAGGGAAACCATACTACCACTATCTCATGCATCGTACGAAGGTGGCACTAATTAAAGAACCACCTAGAAGTTTACATGTACGGGAGTACGCATCGCCGCCTCCACCACCCGCAGACTCAGCGCGTCCGGGCCATCGAGCACAACGCTCGACACAGGGTACCCGGTGCCTGGATTCAGGTGGTCCGCACGGTACCTATCGATGGGGCACACCGCGTGCACCGATCTATCGTCACGACCACGCTGAGCGAAATAAGGACGATAAGACCAAAGGCAACCGGGTATCCGAGCGACCGGGCCGCTGTTGCGGCGATGACCGGCAAAACTGCCATCCCTGCGTACGAGGCCGTAGTGAAGACCCCAACCGCGACCCCCTGGGGCTCGCCCGTACGGGCAAGGAACGCGAGCTGGCCGATCTGGACGGCCCCTGCCGCGGCTCCTATCACGACAAAGGCATATGGAGAATAGAAGGAGGCGGCGACGGCGATGGCCATCGCCAGTGCACTCAACCGGATCATGCGAACCGGTTCTACTGACAGGCGGGATACGACCAGGATCGCGACGATCGTCGCGACGTTCTGGAGCGATATCTGGACGCTGAGGAGCCCGGGGTCAGCAGTTGAGAACCCCGGGTAGAGGCCTGTTACGGCTCCTCCCGCTCCGAACATCACGACCGTCGCGTAGAAGAGCCAGCGATAATGGCGGAGCACGGGCACCAGGCGCGGTAAAGGATCGATCGTCTCTCGCCCGTCTACCCGGTCGCTTCCCCGGACCAGGGCCACCGACACGAGCGCCAGCACGGTGAAGGTGATCACCCCCGCTGTCCACATGCCCGATACCTGCACCATCACGCCCGTGAGTACGAGGCCGACCAGCAGTCCCCCGTTCAGGGATGCCATGTACAGCCCCGAGAGACGCCCGTGGTCCTGCCGGCTGTTGACGAAAGCCAGCGATGCCGAGACGAAGAGGCCCGTAGCCACCCCCTCGGCCACGCGCGCAATGACGATAACGGGTGCGGACGGCAGCAGGGCGATCGCGAGGCCGGCCGCGCACGAACCGATGATGCCGATCCGCATCAGCCGCAGCCGTCCGTACCGCTCGGAGGCGAGTCCCGCCGGCAGCACCGTCAGCATCGCGCCGAAGAAGTACCCCGAGAAGATGAATCCCTGGAGCTCCGCGCCCTCGGCAAAATAATCAAGTACTGGGACGACGGCGTTCGAGAGGGCCATGAGCGCGAAGACCGCAGCGCAACACGCAAGCCTGGCGCTCATGAAAATGAGTGTACTCTCAGACCATACGGTAGGTCTCGAGGTTCATCGGGGCGTGGGTCTCGATCCGGTAGCGTTTGTAGATCGACGAAGCGAGGTCGAGGGTCGACTTCTCGTCGCCGTGGATCGTGAAGATCTTCTCGGGATGCGGCGAGACGTGGCCGACGTAGTTCATCAGCTGCCGCCGGTCCGAGTGGCCCGAGAACCCGTCGACCGTACTCACCTCCAGGTTGATCACGATCGACTCGCGCCGACCGAGCGGCACCTCGCGCCATCCCTTCTGAATCCGCCGGCCGAGCGTCCCGTCCGCCTGGTACCCGACAAAGACCAGCGCGTTCCGCTCGTCCGCGGCCAGGTTGTTCAGGTAGTCGAAGACCGGACCGCCGTTCAGCATACCGCTCGTCGTGATGATGACACAGGGATCGCCGGCCATCACCTCGTTGCGCATCTCCTGCGAGTCGACCTGCTGGAAGCACTCGGCCAGGAACGGGTTGAGCCCCTCCTTGAAGATCTGGTTGCGCAGATCGCTGTTCAAGTACTCGGGATAGGCCGTGTGGATCGCGGTCGCCTCCTTGATCATGCCGTCGAGGTAGATCTTGACCTTCGGGATCTTGCCGAATCGCATCCCCTCTTCGAGTGCGAGCATGACTTCCTGCGACCGGCCGACCGCGAAGGCCGGGATGATCACCTTGCCGCCGCGGTCGATCACAGTCCGGACCGTCGCGTAGAGCTTCTCCTCGGCGTCCTGCCTCGCGGGCTGGAAATCGTGCGACCCGCCGTAGGTCGACTCCATTACAAGCGCCTCGAGGCGCGGGAACTGCGTGACCGCCGGGTTGAAGAGCCGGCTCTTTCCATAGTTGAAGTCGCCCGTGAAAGCGATGTTGTAGAGCCCGTCACCGAGGTGGAAGTGCGCAATCGCCGACCCGAGAATGTGGCCCGCGTTGTGGAAGGTCAGCTTGATGTCCGGCGCGATATCCGTGACGGACCCGTAGTTCAGCACGATCGAGTGCTTGAGGTAGTTCCTGACGTCGTTCGAAGAGTAGGGGATCTTCTTGTCCTCTTTCCTGATGACGTCGAGGTAGTCGAGCTGGAGCATGGACGAGAGGTCCCGCGTGGCAGGCGTGCTGTAGACCGGCCCTTCGTACCCGTACTTGTACAGGAGGGGCACGAGCGCACAGTGGTCCAGGTGCGCGTGGGTCAGCACGACCGCGTCGAGCTGGGAGAGCGGCTGGATCTCGGGGACGTAGAGGTACGGGGTCCCGTTCGAGTTGTCCGGCTTATCGCCGCAGTCGATCAGGACCCTCGACTCGGGGGTCGAGAGCAGGAACGCGGCCCGCCCGACCTCGCGGCAGCACCCCAGGGTGGTCATCCTGACCCACTGGTCCTTGTTCGTCACCTCGCGGTGGATCCGGCGGCCGATCGTGCGCAAAAACTCCTTGCGCTCGTCTTTGACCGACTTGAGGTACTGCCGGACCTGCTTGATCGTCTGGCTCTCGATCGGCGGCGTGCGCACGACCTTCGGCGTCCAGCCGATCTGCTTCGTGATCTCCCGGAGCGTCGCCCCGTTCTTGCCGATCACAACCCCGGGCTTCTCGGCCTCGATCAGGACCTCGCCTGTATCGGGGTCGAAGAAGAAGTCGGTAATCCCGGCGTTCTCGGGTACCACGCTCCGGATCTCGGTCGCTGCACGCTCCGGGTCTTCGAGCACGGTCGGCCGGATCACGATCCGCTTCCGGAGATCCCGGGCCAGCGTCTTGATCAGGTCGGGCTCGTCCGCGAACCGCTTCGGGTCGTCCGTGTAGATAACGAGCTCCGGTCCCTCGAACTCGACTTCGGAGACTGTTATGCCGTGAGGCACTTTGCCATTGATCTTATCCTTGAGATCTCTGAGCCGCTCTTCAATTCCCATATAGTCGTCCCAAAAAAAGAGTATCAGGCTGCAGTGACGGAAGCGGCAATCTGTTCTGCACGTTCCTCAGTGAGCTCTTCGTACCGCTCAGCCGTGATCACGACGACGTGCACGCCCTCGCCGGACCCGGCGTCGCGCCGCATCGCGGACTTCAATGCGCGCACGGCGAGGTCGATCGCCTCGTCCTCGCTCATGTCCTTTTTATACCGGTCCTCGAGCACGCCGTACGCCATCGGTGAGCCTGAGCCCGTCGCGACAATGTCGTCCTCGCGGGTAGCTCCGCCCATGGCGTCTACCGAATAGACCGAGGGGCCGGTGCGATCGACTCCCCCGACGAGGAGCTGGACGTAGTACGGATAATACCGGTTCTGGTTCAGGTAGTTCGAGAGGAGGGTCGACGCGGCGCCCACCGTGATCGGCTTGGCCCGCCGCATCTGGAAGAGCCGGCACTCAACGGTCATGAGCCGGGCGAGCTGCTGCGCGTCGCCGACGCCGCCGGCCGTCGTCATGCCGATCCGATCCGCGATCTGGTAGACCTTCTTTGCACGCTTCGACGCGATCATGAATCCCATGGTCGCGCGTTTTTCAGTTGCCAGGATCACGCCGTCCTTGAAGACGATACCGATCGTCGTGGTCCCCTTCATTATCTCTGGCTCTGACATCAGAGTACCTCAAAAAGTCTGTGAAATGGAAGAATCACTATAAAAGTGCTGTCCTGGATATACAACATCGCGATCCGTCTTATAAGTTGTTATGGGGGAGTGGGTGCACAGAGGACCCGGATCAGGTCCCTGTCGAAGAGCATGGCCACCAGCTGCTTGTCCCCATTGATGACAGGGAGCTGGTCGACCCGCGCCCGCTTCATCTTGAGCGCGCAGTCGCTCACCTCCGCGTTCAGCGGCACGGCGATCACGTTCTTGACCATCGCGTTCTTGACCGGCTTCTTGGGGATCTGGACCTTCGAGATCGAGTACGAGAGCGTGTGGTTGTCGCGGATGCTCTCCCAGGTCCACTCGTCGTCGTCGGTGCCGTTCGAGAAGTCCGAGACCCCGACCGAGTCCTCGATCACCGAGTTCCGGATCAGGTCCCGCTCGGAGATGATCCCGCGAAGAGTGTTGTCGGCGTCCAGGATCGGGATGGCATCGAAGCCCGAGATCTCCATGATCCTGCCCACGACCCTGAGGGGCGTCTCCTCCCAGATCGCGAAGGTCTGGCTGGTGTAGACGTCTCTGATCGGAACCGTGCACTTCATCTGCGCTATCGCGAGGATCAGGTCCGAGACCGAGAGCAGGCCCACGAGCCGGTGATCCTTGACGACGGGCAGTCGGCGGATGCCGTGGCGGACCATGAGCCGGGCCGCATCGGCGATCGTGGCATCGGGACCGATCGTGATCGGGTCGGGGGTCATGAGGAGCCCGAGCTGGGTCTCGTCCGGCTTGCCAAGCAGGTCCTTCCGGGTGATGATCCCGACGATCTGCTCGTCTTTGATCACGGGCACACCGCTGATCCCGGTGCGTTTCAGGATCTTCAGGACATCGTCGCGATTGCCAGGGATCTCGACAGAGACCACGTCCTGGGTCATGTAGTCGCGCACCAGCTGCAGGCTTATTCTCTCACCACCATCGTCGTCACGGGGCTGTTCGTCACCACGAAAGAACTGACCGACCCCAGCAGGAGCCGCTCGATCCCGCTCTTTCCGAGCGATCCAACCACGATGAGGTCGGCGCCCACCTCCTCTGCGAGGTTCAGGAGCTCCTGGCCGGCATGGCCCTGCCGGAGGTGGGTTGTGAGCGGAACGCCGGCTTCGGATGCCGCCTCAGCCGCTCTTTCCAGTATTTCCCTGCCCTCTTTGTCGAGGAGGCTGTACATGACCTCCCAGGTGTTGTCGACGGGAAGCGAGGAGAAGAGCCCTATTTCGATCACATAGGCCGCATGTACCTCGGCGTTCCACGCCTTTGCCTCACCGATCGCCGTTGTCAGCGCCCGCAGACTCTGGCTGGAACCGTCGATCGCTACCAGTACCTTCCGGAACATATAAAACCCTCAGAAAATAGTCTTACTAGATTCGTCTTTTCAGTTAATAACATTTGTTTCGATGGCACCCGGATCGAACCGGAGGACGACGGATACGACGGGATCGCGGCTGAACGAAAGCCCCGCGCGGGCCGGGTCCATGACGAAGAAGGAGGCGCGCGCACCGGGTTCGAGCCAGCAGGGGCTTCCGAGGACGGCTGCGCCGTCGATCCCGGCACGGAGCAGGGCTGCAGGATCCAGGCCGTAGACGACCGTCGCGAACGCGAGCTCGCCCGCCATGTCCGGGGGGACGAACATCGCGTTGTCCGTGCCGAGCAGCACCCGGCACCCGAGCTCGAACATCCGGGCGATGGGGGGATGTGCGCCGTTGGCGGCGACGCCCAGGCGCCAGTTCGAGCGCGGGCAGACTGCGATCGGGATCTCCTCGTCGGCGCAGCGCCGGAGCTGGGCATCCGTCGCGTGAGTCATGTGCACCACGAGGTCCGGCCGGCAGTCGAGGGCGGCGTTCACGTCGTCCGCGTCCCGCTCGCCGGCGTGGAACGCGACGAACCCCCCGGAGTCACGGGCGCGGCCGGCAACGGCCTCGAAATCCGCGACGTCGCGCACGCTCGCGATGCCTGCGCCGTCTGCCGCCTGCTCTCCTCCGTCGCGTCCGAGGATTACCGCCCTGCAGGGGAGCCCCGCGACGGCACCTCTCAGGAGCCGGACACCCCGGTCCCCGCCCTCGCGAAAGTCGGCGAACCCGGCCGTTCCGCCGCGGATCATCCGTATAACGCTCTCGCGCATGCCGGCAACACAGTCACCGTCCCGCGCCGCCCTGAGAAGCCGGTGCTTGAGCCCGCCGGGCGGGGCGACGAGAGACGCGATGTCGCCGCGGGCGGGGGCGTCCATGGCGATGGTGTCGCCGAGGTGCGTGTGGGCATTGAAGAAGGTGGGGCAGATCCATCGCTCGGGCACGTTCGTCCGCTCCTCGATTGCGACGATCCGTCCGCCGTCGACCACTATGTCCGCCGGGCACCGTTCGAGCCCGGGTCCGACGAAAGCGATGCCCGAGTAGACTGTCTGCGTCATCCCCTGATTATTTAAAGGACCAGGCCCAGATATATGTTGATATGGCGAAGAAGAGAGGCGGACGGTTGATCTCGTCGGCCGGGCTCGTCAACTACTACGAGAGCGAGGACCGGCGCGCCGTCCACATCAATCCCTACCACGTGATCGCGGCAGCAGCCGTGATCGGCGCGATCGTGCTCGTGCTGAACATCGTCCTCTGAGCTCTGTCCCTGTGGCGGCCGATCCCCCGGTTTGCACGGGGGCTGCCCGCCATCACTCCGCTCGACTGCCATGCTACCCGGACTGATCGATCTCTTTCTGCACCTCGACCAGAACCTGCCGCTCGTGATCGAGCAGTACGGCATCGCCACGTACCTCCTTCTCTTCGCTATCATCTTCCTCGAGACCGGGCTCGTCGTGACGCCGTTTCTTCCCGGCGACTCGCTCCTCTTTGTCGCCGGCGTGGTGGCGGCCGCAGGACACCTGGATCCGTTGCTGCTGCTGGCCGTCTTTATCACCGGCGCAATTCTCGGCGACACGGCCAACTACTGGATCGGCAACTACCTCGGCCTGCGGGTCTTTCAACGCCGGTTTCCCGAGATCGTCCGGCAGGAGTACATCGACCGCACCTACGACTTCTTCGAACGCTACGGGGGTCTCGCGATCTTCATCGCCCGCTTCGTCCCGCTTGTGCGGACCTTCGCGCCGTTCCTCGCGGGCGTCGGGACCATGTGCTACCGGCGGTTTCTGCTCTACAACGTCCTCGGGGCCGTTGCCTGGTCCGTCGTGCTCGTGGCAGGGGGCTACTTCCTCGGCACGGTTCCGGTTGTGAATCAGCACCTGAACCTGCTGATCTACGCCGTCATGGCCCTTACGGCCGTCTCGGTCCTGTACATTCTCTACCGGATCGCCCACGGGTACCTCCGGCGCCGCTTCGCCTGATCACGCCCGCCCGTCCGAGACCTATCCAAATATATTAACGGTCCTGCGGAGCACCTGTACTCCGGAGAGATGGATGACCTCGCCCGTTCTTACTAAGTATCACACGTATCTCGTCATTGCGCTGGTGGCGCTCTTCACCATCTTCGCATTCTGGATCCGGATGATCCCGGCCATGCAGATCGGGGGCCAGGACATCCTCTCGTTCGTCGGCTCCGACGACCCGCTCTACAACCTCCGCCAGGTCGAGCTCATGCTCGCCAACTTCCCGACCTACGCCTGGTGGGAGCCGATGACCCTCTTCCCCTACGGGACCGATCTCTACTGGGGGCCGCTGACCACCTACGTCGCCGCGACCCTCTGCCTCGTCACGGGAGCAGCCACGCGCCCCGAGATCATCTTCGCGTCCCTCACGGTCCCGCCCCTGATGGGTGCGGCCATGGTGCCCGTGATGTACCTGCTCGGCCGGCGGGTCTCGGACTGGAAAGGCGGGCTCGTAGCGGCCGGCCTGATCGCGGTCATCGCGGGGCAGTACTTCTTCCGCTCCCTCTTCGGATACTTCGACCACCACATCGCCGAGACCCTCACCTCGACCATCTTCTGCCTGGTCTACATCGTCGTGGTCCGGTACGCGCTCGACCACGAGGTCTCGCTGGCGAGCGTCGAGAGCCTGAAGCGGCCCGCGCTGCTCGCGGCCGGCGCGGGCGTCGCGTACTTTGTCGGGCTCGTGGCCATGCCGACGATGATCCTCTTCGCGATGATCGTCGCGATCTACACGCTGGCCCAGTTCCTCTACGATGTCTACCGCGGGCGTTCGAGCGACGCACTCCTCGTGATCAACGGGATCACGTTCGCCGTCGCGCTTGTCCTCCTGCTCGCTTTCGGCCTGAAGAACACGGGCATCGACCTATCGGCCTACACGGTCGGGCACGTGATCGCGTACCTGGGCGTGATCGTTGGGACGGCGATTCTCTGGGGGCTCGCACGGTACCTCCGGGGTCGCCCCTGGTATTACTTCCCGGGCGCACTCGCAGGCATCGGCGTCCTGATCGGTATCATCCTCTTCGTCGCACTTCCCGATGTCTACAATGTCCTCATCGGGAGTTTTGGAGCGTTCTTCGGCCAGTACGACGTGACGAACACAGTCCAGGAGGCGCGAGGCTGGTCGTTGGCGGCGGCCTGGTCCACGTTCCAGTTCGGGCTCGTGCTGATGTTCGCCGGCTTCGGCGTGCTCGCGTACCGCTTCTGGCGCGAGCACCGCGCCGACCACCTCTTCGTCTTCGTCTGGTCCGCGATCATCCTCCTCTCGACGATCCAGCACGTCCGGTACGAGTACTATCTCGCCGTCAACATCGCCCTGCTGGCCGGGATCGTCGTCTCCTTCGCGTTCGAACTCGGCGGGCGGGACCTCGCGGGGCTGTTCGGCCTCGGTCAGAGGCGGGTGAAACCCGCACCCGAACCCGCACCCCTGCCGGCCGCGGAGCCCGAGCGCAGGGCCGGGAAGAAGGGCAAGAAGGCGGTGGCGACTCAGAAGCAGTCGACCGGCAAGCAGCGCTCCCACGGCTCGCACCCGTCCTACAGCATCGCGGGGGCCGCCGCCGTCCTCGTCCTGCTGCTGGCGACCCTCCTCTTCGCCTACCTCTCGGTCCTGCCGGTCGACCTCGACGGCGACGGCCAGGCCGACTTCTCGACCTCGTACTCGACCGCGAGCCTGCAGGTCAACCGGATGAACCCGGACTGGAAGGAGTCGCTCGAGTGGATGAAGGACGGCACGCCGGCCACCGGGATGGACATGAAGACGGTCTACGAGAAGGAGGGCTTCGTCTACCCGGACGAGGCCTACGGCGTGATGTCCTGGTGGGACTACGGCCACATGATCACTTACATCGCCGAGAGGATCCCGAACTCGAACCCGTTCCAGCAGGGCGTCGCCGGCCCCGACGGTGCCGCAGCGTACTTCGTCTCCACGAACGAGACCGAGTCGAACCGTATCCTGGACGTGAAACAGACGCGGTACGTGGTCACGGACATCGAGATGGCCGTCTCGAAGTTCTGGGCGATGACGACCTGGTACAACACCACGGCCCAGACCGCGCCGTACCAGATGACCCTGTACGCCCGGAACCAGCAGAACACGAACGTGCTCGACCCGGTTTCGGTGAACATCCAGCCCTACTACGAGACCATGGTCGCCCGGCTCCACAACTTCGACGGCTCGGAGACGGCACCACAGACGGCGTACTACATCGAGTACCAGGACCCGTCGACGGCGAAGACGTCGCTCCCCCTGATCACCCGGGCCGAGTCCACGAACGCGACGGACGCGGTCCAGCGGGCGGCGGCGTTTAACGCCCGTGCCGGTGCCGGCCTGCATGCAATCGCCGCGGGCGCGCAGCCGAACCAGCCGGTCGAAACCGTGCCGGCGCTCGGCCACTACCGGCTCGTCCACGAGTCTCCCTCGAACGCAGGCGGGATCGCGGTCAAGTACGTCAAGGTCTTCGAGTACGTCGAGGGCGCCCGCCTCCGCGGCGAGGGGACGATCGAGGTCCCGGTCGTCACGAACACGGGCCGGGCCTTCACCTGGCGCGCCACGGCGGTAAACGGCGAGTTCGTGCTGCCGTACGCGACGGGCGGCAGCACCGGCGGCGTCCGCACGACCGGGCCGTACCGGCTCATCTCGACGGGCCGGTCGGTTGAGGTCTCCGAGGCGGCGGTCCAGTCGGGCAGCGCCCTCTGACCCCCTCTTTTCTCCGGCTTCCCCCAGCAAAAGGGGTATAACCATGAGTGCCGAGATCTTGATCGGATGTTGATCCGCACCCTCCGGTTCGCGCCCGTCGTGCTCGTCCTCGCGCTCGCTATCAGCGCAGGCTGCACCGGTATCCAGACCTCGGCGTCGGACGCGACATCGGCTTACACGGACCTCTCGGTGGAGGAGTTCAAGCGCATGGTCGACGAGTCCCGATCCGACCCCGGCGGGACGACGATCCTGGACGTCAGGACCGATGCCGAGTACCAGCGGGAGCACCTGCGCGATGCGATCAATCTCGACGTCAATGCCGGCGTCTTCCGGGACCGCGCGGCCCGAATGGATCGGGACAGGACCTACCTCGTCTACTGCCAGAGCGGGACGCGGTCGGCCCGCGCCGCGCAGACCCTGAACGAGCTCGGGTTTACCAGGGTCTACAATATGCGCGGCGGGATAACCAGGTGGCAGGATGCCGGTTTCCCCGTGGTCGCGGGCGTCTAGATCCCTCTTTTCCACGTTCGCTTCCCCGGCGAACGAATAAATAGGCATCTCCCCATCAGTACCACGGTGACACTGTGGTGGACCTGATCACGATTATTATCATCGTCGTCGTCGTGCTCGTGCTGGCCGGGCTCGCCGGCTGGTTCTTCTCGATCTACAACCGCTTCTTCAACCTGAAGAACTCGGCGGAGGCGACCCTCGGCCAGATCCGCGTCGCGATGAAGAAGCGGCTCGACATGATCGAGCAGCTGCTCGGTGCGGTCAAGAGCTACGCGACCTTCGAGAAGGAGACCCTTACCCGGGTGACGGAGCTCCGCGCCTCGGTGGCGAGGGGAGGCCCCGCCGATCTGGACGCGGCAGAGGCCGAGAGCCGCTCGATCTTCGGCCGCCTCTTCGCCGTGGCGGAGGCCTATCCCGATCTGAAGACCTCGACCGTGGTGCAGGAACTGACTGGAGCCGTCCGCAGCGTCGAGGACGAGATCGGTCGTCAGCGTTACACCTACAACAACGTGGCCCAGCAGCTCAACACGATGGTCGACGTCGTCCCGTCGAACATCGTCGCGAGGATGATCGGGATGCAGAAACTCGAGTACCTCCAGTTCGAAGAGGCGATCGAGCGGCCGCCGACGATCGAGTTCTGATCGGCCATGGGCGAAGAACGGTCGCTGGCCGGCCTGATCGCGGTCACGCTGGCCCTCGGGATCCTGGGCGCGGCCCTGGCGCTCTGGCTGCCCACCCTCACCCTCTCGAGCGGCCTCTCGGTGGACACCTACGAGGCCGACTACGAGCTCGACGGGAGCCTCGAGGAGCGCTACGTCTACAACGTCGAGGCGCCGGGCACCTACCGGATGCTCTTCCGGACCTTCGACGTCCCGCTCGTCTTCAACGCCACCGACTCCCCGCACTTTGAGCTCGTTGGGGTCGAGCCCCCCGAGGGGGTGGCCGGGTACGCCCGCGACGCCTCGGGCGCCGTCCGGCTGTACGGCACCTCCGATCCCGAAACGTCGTCGTTCGTCTCGTCCCGCGCCCAGCTGAACGAGGTCGGGCTGGTCGACACCGGTTACTTCTCGAGCGGGACCTACGAGGGACGGTACGCGTTCACGGCCCGCCCGCCGGTCGAGTACGACGACTCGTTCGTCCACGTGAACCTCCGGCTCGCGAGGGAGAGCCAGCACGTGCCGTACTCGTTCATCCGCATCACGCTCCCGGCGGACGGGGTGAGCGAGGTCTTCGCCTACCCGCCGACCCTGCAGCAGGCGCGCGAAGGGGACCGGATCGTGATCAGTGGATCCGCCGGGGAGAGCGAGAACGTCGCGATCGAGCTCCTGCTGGAGCGCTCGACCCTCGACTCGGTCGCGGGCTTCTCCCGCCCGGTCGACAACCTCGAGGGCCAGACGCGATCGGCCCATTTCTGGGAGACGGTCCCCTACTGGCTCTCGACGGTGCTGTACTGGGCAGGGATCGCGTTCGTGCTCTTCGTGCCCCTCGCCCTTCTCCTTCTTTACCGCCGGTACGGCCGGGAGAAGGCCTTCACCGTGCCCGAGTACCTGAGCACGGTCCCGGACCCGACAAAGCCCCCCTGGACCGTGAACCTCCTCTTCAAGGGGGACGCGGGGACCTCGGACGCGGACGGGTTCTACGCGACCGTGCTCGACCTGCACCGGCGCGGCCTGATCCGCGTCGAGGAGATCGCGGGCGGCGAGGACGTCAGGATCCTGCTGAAGGGCGCGCGCTCGAACGACCCGTACGAACAGCGAGTGCTCGACTTTTTGGGCGCGATCGCGACCGAAGACAACGTGGTCGATACGGCCGCGCTCGCGCTGCGGAACAAAGCGGCGAAGACGGACACGGCCCTCCAGTCCGAGATGATCCGCAACCTCGGGACGTACCGGGCGATCGCCTCGCACTCGGACCCGGCCGTGACGACCGCGTACATCGTCTCGGGGCGCGAGCACGTCCTCCCCCTGGCCCTTGTGGGGGCTGCTCTCGCAGTCGTCTCGCTCCTCTGCGTCTTCATCTTCCCGGCCCTGAGCGGGCGCTTCATCGGGCCGATCCTGCTCTTCGTGCTCGGCGCCGTCCAGTCCGGGATCGCGATCGCGTTCCCGTCCACGCTCTTCGGCCACTGGAAGGGCGACGGCTACCGCGAGCGGCTCGAGTGGGAGGCGTTCGCGCACTTCCTCTCGGACCTCGCCATGCTCCGCAAGTACTCGCCGGCCGACCTCTCGATGTGGGGCGAGTGGCTGGTCTACGGCACCGCCCTCGGCGTCGGGGACAGGGTGGCGCGGGCCATGCGCGAGCTGAACGTCCAGCTCCCCGAGGAGGTCGCGATGCCGACCAGCCTGAACCGCTCGTTCGTGCCCCTGCTGCTCTTTGCGCCGCCAGTCCAGAGCAGCAGTGCGGGCGGGTTCGGCGGCGGGGGCTTCGGCGGCGGCGGTTTCGGCGGCGGCGGGGGCTTCGGCGGCGGCGGCGCGGGCGGCCGCTGACACCTCCCCCACCCACTTTCCCTTTCCACATTGTGAATCGCCACCACCCTCCCTTTGTCGTTTTCTTCCTTTGCCGGGATCCCGAGAAAAGCACAAGGGAATCTTTAAGCAAGGACAGATCGAGTTTACCTCTACTGATTCATTCGACATTCCCCGCGAGAAGCATGGAGCAGGATGTCCCAATCAGAGAGTAGGGAGAGGGTTGGAATGGATAGGCAGTGGGTATCGTTCGCAGCCATCCTGGCGATGCTTGTGCTGCTGCTCGTTGTTTCAGCGGGCTGCATCGGCGGCCCCGACTCGGTCGCGG
>CAYWVY010000058.1:0-14022 GCA_964461885.1 uncultured Methanospirillum sp. | reverse complement strand
CGGTCTCGGACGGAAAGGACGTGCTGATCGGTGGGATCATGGAGCACATCGAGGAGGCAGGGGTCCACTCGGGCGATTCGGCCTGCGTGATCCCGACCCAGTCTCTCTCGGCCTCGGTGATCGAGCGGGTGCGCGACTACACGCGCCGGCTCGCGCTCGGCCTCGGCGTGGTCGGGCTCATGAACCTCCAGCTCGCCGTCAAGAACGACACGGTCTACGTGCTCGAGGCGAACCCGCGGGCCTCGCGGACCGTGCCCTTCGTCTCGAAAGCGACCGGGATCCCGCTCGCGAAGGTCGCGGCGAAGGTGATGATCGGCCGCCCGCTCGCTGATCTCGGGTACGAGGAACGGTCCTTCGATCACGTCGCGGTCAAGGAGGTGCTTTTGCCCTTCAACAAGCTGCCGGGCGTCGATACCGTCCTCGGCCCCGAGATGAAGTCGACCGGCGAGGTGATGGGGATCGACTACGACTTCGGCCGGGCCTACTACAAGGCCCTGATCGCGGCCGACAACGCGCTCCCGACTTCGGGCAACGTCTTCATCTCGGTAACGGGCGACCAGCACCGGGAGCTTGTCGCCATCGCCCGCATCCTGGCAGAGCTCGGACTCGCGATCTACGGCACCCAGGGGACGGTCGAGAAACTGCAGGAGGCGGGAATCGAGGCGCAGCTCGTGCGGAAGGTCCAGGAGGGCTCGCCGAACGTGATCGACATGATGCGGAAGGGCGAGATCCAGCTGATCGTAAACACCCCGTCCGACAAGGCTTCGCGCCAGGATCATTACCAGATCATGCGCATGGCCGTCGACTTCGGGGTCCCGTACATCACGACCCTCGCGGCCGCAAAGGCCGCGGCGCTCGCGATCGAGGCGATCGGCAAGAGCCGGCTCACCCTCGAGCCGCTCGGCCACTACCTCGGGGCCTGCTGACCCCTTCTTTTAAAAAAACTGTATCCGGCCGGACTCAGGCGGGCCGGACCGCGCGGACGCGGACCGACGCGATCGCCAACTCGGTCGCTCGGAGCTCTTCGGGGGTCAGCGCGACGTCACCGAAGACCGCCTGCGCGGTCGGGTCGTTCGCCATGCAGGAGACCGGGAACTGCGCCTCCTCGACGACCTCGACTTCGGAGAAGCCCGCGCGCCGGACCAGCGCGAGGTAGCGATCGCGCGAGACGGCGCCCGCGATGCAGCCGACGTAGGCCGCGACCGACTTCCGGACCCGCTCGGGGAGCTCGCCCACCATCACCATGTCCGAGATCAGCAGCCGGCCCCCGGGCTTCAGCACGCGGAACGCCTCGAGAAAGACCTGTCCTTTGTCGGGCGAGAGGTTGATCGCGCAGTTCGAGATCACGACATCGACCGACTGGTCCGCGACGGGAAGGTGCTCGATCTCGCCGAGCCGGAACTCGACGTTGGCGTATTCGCCCGCGTGGGCGTTCACGCGAGCCCTCTCAAGCATGGCCGGCGTCATATCGACGCCGATCACGCGACCGGACTCGCCGACTGCGCGCCCCGCGATGAACGCGTCGAACCCGGCCCCGGAGCCGAGGTCGAGGACGACCTCGCCCGGCGCGAGGTCGGCGAGGGCGACCGGGTTGCCGCACCCGAGCCCGAGGTTCGCTCCCTTGGGAACGCTTTCCATCTCCTCGGTCGTGTACCCGATCTTCGCACTGATCTCGCCGGGGTCGGCACCGCAACTGCATCCGCACCCGCATCCCTGTTCCGCCACCCGGGAGTATCCCTCCCGGACCGTCTCGTGTATCCGTTCCCTATCCATCAGAGCACCTCTCGCATGACGGGCCCGAGCACGCCCCGGACCATCCCGTCGAGGCGGTCGGCCCGCATCAGCACCAGGCAGCAGACTTCGCCGTCGCACTCGCACGAGCTGATCGCGATCTTGTCGCCCGGCCCGATGCCGAGCCGCTCGCGAAGATCCTTCGGCAGCACCATCTGGCCGCGTTCGTCCACGGTGACCAGTGCCTCGAGCCGGCACGCGCTCCCTTCATCCGTCATGCAATCCTCTCGTTGGAGCCCGGAGGTGATAAATATTCAGATAGATCAGAATATTCTGATAATTCTTAACTTCCTGGCCTTCAACTGGACAAGATTCAAGATGAATGCCCCGCAACTGGGTGCCATGCCAGGGTTGACCCGGGCCGGCGCCGTCGCGGCGGGCGCCATCGTCGTCGTCTTCCTCGCAGTCGCGACGGTCGTTGCCGGACTGCCGAACCCGACCCCCGTGACCCTCGGGATCCGCATCGCCGCGCTCTGGGGCCTCCTCGCGATGGGGATCGCGGCCCTGATGACCCCGTTCCTCGCGGAGGTCCGCCGGGCCTTCGGCTCCCCGTTCCTCAGGGTCCACCACGCCTTCGCCGGGTTCGGCCTCGCCGCGATCACCCTCCACCCGCCCCTGGTCGCTGTGCGCTCCTCGTCGCTCCTCGTCTTCATCCCGACCCTGCCGTTCCTCGACAGCTATGCCATCAATGCGGGGCGGGTGGCACTGCCGCTCATCTACGTCGCCGTTATCGGCGCCCTGGTCCGTGCCCGGTTCGCCGAATGGCGGTACTTCCACCTGGTCATCTACCTCGGGTTTCTCTTCGGGCTTCTCCACGGCACGTTCATGAGCCAGTTCTTCTTCGAAAACCTCTTCCTCACGGCCCTGTTCCTCGGGCTCGGGGTCGCGGTCGTCGGCGCCTTCGTTGCGAAGCGCTGGCAGCGGCGGAAGCGGGCCCGCGCGAATCCGCGTACCGGGTGAAACTCTAATACCCTGTCCCGCGAACCATTCCTTTCGAATCCTGGTGAACTCGATGGGCAAGGGAACTATTGTGCTCGCCTTCTCGGGCGGGCTCGACACGTCGATCTGCGTCCCGCTCCTGAAGGAGCGGTACGGCTACGACCGCGTGGTCACGGTCGCGGTCGACGTCGGCCAGACTGAGGCCGATATCCGGATGGCGACCGAGAAAGGCGAGCGGATCGCGGACCGGCACGTGACGATCGACGCGCGCGACCGCTTCGTGAACGAGCACGTCTTCCGCGCGATCCGGGCGAACGGCAGCTACGAGGGCTACCCCATGGGCACCGCTCTCGCCCGGCCCCTGATCGCCGGGGAGTGCGTCCGGATCGCAAAGGAGGAGGGCGCGACCGCGGTCGCGCACGGCTGCACGGGCAAGGGGAACGACCAGCTCCGCTTCGACTTCATCATCCGGGCCTCCGGGCTCGAGGTGGTCGCCCCGATCCGCGAGCAGAACCTGACCCGCGAGTGGGAGATCGACTACGCGGCCGAGCACGGGATCCCGGTGCCGGTCGTGAAGGCGAAGCCCTGGTCCATTGACGAGAACTGCTGGAGCCGCTCGATCGAGGGTGGCCGGCTCGAGGACCCGGCGTACCACCCGCCCGAGGAGATCTGGCACTGGACGACAGCGCCGGAAGCGGCGCCGGACACCCCGGCGGAGATCTCGATCACGTTCGAGGAGGGTGTGCCGGTCGCGCTCGACGGCGAGCTGATGAAGGGCTTCGACCTGATCATGGCCCTGAACCGGCTCGCGGGGTCTCACGGCGTCGGCCGGAAC
This sequence comes from uncultured Methanospirillum sp., assembly GCA_964461885.1. Taxonomy (GTDB): domain Archaea; phylum Halobacteriota; class Methanomicrobia; order Methanomicrobiales; family Methanospirillaceae; genus UBA288. Next base: position 10,457 of record CAYWVY010000058.1, on the reverse strand, counting down.
GACATGATCGAGGACCGCGTCCTCGGGCTGAAGGCGCGGGAGTGCTACGAGCATCCGGCCGCGACGGTCCTGCTCGCCGCGCACCGCGACCTCGAACGGCTCGTGCTGACCCGGCAGGAACTCGCGTTCAAGGCCTGCGTGGACGAGAAGTGGTCCGAGCTCGCGTACATGGGCCTCGTGTACGAGCCGCTCTACGACGCGCTCAACGCGTTCATCGACGAGACGCAGTCGGTTGTCTCCGGCACGGTCGACCTCCGGCTCTACAAGGGCGGTCTCCACGTGCTCGGGCGGTCGTCGCCGTTCGCACTCTACTCGGGCGACCTCGTCTCGTTCGACTCGACCACGCTCGACCAGTGCTCGGCGATCGGCTTCTCCGAGTACTTCGGGCTCCAGGCGCGGATGCGGCGGCGGACCTGAACGAGCCGATGCGTGTCGTCTGCCTCCTCTCGGGCGAGCACCCGTCCCTCCCGGCGGCCGAACTCGGGTGCGCCGTCCGCGTGGAGGAGACGGGCCCGCAGCTCGCCGTGGGCGAGTGCGACATTCCCTCCCGCCTCGCACGCCTCGCCCTGACCCACCGAGTGTACGAGTACATCGCCGACTGTCCGGCCGACGACGACGCGGTCGACGCGATGGTCCGCGATGCCGGGCTCGAACCGGACGGGACGTTCGCGCTCCGGGTGAAGAAGGTCGAGGGCGCGGCCCTCGCCACCCCGGCCCTCGCTCTCGAGCGCCGGCTCGGCGGTTTGATCCCGGGGCGAGTCTCGCTCTCGTCCCCGGAGATCAGCTACGGCCTCGTCTGCTCGGGCGACCGGTGCTACCTCGGCCGGCTCGTCTGCGAGCCGGACCGGCGGGCCCTGGACGCCCGCCGTCCCTTCTCGCGGCCGTTCTTCCATCCCGGCGTGATGATGCCGCGCATGGCCCGGACGCTCGTGAACCTCTCGGGCATCGAGCCGGGCGAGGTGCTGCTCGACCCGTTCGCGGGCACGGGCGGGACCCTGATCGAGGCGTCCCTCCTCGGCGTCCGTGCGCTCGGGTTCGACATCGACCCCCTGATGCTCGGAGGCACGCGCCTGAACCTGCCCGGCGCCGAGGTCGCGCTCGCGGACGCGGCCCGTCTCCCCCTCCGGTCGGCATCGGTCGACGCGGTCGTCTCGGACCTGCCGTACGGCCAGTCCGTGCAGATCCGGGGCGAGACCCTCGAGCGGCTCTACGACGAGTCACTGGGCGAGGTCGCACGCGTGCTCCGGCCGGGACGGCGGGCCGTGATCGTCACCCACCGGCCGATCGACGAAATCGCGGCCTGCCACCTCGCGGTCCTCGACCGCTACGAGCAGCGCGTGCACAAGAGCCTGACCCGCCAGATCCTGGTGCTCGAACGGCCGACAGGTTGAAGGCGCCCGTCGGCATAGAAAGGACCGATGGCGGACGACGGGCTGGGCAGATCAGGATCCCCGGGCGGGGGAAAGCGCGTGCTCGCGGTCATCGGCAGCCCGCACCGCGGCGCGACTGTCCGGGCGGTCGAGAGGATCGGGGCACGCCTCCGCGTTGCCGGCGAGATCGAGGTCGAGTACCTGTACCTCCGCGACGCCGGGCTCGAGGGCTGCCGGGGCTGCTTCTGCTGCATCGCCGAGGGCGAGGCATTCTGCCCGGTTCACGACGGGCGTGACGAGGTTCTCGCCCGGCTCGACGCCTGCGACGGCGCGATCTTCGCCTCGCCCAACTACGTCCAGAACGTCTCGGGCCTCTACAAGACCTTCGTGGACCGGCTCGCCTGGATCTGCCACCGCCCGCGGTTCTACCCGAAGCCCGCGCTCGCGGTCGCGACCAGCGCCGGCCCGTTCGGGTTGAAAGAGACCCTCGCCGCGATCCAGGCCGGACCGGCCGCCTGGGGTTTCGTCTTCGTCGACGAGGTCGGCGTCGCCGTGCACCCGCGCCTCGGGGCGGGGGCGGAGAGCACGGAGAAGGCGGCAGCGGCGCTCGACCGCGCGGCGGGGCGGCTCGCCGCGGCCCTCCGCGACACGGCCCCGTACCGGCCCGAGCGCTGGCGGGTCCTCCACTTCCGGTCCATGCGCGCGGTGACCCTGGCGCGGCCCGGGGCCTGCCCGGCCGACACGGCGTACTACCTCCCCCTCGCCGACAGCGACTTTTTCGTGCCGGCCCGCCTCTCCCCGATCGATCGCCTCGCCGGCGCCGTCGTCGACCGGGCTGTCCGTCGCCACGCCCGGCGCGAGTACGTGCCGAAACCCTGAAGGCCCCCGCGAGCGCCGGCTCCCCGACCGACGGCATCGGGAATACATTGATAGGCCCCCGCCCCCTTCCATCACAACGGGGGCGGGCGCTCCGCTCGAACGGCGGGCACGCTCCCCCCGACGGGTGACCGAGCATGCGAGAACTGCTGAGCCGGGCCGAGGTCGTCGCATCCGGAAGGAACTACGTGCTGGCGCTGTACCGGGACGACCTCTCCTCCGTCTTTCCGGGCATGGTCCGGTTCCGGCTCCTCCTCGAGAAAGCCGGCCGGCCGGTCGTCCTCTTCTCAACCAACACCTACGAGTACCCGCCCCTGCTCTCGATCGATGCCGAGCGGGCCGCACGCCAGGCGGCCGCGGACTGGGAGGCGGCGATCCTCGCGGCCCCCGGCGGGCTGGTGCGGCACGACGAGCCTCCCTCGTTCCACGCCGAGGCGGCTCCCGGTGGCGTCCTGATTTTGCAGGGCAGCCCCCGGCCCGATGGATCATGTGCCGTTCTCGCAAAGTGGGCTGCGGAGGCGGCCGAGTCCGCCGGCCGAGCGGTCGAGGTTGTCTTCGTCCACGACCTCGAGGTCCGCCCGTGCATCGGGTGCTACCAGTGCTACAATTCCGGGGACTGCACCTTCGACGACGACATGACCCGCCTCGCCCCCGCCATCCGCGCCGCCTCCCTCCTCGTCGTCTGCTCGCCGGTGTACACGAACACCGTGCCCGCGGGTCTCAAGGCGGTCATCGACCGCGCCCAGGCGATCCACGCGGAGGAGGCGCTCCGTACGGGCGGTCCCGGGGCTACGCCACGGGGAGGCGTGCTGCTCGCAACGGCCGGGAGGAAGGGACTGGAGAACTTCGGCTGCGTCCAGAGCGTGGTGCGGGCGTTCATGGCCAACCTCGGCATCCGCTTCCGCGGCGAGGTCCTGGTTGACGACCTTGACGCCCGGCGGGACCCGAGGGGGGTGCCCGGCCTCGAGAAGTGCGTTCGCTCGACGGTCCTCTCCGCGATCCGGGCCACGGAAACGCCTCCCTCCTCCGGTCAGCGACCGTGATTCCCGGCGGCGGGTGGCGGAGAGAAAAATAACCAATGGTATATACCGGGAACCGCGTACGATCTCACAGTGAAGGATGTTCCCATGTCTCTCGATGCCGCCGGTTTTCGCCTGATCAGCACCTCGGTCCTCACCTACCGGATCGTGGTCCCCTCGACCGCCGTTCTCTTTGTCGGGGACATCCTCAAACTCACCGACTCCGACAAGGGCTTCGTCTTCTACTCAAAGGTCACGGACATTACGCACGACACCCCCGCCGGGGCGGACGCCGCCGGGCCGACCCTCTGCGTCAACCTCCATCCGCTCGGTCTCGTCGACCCCGACGGCAGGTTCCGGCCGCCGATCACGGCCCCGACCAACTTCTCCGTGGTCTCCCGGCCCGATGACGCGGACCTCGAGTTCCTGCAGCGGTCCATGGGCGACCTGGAGATCGGGCAGATGCGGGCCGGCCTCGGGGTTCTCGAGGGCGTAACCGTCTCGCTCCCGTCGGAGACGCTCTCGAGCCACATGGGCGTCTTCGCCACCACCGGCATGGGCAAGTCGAACTTCATGAAGGTCCTCTGCGCGTCGGCCATGAGCCTGCGGCAGTTCGGGATCCTGATGGTCGACCCGCACGGCGAGTACGTCACCGGCTACCGGGTCCGGGACCGACGGATCCAGGGGCTGATCGAGTACACGACGGCAAAGGACGGCATCTCGGTCTACTCGACCAGGCCGCCGGACGAACGAAAGCAGTACGGCCTCAAGGAACTCCGGCTCGAGCACGATGACTTCAGGATGGGCGACCTCGGGTTCCTGTACGACCTCTCGCTCCCGCTGGTCGAGGTGGTCGAATCGCTCGACGGTCATCCCGGCTCGGACGTGATCGATTTCTTCATCAACGAGGGTGTCGACTCCCTCCCCTCGCCGCTCAAGACCACGAGCGGGATCGGGCGCCACCCCGAGATCACGGACACGCTCCGGACCTATGCCCTCGGTCCGCTCCACATGATCCAGCGCCGGGTCGAGACCGTCGTCGAGGAGAACCGGGTCTTCTTCCACCGCTATGGCTCCTCGATCCCGGCCATCATCGAGGACCTCGCCCAGAACAAGGTCGTGCTGATCGACATCCCCGGGGTGGGCGAACGCGGCGAACTCTTCGCGCTCTCCACGATGACCCGGGCGATCCTGAACGCGCACAAGCAGCGCACGCTCTCCCAGGAGGAGACGGCCCCCCAGCAGGTCATGATCGCGATCGAGGAGGCCCAGCGCGTGCTCGCGAACGCGAACCAGTCGACGCAGGTCTTCCGCGAGTGCGTGATGGAGGGGCGCAAGTTCGGGGTCGGGCTCTGCCTGGTGACCCAGCAGCCCAAAAATATCGACCCCCGGATCCTGGCGCAGCTGAACACCTACGTCGTGATGGGCCTGGCGGACCAGCAGGACCGGAATATCGTCGCGGGCAACGCCAAGCAGAACCTGACAAGCATGTCGAACGAGATCCAGACGCTCGCGCGCGGCGACGCCGTCATCAGCATCCAGGGCACGCCGTTCCCGGTTTCGACCCGGATCCACCTCTTCGAGGACTACCTCGACCGGCTCAACGCGGCGTCCTGAAGCGGAGCCATCCCGTCGTCTATCGCTGGGAACCGGATGGCGTTAGTTTCTCCCGCGCCCGTATCAAAATGCCGCGGGCGGTGGAGCTCCGACACGAAGTGTGGCGTTCCCGCACGCCAATAATCGCCGTCACGAGCGTCCTTATCGCGGCGGGCATGGTGATTGTCCGGTTATCGGGAAGAGGAGTCGAGTCCCGGCTATTCCCGTCCGTCTATCCGGACTGCTGATCGAGCCGTTGCTGCTCCGGGTCCTCCGGGTACGAGACAGAGCCGTCCGTGACCACAACCCACTTGTGAAGCCGGTGCCACTCGGTGCGGCCACGGTCGATGACGTGGAGGACGCGACAGCCTCGGACGACGAGTGCGTCGGCAAGCAGCGATCGGTGGCAGCGCCAGGGGACGGCCTCGGCGCACATGACCGCGCAGCGATCAGTGCGAGCCAGATCTATGAGCCTCGCGGTCGCGTCCGCGAACTCTGCGGTCTGCATGTGGTCGGCGTACGCCCTGAAGCGTTCGTTTCGGAGCCCTCGATTGACCGACTCGGTCGATCGAAGAGGCCTTCGTAGCCCTCCGAGACCCGCGCAATGGTGGTAATCGATCCCTCTTTCGGCCAGTGAGGAGGCAAGCGCAGCCCGGTCAAAGTGGGGGTAGCGCCGTGAACGGGGCAGGCTTCGCACGTCGACGACGGTACGGCAGTCATGCTGTTCGAGCAGGTCGAGAAACTCCTCGAGCGGTCTCGTCGAGTGACCGACGGTCAGGATCAGTGGACCCGGGTCCGCCATGTAATCCTCTTCTGCGCCCGACGCGGGTATCAACCCATCGTTCTCCGCCAGGTTTGTATGGTCCGCAGCCAAGGGGATGTACATATGCGGGCCGGCCTCGCTCCGTACCTCGACCTTCTCCGGCTGCACTTCGCCCCTGCATGGGCCCTCCTCTTCTGCTCGGGCACCCTGCTCGCCGCGGAAACTTACGCCGGGTTTACCTGGGGTGTCCTCGCGACTGCGGCCCTGATCGCGGTCTTCGGCTTCATGGCCGGCCTCGTCCTGAACGACTATGTCGACCGGGACCTCGACCGACTGGATGTCGACTCCCGGCTGACCCGGTACTGGCGGCCGTTCGGCACCCGCCCTCTGGCGGAAGGCACCATCTCCCCCGCACGGGCGCGGCTCGTGATGGTGCTCCTCGCGGTCGGAGGGGCCTCGCTCATCCTGACCCTGCCGTGGCCGCACAACCTGTTCGTCCTCGCGATCATGGGCTGGAGCTACCTCGCCGAGTACGCCTACCAGGTCGGCAAGCGCCGGCAGCGGTACCCGCTCGCCCAGGTCATCGGACGGACCGACTTCGCCCTCTTTCCCGTCGCCGGGTACCTCGTGCTCGGCCTTCCGGACGCGACGGCCCTCCTCTACTTTGTCTTCTTCTACCCGTTCGCGCTCGCCCACCTCGGCGCCAACGATGTCGCGGACATCACGAACGACCGCGCACGCGGGCTGCAGACGATCCCGGTGCTCTACGGCATGACCGGGGCCGCGCGCTGGGTCCTCGCCTTTTCGCTCGTCCATGCCGTTGCGGCCCTCCTCTTCGCCGCCGTCCTCGGTCCGATCGCCCGCGCGGGACTCGTCGCGGGGCTCGCCTGCGTCATGGTGGCGACCGTCGGGCTTGTGCGCCGCCCGGAGGAGTCGGCGGGCCTTCGCCTGCTCCCGCTGTTTCACCTGGCCATGGCGCTGTACGCGGGCGGGATCGTGATCGACTATGTCTTCTGACGCTCTTCTTCGCCAGGCCCGGTACCGGCATACCCTGCGTGCCGGCCTGCTCCAGTCCCTGCTCGCCGGGGCCATCGTTCTCACCCTCGTTGTCCTGATCGTCGCCACGCCGGCAGGCTCACCCAGGGATCCCGTCGCGCTCGCCGTCCTGATCCCCGTGCTGGCCGTGCTTGCAGTCGTGCCCGTCCTCTTCTCCTCGCTCACCGTTGAGGTCGACGACGAGGCCCTGTGGATCGCGTTCGGGCCGGGGCTCGTGCGCCACGCCTGGCCCATCGACCGCATCCGGTCCCGGAGAGATGTCAGGAACCCCTGGTGGTACGGCTGGGGCATACACCTGACGCCGGGCGGGTGGCTGTACAACGTTGCCGGTTTCGAGGCGGTCGAGGTCGTCCTCTCCGACGGCCGTCGGCGCTGTACCGGGACCGACGACCCGTCCGGGCTCACGGCCGCCCTGGCAACGGTCCGTCAACCGTGACCGTTTTCGCGGCAGGCGGTCACCGCCGACGGCGCAGATACCGGAGCGCTCTCGGCAGGTTCTGGCGGTAATGAACGCCGAGCGATGGACCGATGTACGGCGCGTACCGCGGGAGGACGGCCGTAGCCTGGACAGTCTTCCCGATCATCGACTTCTCGCGGCCCCATACGAGGGCGTCGCCCCGGCGGACCGCGCCCAGGAACTCCTCGACCGACTCGGCCCGGGCCGCCGTCACGACCCGCCCGAGCTCGCCGAGCAGGTGCGCGTCCGTCCCGCCGGTCAGGGCGAGCCCGTGTTCGCGTGCGAACGCGATCGCCCGGTTATTCTGGGATCGGGTCATGCCGCCGCAGATCCCCTCGATCCCGTCGAGCCGGAGCAGCACGTCGGGCGCGAGCTCGCCGGCCGCGATCGCCTTGCAGACCCCGCGGCAGAGGAAGAGATAGCCGAAGGGGTGGGCCGCGACCGCAAAGGCGTCCCGCCCTTCGAGCCCGGCCAGCACCTCGGCGGTCGGGAGCGCGGTCGCCATGTGGGGACAGCCCCCGAGCGCCCGGGCGATCACGGCACCGTGGTAATCGACGAGGTCGTCGAGGGTGTAAAAGTAGATGAGCAGGTGCGGCCCCTCCGAGGCCGAGACCTCGATCCCGGGCACGACGACCTGGCCCGGACCGGCCTCGCGGACCGCCGCGACCGCGCCCGAGACCGCGTTGTGGTCCGTCACCGCGAACGAGACCCCGATGCGACGGCCGTACCGGAGCGCGTCCCGCACCCGCATCAATCCGTCCGAGTGATCCGTATGGACGTGCATGTCGACGGCGACAAAGCCATCCTCGCGGAGCGTGGCGAGGTCCGGCAGCCCGAACCGGACCCGGGCCGTCCCCGCCGTGTCGCCTTCCATGGCCGTTGGGTGGGCGCGCCCGCCGCATTAAGTCTTCTTTCCCGACCTTCCCGCATCGGACTGTTTCGGTTCGCGGACGGATCCGCCTGTGGCGGGGCCCTGTGCAGCCCCGAGGTCCGGGACATGCGAATGGATGGATGGTCGGCGCACGCGGAGTGCCACGATGGAGGGAGCCTCCTCTGTGGACATAGACTTTTAAGAACCGGCGTACCGAAGGTTGAGCGCTGTTCTGTCTATTCTCCAATGGCCTATCAATTCGTTAATCCGTTCGCATGTTTTGTCGGGCATCGAATACCAGACCTTGCGGCCTCGTTTTTCACGGTTCACGATCCCGGCATCGATGAGCCGTTCGAGATGGTACGAGAGGAGCGGCCCGGAAAAACCGAGTTCGCTTGAAAGAGTGGTTCGGGCAACGGCCTTACGGCGAGCCACATACTCAAGGATCTTTCGCGCGGTCTCGGAACGAATGGCAACGCGAAGCAGGGCATCAACTTCGGGAACAGCGGGACAGGAGGCATCACTATAACCGACGGGATTCAGGCGCCGGATCTTCCCGGTCTGCTCCAGTACGTGCAGGTGGTACTCAGCGGTCCCGCGATTGAGGCCGGTCTTGGCAAGTATCTCTGTGAACCGTACACCTGGTTCTCCCTTAATGCACCGGTATACCGCTGATCGCCCTTCGTGTTCGAGCACGTTTCTCCGGTTCAGCCGGCGGATGCCGAATGTGGCCAGCATGCTCAGGCCGAAGAGGAGATCGACAAGGGGGAGCAGAGCCGGGCAGACGAGAGCGGCGCCGACGCCGAGGATGGTATGCAGGGGCAGGGAATAGAACGGTACTTCTCTGACCTCGCCCGGTGGACTGGTTACCTCTGGATGAGCGTAGCCGGATTCCACCACGTACGACTCGGCGCCACCCACGGCGATGATGAAGAATATGCAGGCGATGAGCAGCCCCATTCTTACGGGACTCATTGAGGGATGGTCGCTCTTGGATCGGAAATAGGTGTTGATTTTTTTCAAACGTTGAATGTGTAACCCCTTGATCCTGCAACACGTTCACCGAATAAACCGAAATACCATGTACCGGGTGTCAGCCCCGACGACTTTGAGATAACGAAGTAGATGCGACCGTCGATGCGTCCGTCGTCCCCGTCGTGATAGGGTCCCAGTGTAGCATCGGGGGCGTTGACGGTGAGTGCGAGAGAATCGGAGGAGCTGCCCCAGTTGAGGTCGACAGGGAGCTGTCGTACTCCCATGAAGAGATACTTTGAGTGCCAGATCCATTGACCCTGCTGAATCGTTCCGGAGTACCGCGATGCTCCATCTATTATTTTGTGGTCGTAGCCCGGTGTCACTACATAACCGTTCGTCGTTTGAATGTCAGTCGCACCGGTGGCTGATATCACCGATGTCACTCCGATCATCAGCATCATGATGAGGAAAAGTGCTTTCATGATCGATCACAGGATCAATCATCAGCCCTCGCTAAACGTGTTCTGTGAAAACCCTTGAATGGAGAATGTGATCGTGGGTGTCAGATGACCATCAGAGAGCGTCCTCCTTCCCGATGCAACGACAGTGATTGCATATCACTGATATGGTTTTTCTATCGACACAATCAATCGTCAAGAATAACTGCGTTGGTTGAAGAGCGACGCTTCAATTCCTCGATTCTTTGACGAGTACACGGTCGTTGTCTTGTTCCGAGAGCAGGTACTGCCGAATTTGACATCCGTGTCGCCCGGGAATTCAGGGCGACTTCATCAACTCACTTCCGATCACGACGGTTGGCGAGCTCCTGAGATCTCCTCATTCAACGTTTCTCACAGAAATGCTATTCGAGAATAGGAGAATGCGATAGTCGGCAGCTTTCACCCATGCTTGATCGCTGGATGAGTTCTGCCGGCCCGAAGACATGGTATCATTGTATCTTCATTACTCTGAAGGTTTTGGTCATATCTTCGAGTGTCACGTGTGCAAAAAAAGGAGGTAGAAACCATGAGTCGAGGAATTGATCTGCGGATGCTCTCCTTGCTCACTGCATTCATGCTGGTAAGCGTGGCGTTCGTTCCTGCGGTAAGCGCGGCCGTGGTGCCAGAAGTCAGCGCAGAAAAGATTAGCGAACGTTTGCCACCTAGTCCGTGGGAAACAGATCATACGATTAAGGTAACCCATGAGACAACGTACCTTTATAAGTGTGATACCTTAGAAGTGACTGAGGTATATTCGGGAATTGAATTCCAAAAAAAATTCGCGCGTGCCGGATTTCACACGAAAGAGAGAAATTAAGGTTGACCCGGACACTGCTGTCGCCCTGAATTTTGAGGAAGGGACTCGAGAAGTTCGGACTGAAATTTCCTTTGAAATCTTCACGACCGAGCAGGATCCTCCTCAAATACTGCGATCCTATGATTACCCTCAATGGATCTACGTGAAAGACGGTAGC
>CAYWVY010000057.1:4201-14471 GCA_964461885.1 uncultured Methanospirillum sp. | reverse complement strand
CTCTGCGTCGGCAACGACATCACGCGGCTGAAAGAGGCCGAGGACGAGAACCGCCAGCTCTACGCCGAGCTCGAGGAGCGGGTCCATAAGCGGACCGAGGACCTGGCCGCCGCGAACCGCGAACTCGAGTCGTTCACCTACACGGTCTCGCACGACCTCCGGTCGCCCCTCCGGGCGATCGACGGCTTCACCTACATCCTGCTGCACGAGCACCGGCCCGAGCTCTCGGAGGCCGCACTCCGGTACCTCGACCTGATCAGCCAGAACGCGCGGCGGATGGCGAGGCTGATCGACGACCTGCTCAACTTCTCGCGCACGGGCCGGCAGGCCCTGGCCATCCGCGACATTGACCCGGCCCAGCTCGTGGCCGAGGTGCTCGACGACCTTGCCGGCGAGCGGCAGGGGCGGAACGTCCGGATCACGGTCGGCAGCCTCGCCCCCTGCCGGGCGGATCCGGCTTTGCTCAAGCAGGTCTACTCGAACCTGATCGGGAACGCGCTCAAGTTCACGCGGAACCGCGAGGTGGCCGGGATCGAGATCGGGTCCTTCGACGAGAACGGCCGGCCGATCTACTACGTCCGCGACAACGGGATCGGGTTCGACCAGAAGTACGCCGGCATGCTCTTCAAGGTCTTCCACCAGCTCCACGACGTGCGCGAGTACGAGGGGACGGGGGTCGGGCTCGCCATCGTGCAGCGGATCATCGAGCGGCACGGCGGCAGGATCTGGGTCGAGTCGGAGCCGGAACGGGGAACAACCTTTTTCTTCACACTGCACGAGGAGAGTGATGATGGAGATGAACGGGGAGAAGGACATCCTGCTGGTGGAGGATAACCCGCATGACGTGGAGCTGATCCTCCACGTCTTCGAGTGGTCGAACATCCACAACCGGGTCCGCGTCGTGTGGGATGGGCAGGAGGCGCTGGACGCCCTCTTCGGTGAGAAGATGCGGCCGCGCGTCATCCTGCTCGACCTGAAGCTCCCCAAGGTGGGCGGGCTCGAGGTGCTGCGCCAGATCAAGGAGGACGCGGCCCTCCGCGAGATCCCGGTGGTGGTCTTCTCGTCGTCGGCCGAAGAGCGGGACATCGCGCTCAGCTACGGCCTCGGCGTGAACAGCTACATCGTCAAGCCGGTCGAGTTCGACCGGTTCGCCGAGGTGGTCCGCGAGATCGGCTGCTACTGGCAACTGATCAACCGCTCCCCCGAGGGCGGGGCGAAGCCGGACTGAAACGCTCCCCCGTTCACGCTCCCTGCGCGGCGTACCATCCCTCCATCCAGTCCGAGAGCGGGAGCTCGGCGAGCCCCTTCGGGGTCACCCACCGGTACGCGTCGTGCTCCTCCGAGAGGACGATCTCCCCGCCCGCGGTGGACGAGTCCAGGACCAGGTGGACCACGCGCCCCTCGCTCCGCTCCTGCTCCCCGGCGCCGAGGAGCCGGCCCGGCTCGACGGCAAGGCCCGTCTCCTCGCGGACCTCCCGGATGAGGGCGTCGCGGACCCCCTCGCCCCGTTCGATTCGCCCGCCGGGGAACTCCCACCGCTCCGGGTTGCACTCGCTCGCGGCCGGTCGGCGGAGGAGGAGCAGGCGCCCCCGCCGGTCAGCGATCACGGCGTGGGCGGCGAGGTCCAGCGGCCCCCCAGCGTCCCCGTTCATGCACGGATCTGGTCGGCCCGTCTGATATAGCCCGCGCATCCGGCGGCGTGCGGAAAAAAAGGCGGTCAGAGCCCGGCGCGAACGCTCCGGACGGCCTCGACCATGTGCGAGAGCTTGGCGAACGCGGCCTCGCGCGAACGCATCCGGAGTCCGCAATCGGGGTCGACCAGGAGCCGTTCCGGGCCGAAGACCTCGACCCCGCGTTCGACCCGGGTGCGGATGGTCTCGACCGTTTCGACCTCGTCCGAGGACGAGACGACCACACCGAGGCCGATCCGCTTCTCTCCGAGCTCGCGCGGGCCGAGCACCTCGAGGTTCCCGGGGTGGCCCGCGAACTCGAGGTCGAGGATCTCGACGGGATAGCGGAGCAGGGCGTCGATCATCCCGGCGATCGGGCCGCAGGCGTGAAGCGCGACCGGGACCGGGAGGCCCCGGGCGACCAGGCCGATCGCTTCAGCGGCCGCCGACGGGTCCGCGGCGCCGGTCGAGAGGATCGGTTCGTCGATCTGGAGCATGCAGATGCCGGCCGCGGCGAGCCCCCGCGCCTCCGCGGCGAGCACGCCGGCGAGGTCGAGGGCGAGCTCCGCCCGGTCGCGGTAGATATGCGTGTCGAGGTGGAGGGCGTGCGCGAGCGTGGTCGGCCCGGTCAGGATCCCCTTGACATACGGGGCCTTTGACCGGGCGTAACGGACGTCCTCGACCGTGATCGGGTGCGCCGGCGGCTCGATCCGGCTGATGACGCGCCCCTCGCGGATCCCCGGGAGCTGCCCGGCGAACGTCGAGACCATGTCCGCGCGGACCTGCCCGTCGGAGACGATCTCGACGCCGGCCCGGAGCTGGTCGGCGACCGCGGTCTCGAGGGCCGTCCGGTGCCGGTCGAGAAGAGAGCGGAGCCCCCGGCCCTCGACGGGCGGGTATGACCCGACGACCGTCGTCGGGAGCAGCACCGGCGGCAGGCTCATGGGACGAGCCGGTGCCGGTCGCGCGGAAAGAGCACGGCCTCGCGGACGTTTTGCAGGTCGAGCATGGTCATCACGAACCGCTCGACCCCGAGGCCCCACCCTGCGTGCGGCGGCATCCCGTACCGGAATGGCCGGAGGTAGAACTCGAACGAGGCGGGGTCGAGCCCCTTGGCCACGAGCTGCTGCTGGAGCATGTCGTGGCGGTGGACCCGCTGGGCCCCCGAGGAGAGCTCCATCCGCGGGTGCATCAGGTCGAAGGCCTTGCAGATCGACGGGTCGTCCTCGTACGGCAGAGCATAGTACGGCCGGATCGAGGTCGGCCAGTCCGTGACGAAGTAGTGCTGGCCCATCTCATCTCCGATCGCCCGTTCGGCCGAGGGAGAGAGGTCGTCGCCGAAGGCGATCGGCTCCTCGATCTTCCCGGCCGCGATCTCGATCGCCTCGGCATACGGGAGGCGGGGGAACGGGGCCCGCGGGAGCGCGAGCTCGGGAAAACCCCCGCGCTCGAGCGCGTCGGCGCAGGTGGCCGCGACGTGCTCGTAGCACGAGACCACGAGCCCCTCGAGGAGGGCCATCGCGTCCTCGTGGTCGGCGAACGAGACCTCGGCATCGATCGAGGTCGCCTCGTTCAGGTGGCGCGTGGTGTTGTGTTCCTCGGCCCGGAAGATCGGGCCGATCTCGAAGACCTTCTCGAACCCGGCGCCCATCATCATCTGCTTGTAGAGCTGGGGCGACTGGTTCAGGAAGGCCTCCTTCTCGAAGTAGGCGATCGGGAAGAGCTCGGTCCCGCCCTCGGTGGCCGCCGCGACGATCTTCGGGGTCGTGATCTGGATGAAGTCATGCTTGTGCAGGTACCGCGACGTCTCGTGCAGCACGGCCGACCGGACCTGGAAGACGGCCGCGATCCGGGGCCGGCGGGCGTCGAGGAACCGCATGTCGAGGCGGGTGTCGAGCTCGGCCGGCACCTTCTCGGCCACGTCGAGGGGGAGCGGCGTCTCGGCCCGCGAGAGGATCTCGAACGAGCTCGGGACGAGCTCGCGCCCGCCCGGCGCCTTCTCAGTCGCCTTGATCTCGCCGGTCACCATGACGACCGACTCGCGCGAGACCGACCGGACAGCCTCGGCGACCTCGGGCGTGACCTTTTTCTTCGGGACCGTGACCTGCAGGATCCCGGTCCGGTCGCGCAGGAGGACGAACGTGAGTCCGCCGAGGTCCCGGACCTCGTGGACGAACCCGACGCACTTCGCGCGTCCAATCTCGGGGGTGACCTTTGCTATCGGCGTCCGCATCGAAAAACCTGATATCAATGGGTCCCCGGGGGTAATTGGCTTTATGGCGGCACGGCCCGCCCCGTCACCTCGCACCGGGGCAGGAACCCGCCCGGCCCGTGCTCCGTCCGCCCGTCTCCACGACAAGAGAGTTTTTTTATCGGATGTCGATAATACCCACACATCTGTGACCGCGATCGCGTGAGGGGCCTTTATCATGCAAACGACACGCATCCTCATCCTCACTCTTCCGGTAGTCGTCGCCCTCGTCCTGTCGGCGGGCTGCACCGGGCTCGCCGGCACCGACCTGAACGGCGGGCCGCCCGCGGCGGTCGATATCCCCGGCACGCCCGTCCACTATGCGGAGGTTAACGGAGCCAGCCTGGCCTACCGCGAGTTTGGGACCGGCGAGCCCATCCTGCTGGTGGCGGGGATTGGGTCGACAATGGACAACTGGGACGCAGATTTCGTCGGCGCCCTTGCTTCGAAGTATCACGTCTATCTCTATGATCGCCGCGGGCTCGGGTTCAGCCCCGACAACGCCATGGCCCCATCCATCTCGCAGCATGCCGATGACGCCGCCGGCCTGATCGCAGCCATCGGTCACGGCAGGATGAACGTATATGGTCTCTCGATGGGGTCGTCGATCGCGCAGCAGCTGGTAATCGATCATCCCGGCTCCGTCAAGAAACTGATCCTGAGCTCGACGACCTACAGCGTGAGGATACCCGAATGTGCGGGACTCCTCTCCGAGCTCGAGTCGATCGCCGCCGACCCGTCGAAACCCGACGCAGTCCGGCACGAGGCGGAGGCTTCTCTCGCGTGGAACGGCACATACGACGGACTCGCCGGGATCGAGCGGGACGTCATGCTGATCGTCGGGACCAATGACACGTTGACGCCCGATTCGATCTCCGTACGGATGGTCGGCGAGATCGACGGCTCGTGGCTCGTGCGCTTCGCGGGGATTTCGCACGGAGGAGAGAACGAAGCACCTGACGAGTACGCCCGGGCAGTCGAGACCTTCCTCGCGACGGCCGGGACGCATCGCTGAAACCGTCGTACTGAAGATGGATCGGCCGACGCCGCCTGCCCGGCGTCGGTGTCTCGACCTTGGCCGACTCCGATCACAAGCGGACCTGAAAGAGGAAGGGTGCAGTCTATTTCTGGCGCTGGACCCTGAGCTGCGGCTCGATCACCACACGGTCGATCGCGTGGATCACGCCGTTCTTCGCCACGATGTCCGGGCGGATGATCGTCGCCTCGCCGACCCGCGTGTGGGCGCCCAGGGGTCGGAGCTGGAGGTCGCTTCCGTCGACCGCCCGGAGCGGGCGCTCCGTCTTGAGGTCCTTGGTCATCAGCCGGCCCTCCACCACGTGGTGGGTCAGGAGCTGCCGGAGCCCGGTCGCGTCGTCGACCATCCAGTGCATGAGCTCATCCTGCGCCGACTCGAAGGCCGCGTCCTCGGGGGCGAAGACCGTGAAGGGGCCGGCTCCCTTCAGGGTCTCCTCGAGTCCGGCGTCGCGAATGGCGCGGAGCAGCCTCGAAAAGGCACCGTCGTGCTCGAGGGTGCCGACGATATCCATCTGGTTAATTTCGACCATACTATATCACCTCTGTTGCTACTGCATCTCAATGAGGCGTCTACGATATAATGTTTCTGGAGAGGGAGGGGCGATGGTTCGACCTTCCGGCCGCTCCGCTCGCCGCTACGGCCCGGACCGCTTCAATCGCTCCAGACCACGACCGGATCGATGGTCGCGTCGATCAGCAGGTCGAAGGGCAACCGGTCACACCACCCCATCTTGTCGAACATCTGCTGGAAGCAGACCCCGACCACGGCGGCCGTTGGGTGGCGGTCCAGGAAGGCGATCACCTCGTCGGCCCCGGCGGGGCTGTTCTCCATCGAGAGCCCGCCCATGACCACGATCACGCTGGGCCGGATCTGGTCTACCGGCCCGGCCGCCTGAACGCCGACCTTCGGCACGACCTCGAGCCGCCGCGCCGCTCCCTCGTCCACGCCGGGGATGAAGATCTGCGTCACCGGAAGGGAGCGGGTGGCGAACGCGAGGAGCTCTGCGAACGGCGTGCAGGTCCCGGGCACCCCGATGTAGACCACCTGGTCGCCCTCTCCGAGCCCGAGCCCCTCGACGAATTCGCGGAACGGCCGGAGGATCCCGGGCACGCCCTTCAGCACCGACTTCTGCTCCATGATTAACCGATGGCACCGGGGGAATATCAAGGATTCGGCAGATCCGAGCGGGGGATCCTGGACGATCTATAAATAGAAGGATCTCCATCCTGAGGACATGGCACTGTCACTGACAGACAAGATCGTCGGGTTCATCGTCCGGCCCGTGGAGACGTTCCGCGCAGTCCGTGACGAGGAGCTCACACCTCCTGTTATCTATTTCCTTGTGCTGCTGATCATCGGCGCGATTCTCAGGGCCATCATCGCCTACCTGGGCATCACCGTGGCCGACGAGGGATCGGCCGCTTTCAACCTCGGGATGTCGGGCGGTATCGGTGCATTCGTCGGGGGCCTGATCCTCGCGTTCATCTCGGGGATCATCGGCCTGATCCTCTGGGCCGTGTTCCTGCATGTCGGCGCCAAGGTCGCGGGTGGGCGCGGCGACTTCGCAGACTCGTTCAAGTCGGCCGTCTATGCCCAGACGCCGAGCGTGCTGCTCGGGTGGATCCCGCTTATCAGCATCCTCTTCACGATCTGGGCGATCGTGCTGCTGTTCCTGGGCGTGCGCGAGCTCCACGATCTCGACACGATGAAGGCCGTGATCGCGGTCGTGATCGCCGTCGTGCTCTTCATCATCGTGATCGCGATCCTCGCCCTGCTCGGGCTCGCGTTCCTCGGCGGAATCGCCGGGCTCGCGAGCGTCCCCGGGATCACCTCGCCGACCTGATCCCCTCCTTTTTTTCCGAATCTCGGACGGTGCGGGGCTGCCTCCCGCCTCCCTCCGCCTCCGTCGGCCCTGGCGGTTCGATATCTATAGATAGGATATCAACCATCCTCCGGGCATGGCACTGTCGCTGACAGACAAGATCACGGGGTTCTTTGTCCGGCCGGTCGAGACATATCGCGCCGTCCGCGACGAGGACCTCGTGCCTCCGGTCATCTACTACATCGTATTGCTGGTCATCAACGCGGTCCTGGTTGCAATCGTGGCGTACCTGGGGTACGGCGCGGCCACGAACGAACCGCCCGGGGTCGGGGCATTTATCGCGGGTCTGATCGGGGCATTCATCACGGGGATTTTCGGCCTGCTCCTCTGGGCGGTCTTTCTGCACATCGGTGCGAAGATCATGGGTGGATGGGGGGGGACTTTGCCGACTCGTTCAAGCCCGCCGTCTACGCGTCGACGCCGAGCCTGCTCATCGGCTGGCTTTCGGTCATCCCGGTTATCGGCTGGCTGATCGGGATCGTTCTCTTCATCTGGACACTTGTGCTGCTGTTCCTCGGCGTCCGGGAGCTCCACGAGATGGAGACCATGCGTGCCGTGGTCGCGGTGGTGATTGCAGCCGTGCTCTACATCATCGTGATAGCAATCATCGCGGCGATCCTCGCGCTCATCGGGATCGCCATCGTCGGCGGCATTGCCGGTCTCGAGAACCTGCCGGGGTACGTCCCACCGGACCTCTGATCCACTCATTTTTCATCCCCTTCCCGGAGACCGGGGCTTCCCCCGGTCCCGCGGCCGACGCCGCGCGCCAGCTCGGGGTCTTTGGAAATATTTAGATAGTTACTTGGCCATGCTCATGGCATGACACTGTCACTGGCGGATAAGATCGTCGGGTTCATCATTCGCCCCGTGGAGACGTTCCGCGAGGCCCGCGACGAGACCGTGACCGACGCCGGGATCTATTACCTGGTCCTCCTGGTCATCAACGCGGTCCTCACCGCGATCGTAGCGTACCTGGGCATCGGCGTTGCGCGCTCGAGCCCGCCCGGCATCGGAACGTTCATCGCGGGGCTGATCGGTGCGTTCATCGTCGGGCTCCTTCTCCTGGCCCTCGTCTCGATCTTCCTGCACGTCGGCACGAGGGTCATGAGCGGGCGCGGCGACTTCGCCGACTCGTTCAAGTCGGTCGTCTACGCCCAGACGCCGAGTATGCTGCTCGGCTGGATCCCGGTCATCGGCTTTATCATCTGGATCTGGTCCATCGTGCTGCTGGTCATCGGCGTGCGCGAGCTCCACGAGATGGACACCATGAAGGCCGTGATCGCGGTCGTGATCGCGGTGGTCATCGTGTTCGTGATCGCCGCGATCCTGGGTTTGATCCTCGGTGCGGCGTTCTTCGCCCTCTTCGGCATCGCCTCGAGCTCGGGGGTGATCCCTCTCGATGCGGTCACCGTCCCCTGAACCTCTTTTTCCAGCCGGACGATCAGATCTCAATACTTCTCTTCCCTGAACCATAACCACACCGCGTGGCACTGTAATCCCTCGACAAGATCGTCGGTTTCATCGTCCGGCCTGCAGAGACCTTCCGCGCCGTCCGCAGCGAGACCTTGACCGACGCCGCTGTCTACTACCTCCTCCTGCTCGTCCTCCAGTCGGTCCTCGTCGCGCTGATGGTCCACCTCGGGCTCACTGTGATGGACGGGAGCGGCCTCGGGATCGATACCGGGCGGGACGCCGGCCTCATCTCGCTCGTCTGGGCCCTGGTCTTCACCTATATCTGGGGGCTCTTCACCCTGCTGATCTGGTCGATCGTCCTGCAGATCGGCGCCAAGGTGCTCGGCGGGCGCGGCGACTTCGCCGACGCGTTCAAGAGAGCCGTCTACGCACAGACGCCGTTTCTGCTGATCGGCTGGATCCCGATCGTCGGCTGGCTCATCGGTCAGATCTGGGCGGTCGTGCTGACTGTCCTCGGCGTGCGCGAGCTCTACGGGTTGGAGACAGGGAAGGCCGCCGCCGTGGCCGTGATCGCCCTCGTGCTCTACCTGATGGTGTCGTGGGTCCTCGCGCTCTTCGGGGTCGTCATGGCGACGGGCCTCGCCGGTATCATGGGCCTCCTGGGCTGACACATCTCTCCTTTTTCTCTTTCCCGCCCGCCGCCCGCAGCGGTTCGATGCGATTCTCCATGGGGACGACCGGGTCCCGCCCGGATGTGGAGCCGGGAGCCGGAGACAGGTCTTCCGGTCGAGACTGCCTGGACCGCGAGAGCACTCTGTGCCCCGTCCGCGGTTTCGGGGCCGTGTATCGCCAGTCATTATTGCCGTGCAACGTCGGGGTGCAAATTTCTATTATATGGCCGGGGAGAGGTGGTTGTGTCGAAGGATTCGGCAAAGAGGAGGAGAGATGGAGAAGCAGCAGTCAGTCAGCGAGCTCGTCCAGCGGCTCGTGCAGGGGACCACCTACGAGATGCTCGGCGCAGCCGAAGCGGCCGCCGGATACGGCGACAGCGCAGTCGGCGCGATCGCGGAGCTGCTCGCCTCAAGCGAGCGCGAGACGCGGTGGCGGGCCGCCGTCGCGCTCGAGCGGATCGGCGCGCCGGCCGTCGACGCCCTCGTGGCCGCGGCGGGCCACGACGACTACCTGGTCCGCGTCCCGGCGATCTGGGCGCTCGAGCACATTGGCGATCCCCGGGCCGTGGGACCGCTCGTCGAGAACCTGAACGGACAGAACGAGTGCTGCCGCTGGATGGCTGCAGCCGCTCTCTCGAAGATCGGGGGCGAGAATGAGAAGGCCGCCGTGGAGAGCGCGTTCGCAAACGACCCGGCGGGGAGGGGGATCGTCGAGGAGCTGATCGAGGGCTCCTGATCGTCGCCGGCGTCCGCACGTCGCCTCGCTATCGAGTACAGGGTCGATTCTGATACCGGGGCCCCGCCCCGACCTCTTTTTTCGCAGCACGGTGCCCCCCGTTCCTCGCCGCACCGTCGATCGAGATGAAGGAGGCGACGGCCGAACGGATCGCGGCCCCGAACCCCCGTCGTCCCCGGCATGTCGGCCGTAGGCCGGCACCCGGGCGCGACCGCGACGAGCCCCAGGCGGGGGCGGAGGAAACAATCGCCTCGTGGCATGGGCAGTGGCCCCCGTGCGGATTTCGGCGTGCCTGCGCACGACATACCGGGCGTATGGAAATGCTTAAACGATTGATCGTACATACACCGCACACGGTGCTTGTGTGAAAGCTCGGTTCGCTGCGATCCTGATCGCCCTCTGCCTCCTCGTCGCCATCGTGGGCTTTTCATCTTCGCTGTCCGGAGTCCCTGGGATCTCCGTGGTTGAGGGCACCCCGCCGCCCGACACCACGACCGTCCCTCCGAATGACAGTTCCACGACGGGTCCGCCGGCGGCTGGAACGACCCCGGCCCGGGCGTCCGCCGACACGGGCGCGGCCCCGGCCGAATCGCCGACGGTCACCCCGACGG
>CAYWVY010000057.1:0-4101 GCA_964461885.1 uncultured Methanospirillum sp. | reverse complement strand
CCGACGGTCACCCCGACGGAGTACATCGAGCAGGATCCGGTCGTGCTCCCCGACACCCCGTCTCCCGCCGCGACGAGCCGGGTCGCGACCGTCCCCACTCCCGTCCCCTCAACCCCCGCCGTGACGGAGAGGCCGGAGCAGGCCCCGTCACGGGCTCCCGACTCTGCGCCGATGGTCTCCGACAGGACGGAGACGGGCTCCTCTACCGGATCCGCCCCCGCCCGGGTCACCGTCCGCGTGGTTGCGCGGGACGAGGCGTTCACCCCGTCGTCGATCACCGTGCCTGCCGGGGCCGAGGTGACGATCGTGTTCGAGAACGAGGACGTCGATATCCTGCACAACGTCGTCATCTACGCCGATAGGGACGCCCCGCTCTTCGTCGGGACCATTGTCAGGGGCCCGGGCCGGACCACCGACACCTTCACCGCGCCGTCGGAGCCGGGCAAATACGCGCTGGGGTGCGGCGTCCCGACGCCACACCGGATGGGGACCTTCATCGTCGAGTAGACACGGAGGGAGGATGGCGCCCACGTCCCGCGGGTGTCCGCGTCCCGTTTCGACCGGGGCTATCCGAGGGTCCGTCGGAAGAGCGCGATCATCTGGGAGCAGGTGTTCTCGGCCGTATCGTCGCGGACGAGGGTGCCGTTCTGGATCATGAACCTGTGCGGCCTGCCCTGGTAGACCTTGAGATCGAAGTTCCGGTCGGCCACGTCGAGAATGCGCGTGTATTGTAGATGTCCGCGAGGTTGCTCACCTGGCCGCGGGAGCCATGGAGGATCAGCATCGGAATCACCAGCTCGGCGATACGGTCCCTGGGCGTGGTGCCGTTTAAGCTGCCGTTGTACGGGAAGCCGTACAGGCGACGCCGGCGTCGACCGGGTCCGATGGCGCGGAGGCGAGCATCCCGGCGACCACACCGACCGAGCCCGTCACCCCGACCGCGATCGCGACCGCTGCACCCATTACCGAGACATCGACCGCGATTGCGACCGCCGCGACCTCGGCGGAGACACCAACGGCGATCGCGATGCCGACTGCCACTCCGACACCGGTCCCGACAGAGGGCGGAGAGACGACGCTCGCGGTGGCCGATCCCGCGCTCACGCGGTTCGCCCAGCCCCTCCGGCAGGGCGGGACCTACGAGATTTTGAACGGCACGGAGACCTACACGGTCTTCGCACCGGGCGACGCGGTCTTCGACGCGGTGCCGCCCATGACCTTCTTCCGCCTCCTCTTCGACCGGGACGCGCTCGCGGCCGTCGCGAACCACCACGTGGTGCACGGCCGGCGGCTCACGTCCAACCTCGCCCGCGAGCCGTTTATCGCGACCCGTGCGGGAACGTCGCTCCCCGTGACCGTCCTCTCCGACGGCTCGCTCCAGTTCGATGGCGCCTGCGTAACCCGGGCCGACATCGTCGCGATCAACGGGGTGCTCCACGTGATCGACCGCGTGATGATCCCGCCGGGCGCGCTCTGAAGGAGACGGGCGACACCCGCTCCCGTCCAGGCGTCCGCGGCGTGACCCTGAAGATCGACATCTTCACGGCGCCGTCCCGAACGTCACGTGAGCGAAGGGTTGCAGCAGCGCTCCTTTTATGGTAGTGACGCGCACAGGTCCGTCATGGGACAGCAGAATCTATCGGAACTCTTCGAGCAGGGCGTCGTCCTCTTTCCTGACCTCGATGTCAGGGCGGCCGAGAAGCCCTGGTACGCATCCCCTACCTGGAAGGGGGTCTTCCTCAAGGACCTGGTGACGGGACAAGAGACCGACGGGGCGTTCAGCTACCACCTCATGCGGGTCGAGCGGAACGGCGAGATCCCCGACCACGCCCACGAGACGCAGTGGTCGTGGAACGTGGTCCTCGGGGGAACCGGCGCTTTCGTCCTCGGTGGGAGGCGGGTCCCGGTCGAGGTCGGGCAGACGTTCATCACGCCGCCGCGCGTCCATCACGCGGTCAGCGCCGGCGACGAGGAGATCTCGCTCCTCGCGATCTTCGCACCGGCGCTTGGATAAAAACCCGAAAGGGGGGGGGATCTCCCCGTCTCTCGCCTTCCGGGGGACAGGAAAAAAGATTACGCGAGGTAGTCTTCCGGCCGCGGGAGCTGCTCCTTGAGCCCCTTCCGCTTCCGGATGGCCATCACGACGTCCTTGACCATGCTCGCCGGTACGATCTCGAACCCGGCGAACTCGGTGGACCACATCGCACGGCCCTCCGTCGCGGAGCGGATGTCACCGGCGAACCCGAAGAGCTCGGCCACGGGGGCCTTGCCCACGACCGTGACCGTATCGCCCTCAGAGGTGATATCGAAGACCTGGCCGCGCCGGCCCTGGATCTGCGACGTGGCTGCGCCCATCTGGTCGGTCGGCACCGTGATTGAGATCTTCTGCATCGGCTCGAGGAGCGAGTCGCCCGCGAGGAGCAGTCCGGCCTTGATCGCCGAGCGCGAGGCCGGGATGACCTGCGCCGGCCCGCGGTGGATCGCGTCCTCGTGGAGCTTGACGTCGACGAGCGTGATCTTCATGTTCTGGACCTTCTCGTCGGCGAGCGGGCCGCCCGCGAGGGCCTCGTGCACGCCCTCGAGGACCAGTTCCATGGTCTCGTTCAGGTACTGGACGCCCTTGGTCATGTCGAAGAACATGTTCGTCCCGTAGATGTCCTTGACCGACTTGCCCTCGTCCTTCCCCATCCCCGCCGCGACCAGGATATCACGCCGCTCGAGCATGGGCTGGTTCATCGAGATGTCGCCGCTCTTGATCATCTCGACGATGTTGTCGGGCAGGGGCTCGAGGTTCACGTAGAACCGGTTGTGCCGGTTCGGCGACTTGCCCTCGACGTTCTCCACGATTCCGGTCGGCGTCTCACGGTAGACCACGATCGGCGGCGACGTGAGGATCTCCACGCCCTTGTCGCGCTTGATCCGGCCCGTGATGATCTCGAGGTGGAGCTCGCCCATGCCGGCGATCAGGTGCTCGCCGGTCTCCTCGTTGATCGTGACGTTCAGGGTCGGGTCTTCCTTCCCCACCTGCCGGAGCACCTCGACGAGCTTGGGCAGATCCTTCATGTTCTTGGCCTCGACCGCGACGGTCATGACCGGCTCGGAGTAGTGCTTGAGCGACTCGAACGGGGTGATGTCGCGAAGGCTCGTGACCGTCGAGCCGACGATCGCGTCCTTCAGGCCCGTCACCGCGGCGATGTTGCCGGCCGGCAGGGCCTCGACCTCGATCCGGGTCGGGCCCATGAAGATCCCGGCCTGCTGGACCCGGTTCGCCTTCTGGGCCGCGCCCATGATGTAGAGCTCGGCCCCGCGGCGGATCGTGCCCGAGAAGAGCCGGCCCGTCGCCACCTCGCCCGCGTGGGGATCGAACGAGATGTCCGTGACCATCATCGCGATCGGCCCGTTCGGGTCGCACGAGTACATGGCCTTCCCCTCGACCGTCTCCTTGTCGCCGTGCCAGATCACGGGGATACGTCGCTTCTGCGCGTCGAGCGGGTCCGGGAGGTGGCGCACCACCATGTCGAGCAGGACCGCGTGGAGCGGCGACCGCTCCGCGAGTGCCTTCATCTCGCCCGCGCGGCACCGGTCGTAGACCTCCTTGAACGAGACGCCCGAGGTCTTCATGAACGGGGCCGAGACGGCCCAGTTGTACAGGGCCGAGCCGAACGCGACCGTGCCCTTGGCCGCGTCGAGCTTCCAGCCAGCGTTGTACATCTCCTCGTTCATGCCCTTGATCAACTTGTTGACCTTGTCTATCACCCGACCGAGGCGGATCTGCATCTCCTGCTCGTCCACCTTGAGCTCGTTGATCAGCCGGTCCACCTTGTTGATGAAGAGGACGGGCACGACCTGCTCCTTCAGGGCCTGCCGGAGCACGGTCTCGGTCTGGGGCATGGTCCCCTCGACCGCGTCCACGACCACGACGGCGCCGTCGACCGCGCGCATCGCGCGCGTGACGTCGCCGCCGAAGTCGACGTGGCCGGGAGTGTCGATCATGTTGATCAGATACTCCTTGCCGCCGTACTCGTGGACCATCGAGACGTTCGAGGCGTCGATCGTGATCCCGCGGGCCTGCTCCTCCTCGTCGGAGTCCATGAAGAGCTG